>JAYEJW010000226.1:0-2633 GCA_034716535.1 Pseudomonadota bacterium
GCCTGGATGCCGCCTGGGCGGGAGAGCGAGACACCGTGAACCTATCCCAGCTTTGAGCGGTGCTCCATCAGCCCGTTCCAGGTAACGCGGCGGGCATCGCCGGAGACTACCGAGCCAGGGCTGGCCCCGGAAAGCCGTGGAGAGCCATTGCGCCGGGCACCGGGATGTCCGGCCCCGCCGACATCAACCCGGTGTATGGATACGTATTTCCTTACTTCCACCCCGGCGAGCGTCAAACTTCCCAGGGCAAGACGACGCAGGCGAATCAGAACGGGAGACCGTGCGCGACTCAATTCGAGAAAATCCGGTGAGATAAACCGAGTCTTACCCCGTCTTCGACTGTTCGACCGAAATAGCGGCGTAAGCCCTTGTTTTTCCGTTTACGGAAGCAAAAGGTCGGCACTACGGGTCGGTGTCAGGCGCTCTTTGCGGAATCCGCAGATGTGATCCTCGGTGGCGGTTGTTCGGGGAGCTGCAGGCGCAGTTGCTGCAGCAGGAGCTGCTGGTCTTTCGCCGGCTCGGTGTAGCGGGAGAGAATCAGGGTGCGTCCGTCTGTCGTGGACAGGTGCACGTCGACCATCTGCAGGGCGGAAAACCATCCGGAGTCACGATCAAGGCGATGACCGCACGCAGTCCGGCCTTTTGTCGCGGCCGTAACCATGTTGGCGTTTGCCGTAACCGGGAGGGTCGGACTAAAGATATGTGCCGGTCAGATCGTAGAGCAGGACCTCGAAGCGCGCATCGAACAGGGAGCGCCAGCGCGCCTGCAGGTAGGAGAACAACGCCTTCTTGTGCACCAGCAACTTGTCCAAACAGCGATAGAGGGTATGGCCGGCCCCAAAACGCCCGCATCGACGAGAACCACAGCTGAATAGTCGAAGTCGGGCTAGCCATGTCCATGCCGCCGCTCGCCAGATCTTGGTAAGTAAGTCAGGGACCGGAGCCGCACTGCCCGGTAGCTAGACGATCGTACCGAAGATCCACTTGATCAGGTCGCCGAACGGTATCTGGGTGGCGACCACCACGAGCAACGGGGCGCCGGCCGCGATCAGCAGCTGCAGGACCGCCGGGAAATCCACCGGGACGAAGCGCAGGCGCTGTATGGCCTCGAAGGTGGCGTTCAGGTCCGACGCCGAGGATGGATCGGCGGACCCCAGGAGCTCTTCGCCGCTCCTACCCTCACCGAGCCATTTGCGATGAAAAGCGAGGTGGTGTCGGCTCGCGAGCCGGCCATACTCGATCAACGCCCGCTCCCGCACCGCGTAGAGCGGTCGGACGAACACCAGCAAGGGGCCTAGGACCAGGACCGAGCACATGGAGAGCCAACCGGCCAGGACAAACCAGACGGCCTCCGCCCCGGGATGCTCCAGGGCGATGTCTGTCACCATGGCCGAAGCCACCACGCAGCTCAGGGCGAACAGGAAGCCGCTGAAGATGCTGGGATAGATCGCTAGGAAGCCGAGCCCCGCCGAGCGGTCCGGATGCAGGGGCATGAGCTGCAACGGAAGCCGCGAGATGCGGTAGAGCAACGCGGTCCAGACCAGGAAACGCCAGATCCAGCGCAGCACCAGGAAGAGAAAGAGGGGAGTGCTCAGAAAGCGGGCGGCCTCCCCGGCCCAGGACAATAGGACGTCGCCGCCTACCTCCCTACCCTCCCAACCTGAACCCACGAGATCCACTGTGAGATGAGTGCTCACGCCCGCCCCAACTAGCACCGCGGCTAGGATGACCACTTCAGCGAGCGCGGAGCCAGAGCGGCGGTCGGCGATGCCGAGTGCGCGCTCGAACGCCGGCAGGTCCGCATCGGATAGGATCCGCGCATCACGGAAGTGTTGCGCCAGGGTGATGAGACGGCCGTCGGCGTAGCGCTCGGTCGCGATCATGATCCAGATCGCGATCAGGTAGCGCGTGTAGACCATCCAATCGGTGAAGAATCCCCAGCCCGAGTAACGATCGTCCGTAAGCGATTGGAAGACCGCGAGCAGCGCGGGGGGCAGCCACGCGAGCAAGGCCAGGCCGAGGGCGGCACGTTGCGTGGGCAGTTGGTCCGGTGCCGTCAGCCGCAGGCGGCGCAGTATCGCGTGGAAAGGGCCGCCCACCACCAGCGAGAACCGACCGGCGGCCTTATCGGTTCCCGAGTCCGTCACCCCGTTCATCCTGTTCTCTCGGCGCCGCGGACGTCACGCGCCGAGCAGCGTTTGCGATGTGGGTTCAGCGACGGCACGGCGGGTTACTTGGGACGCCCGCCGCCGAGATCGCGAACGACCAGCTCGTATTCCGCCGACTGGCGAAGCAGCCGGCCCGCGACATCGCGCAACCGGTCCACGGCCTCGTCAGGCAGCACGAAGGACGTAGGAAGATTCAAGAAATATTCGCGTTCCTCTCGGTCGGGAATGGCATCGAAGCTCACGTCCAAAACCTTCAGATCGACCTTGGGCACGCTGGCCTGCGCCTGCGCCTCGGTCGCGCCGGCGAGGCGTGCACGCGCGACCTGCAGCTCGCGCCGCCACCCCCAGATCTCCGCGCGGTCCTTCATGGTCTCGACGGTCTCGAAGGAGTAGCGGTCGATCGGTACACCCGCGGACTGCATCAGCTGGGCGATGAAGCCGGGAGGAGACTCGTGCCGGTCCCAG
>JAYEJW010000227.1:0-12946 GCA_034716535.1 Pseudomonadota bacterium
TTGCTGTCCTACGCCGTCAAGCGCGTCATCGAGGCCGACGAGGACGGCATCGTACCCTTCCACTCCGCCGGTGGTGAGCCGCCCCTGCTCGACCGCGCGAGACGCGAGCTGGCCGCGCTCTTCCCCGACCAGGACAGCAACCAGATCGAGGTGGACATCACCAACGAGCTGAAGCGCAAGGTGAAGGGCTACCGCTCGGTCCAGGGCATTGGCGAATGGCTCGAAGACGTCTACTTCGACTACCACGCCTCGCTCTACAAGAAGCGGCCCATCCTCTGGCATATCGCCAGCAGCCAGGGACGCGGCGCCTGTGCCTTCGGCGCGCTGGTCCACTACCACAAGCTCGACCATGACCGCCTGGCCAAGCTGCGCGGCAGCTACCTGAGCGACGCCATCGCCCACTTCCGCCGCGAGGCCGGACTCGCCGCCCAGGAAGGCCGCGCCGAGGACCGTCAGGAGTGGCAGGCCAAGCTCGAAGAGGCACAGACCCTCGACCAACGCTTACAGTGGGTGCAGGAAGGTGTCAACGGCGATCCGGCCCCGGGGGACTGCCACATCCGCACCCCATGGAAGTCCGAGGACCAGCTCCCCACCGGCTGGCGCCCCGACCTGGACGACGGCGTCGCCGTCAACATCCTGCCGCTCCAGACCGCCCGGGTGCTGCGCGTGGAAAGAGTGATATGAACCGCCAAGACGCCAAGGACGCCAAGGGAAGTCGTGTTGTGGAGCCGGCTGCGGAAATCGATCAGTTGGCGTACTCAGTCATCGGCGCGGCTATCGAGGTCCATTCCCTGCTTGGTCCCGGCTATCTGGAATCGGTCTATGAGGAGGCTCTGGCAGTAGAGCTCAAGCTCAGAGGTATCACATGCGAGCGTCAGGTTACGGTGGCTATCAAGTACAAGGGGCAGGATGTTGGCACGACCAGGCTCGACTTGCTGGTCGATCGACGGCTCATTGTCGAACTGAAAGCCGTAGACGCATTAGCGCCAATACACGATGCCCAGGTCATCTCCTATCTCAAAGCCCTCAACCTGCCTCTGGGGCTACTCATCAACTTTAATGTTCCTCTACTGAAATCGGGCATCAAGCGGATTGTTCTGACACCTTCCATCAAGAAGATCTCTCTTGGCGTCCTTGGCGCCTTGGCGGTTAACCCATGATCCTCCAGGCCCTGATCAGCCAGATCAGCCAGCGTTTCCAGCACGAGAAACGCGCGCGTGTCTGCCTGTGGTTTGATCCCGAGCGGGAGTTCGCCCGTCTGCTGCCGGGCCTGGAGAAACACCTCGCGGGCATGTCATCAGCTCCGTTCACCCTGCTTGCCTACGATCCAGACCGACTCCACGGTCAGGTATGGCTGAAGCACCGTGTGCACACCGAGCTGGCCGGCCTGTCCGAGCAGGAGCGCAAGGACCGACGCTTCCTGCTCTATCTGCCGCTGTCCGAGGATCGCCTCGACGGCCCGGATGACGACGGTGAGTACCACCTGGAGCTGCTGGAGGAATACAGAGTCGCCGGTGTCATCTGGCGCGTCGGCAGCAAGCGGCCGTCTCTATTCCGCTTCCTGCGCCAGGTCGGGGTCAAGCTGCCGACCGGGCCGTCGGATCAGCGCATGCTCTACACGGGCGGCTTCGATTCGCTGCTGGCCAAGTACGTGGCCAAGGTCGCCGAGCAGCCCCCCGCCTATTGGCAGGCGCAGCTCACGCCGGATCTGGTTCGCGCCCGTCTTCTGGGCGATCTTGACCAAGCGATCATCGCCGTCGCGATTTCACCGGATTCTGAATGGAGCAGCCTTCAGGGGCACGGGCTCTGCGCGGAGCTGCTGACCGCGGTTGCCGAGCGCTACGGCTTTTCGCAGCCGGTCGAGTCACCCGGAAGCTGGATCCAGTCGTTCGTCGCCGTGCTGGCGCTGACCGAAACCTACCTGGGCTATCAGGAGCCCGCGGACTTCCCGTTCCTCGACCGGCTGCCGCCGGCGGCGCTGCGCGCTCACTATTCGGAGCTGCTGCAACGCTGGCTGCGGGACTCCGAAGGGCGAGCCGCCTGGGATCACTGGATTAGCGAGGTCGAGAAGGATGTGGACCTGAGCGCGTGGGCGGCGCAGCGCGAAGGACGGTCGTTCGCGTTCCCGCACCTGGTTCGCTTGCGCTGGGAGCAGACCCTCGATGCGCTGCGCGACGCGGCTTCGAAGGCATCGGCGACCGAGGCCTTCTTCGCGGCCCATCGAGAGCACATCAAGCTGGAGGCCGAGTACAGCCGAGCGAGCGACCAGCCCGTCGGCGCCTGGTCCTTGCTGCTGCGCCTGGCGGATTTTCTGGATGCCTGCCACCAGGCAGGACAGGGCGTCGCTGCTGCGGACGATGCCGCCGAACTGGTGCGGGTCTATGTGCGCAATGCCGGGCTCGTGGACCAGGCGCACATCGCGCTCCGCCGCGATGCCGACGAGAAGGGTCTTCCCGGTGTTGCGGCTGTCGCGGATCGGTACTACGCGGGGTACACCAACGCCTTGAACGGCCGCTTCTTCAGCACGTTCGCGGAACAGGCCGTCGCGGACATCCCGAAGCTCCCCACTGTCACCCAGAAACTGGAGAAGGACCTGTGGAGTGGCTCGACGCGCCGCGCCGTGGTGATTGTCGACGCGCTGCGTTTCGACTGCGCACTGGCGATCCGGGATGCCCTTCGTGGCCTAGAAGTGACTGTGGAACCGATGCGCGCGGAGCTTCCGACCATCACTGCGGTGGGCATGACGGCCCTGATGCCGCTCTCATCCGCAAAGCTCACCATGGAGATCGACGGCAAGTCCGTCCGGCCTATGGTCAACGGAAAGGACTGTTCCCAGCGGGATCAGCGCCTGGCATTCATGACGGACTTCGGCGCGGACTGCCGCGACATCGACGATCTGGAGACATTGTCCGCCGCCCCCGAAGATGCGGGAAACCTGCTGGTCGTGTTTGGGCACGATCAGGTCGACCATATCGGGCACGGCAGCGGCGACAACCTGATTCGCCATGTGGACCTGGAGATTCAGCGCCTCGCGCGATTGGTCCGCAAGCTCCATCGCTGGGGCTACCCGGAGGTCCACCTGGTGACCGACCACGGGTTCATCCTGCTGGAAGAATCGAAGCTCCCCGAGGAGGTCCCCTGCGACAAGGAATGGTGCCATCTGCTCAAGGAGCGCTTCGCGCTGATTCCAGCCACGGCAGACATCCCGCTCGCGAGCTTTCCGAGCGCCTGGGACCCGACGGTCCGAGTCGCCGTCCCGCCGGGATTGGCCTTCTTCAAGGCCGAGAAGTCGTTCTCGCACGGCGGCGCCGCGCTCCAAGAGCTGGTCATCCCGCACCTGGTCTCCAAGAGTCAGGCGCAACAGGAGAAACGCATCGGAATCGAGGTGGTGCTGCCGACCTACGAGCTGACCCGCACTGCGGTGAAGGTGGTCTTGCGGCCAACTCCAGCGGCAGGGTCAGCCCCTGGACAGATGTCTCTGTTAAAGGAGACCGGCCGCACCCTCGCGTTGGATGTGCGTCGGGCAGGTAGCGCGTCGGAGTCTGTTCTCGCGACGCCAAAGGCCAAGGAGGTCCGCATCGAAGCGGACGATGGGGAAAAGAGCGTGACGCTGTTCTTTCACACAGCGAAATCCTTCACCAAGGGCGAGCTCCTCGACCTCGACATCCGCGACCTGGACACCGCTGAGCAATTTCCACCGGGGGGAATCAAGCTCTCGGTTGGCCGAGACATGTAACCGAGGTACGTGATGAACGACGGCCCGATCGCCCTTGATGACCTCGACCGCGTCGCCAACGAGGTCTTCCCCGGACTGGTGGTACGCAAGGACCTGCTGCGGCGCATGCGCTCGTCCTTCGGCGTGCCGGCCTTCGTCATCGAGTTCCTGCTGGGCAAGTATTGTGCTTCCACGGACGAGGACACGATCAACGAGGGCCTGGAGTTCGTTCGGGAGACCCTGGCTTCGAAGTACGTCAAGCCCGACGAACGCGAGGCGGTCAAGTCGGCGATCAAGCAGCACACGACCTTTGATGTCATCGACAAGATCGACGTCAAGCTGGTCGAGACCCACGACAAGTACTGGGGGCGCCTGTCCGGTCTGAATCTGGACTTTTTGAACGTCGAGGATTCAGATGTCCGTGCCCATGACCGGCTCCTGCTCGGCGGGATCTGGGCCGAGGTCACGCTGCGCTACGACGACTCCTTCATCTTCAAAGGACAGAACCGCCCGTTCTTCGTCGACGCGATTCGTCCGATCCAGCTCTCGAATCGCAACATCGACAGCTTCATCGAGGCGCGACGCCGTTTCACGCGGGACCAGTGGATCGACCTGCTGATGCGCTCGATGGGGTACGAGCCGAACCACCCCTACTACACGCAACGGCGCAAGTTGCACTACATGCTGCGGATGATTCCCTTCGTCGAGAAGAACTTCAACTCGGTGGAGCTGGGTCCGCGCGGGACGGGCAAGAGCTTCGTCTACCAGCAGATGAGCCCCTACTGCCACCTCGTCTCCGGCGGCCAGACGACCACCGCGCAGATGTTTGTGAATCTGTCGACGGGCCAGCGTGGGCTCGTGTGCCTCTGGGATGTGGTCGCCTTCGACGAGGCCGCCGGTATCCGCTTCACCGACAAGAGCGGTATCAACATCATGAAGGGCTACATGGAAGACGGGGCCTTCAGCCGCGGACGCGACATCATCAACGCCGAAGGGTCCATCGTCTTCGTCGGCAACATCGACGGCGACATCGAGACCATCGTCCGGACCTCCAACCTGTTCTATCCCATGCCCAAGGAGATGGATACGGCCTTCTACGACCGCATCCACGCCTACATCCCGGGGTGGGAGTTCCAGAAGACCTCCGACGACGCCTACACCGATCATTTCGGTCTGGTCACCGATTACCTCGCCGAGGTCTTCCGAGAGCTACGCAAGCGCAGCTACGTGGACTACGCCGACCGCGACTTCGGCTTCGGCAGCCACTTGGGCGGCCGGGATCAGAAGGCGGTGCGGAAGATCGTCTCGGGCCTGATCAAGCTGCTGCACCCCGACGGAGAGGTAGCGCGCGACGAGATGGAGGAGTACCTCGCCTACGCGATGGAGATGCGCCGACGGGTCAAGGAGCAGCTCAAGAAAATGGGCGGCCTCGAGTACTGGGATACCAGCTTCTCCTACATCGACCGCGAGTCGGGTCAGGAGACCTTTGTGCCCGTGCCGGAGTCCGGCGGCGGCGCGATCATCGCCGAAGGTGGTCTGCCGCCAGGCAGCGTCTATACCATCGGCACGGATGCAAGCGACAACCGCCTCGCCCTATTCCTGCTGCAAACCCAGATGAACCGGGGCTCCGGGCGCATCATCCCGCTCGGCAACCTCTCGTCGAAGATGAAGGAGGCCATCAAGACCGCGGACGCCTACCTGAAGGCCAATCTGGGCAACCTCGGCATCAATCACGATCTCAAGGGCTACGACTTCAGCATCCAGGCGATCAATCTCAACCAGGCCAAAGAGGGCTCTGAGACCGCGGTGGCATTCTTCGTCTCCCTGGTCTCGACCATCCTGGCGAAGCCTGTCCAGGACCAGACCGTGATCCTCGGCGAGATGAGCATCCAGGGCATGCTGCTGAAGGTCTCGTCGCTCCCGGAGCGGATGCAACTCGCCGTCGAGGCCGGCGCCAAGCGTATCCTGATTCCCAGCGAGAACAAACGGGACGTCGCCGATGTCCCCGACGCCATCCTGACCGCAATCCAATGGCAATTCTACGACACGCCGACCAAGGCTGCGATTATGGCCTTGGGGATGGGGTAGATGACTGAATGCTCTTCTGACCAATGAGAGACAAGCTTCAGCTGTGGTGGTTAATAATCCATCAGGTCAACGAGCTGTGCTTCATCTTTCCACCAGATCAGTGCCAAAACCGCATCATCGCTGATTCGGATCGACTGCTCATGGACGGTGTAATGGTCGGAACTCCGGTGATCTATCCAGGATGCTGCATCTGACAACCGGGACCGTGTCGAGCCGATTTTTCCAAAAAGTAAGTCAAAGGCGTCCGTGTCGTGGCTAAGCTCTCTGTGTGGCCGGAGGTAATAGGGGATATCTGGCCCTGCGCTGTACCAGCGGCGGCCTTCCATTCCATAGCAGGCAACCATAGCAGGATAAGAACCAAGCTGGACGAGCCGTATAGCGGTAGCGGTTTGACTGGTTTGAAAGTCTTCAGCCAGATCGCCGACGGTCTCGAACGTCATTGGCCGGCCTTTGGCTGCAGATCTGAACATGAAAGCGGGCATGAGCAAATTCGCAGCGTAGTCGTTCGCTCGTGACTCCGGATTCTGCTGATTGTTCCATGGAGAACGAAGATCGGCAGCTTGGCACAGGTAGACCGCTTTTCCACGGTCTCTCACCCAATGGCCTAACTCATGACCTATTGAAAATCGTTGCCGCTCTCGTTTCGTGTGCGTCTCTACGGAAATGACCGCTTGGTCTCCGCGTCCGATAATCCGTGCAGCACAACCGTCGAGATGGCGGTAACGCACCACGGCGCCGCAGTGATAGGCAATGGCTTCTATGTCGATTTCGCTGGGTTCAGCGATGCCAAGCTCTTCAAGCAAGGCTTCCGGCGAACGATGGACCATCAAGCGCCGCCTTCGTCTTCTTCGCCCAGGAACCCAAACTCGGCCAGGTCCTCAAGAATGCTGATCACATCGTCTTCCGACATCTGCCCCCCTTCACGGAAGGCCATTGTTATTTCTCTGGGCACGTTACTTCGATTAGACAAAATGTTATCCAGAAGCACCCGGCGCTCTGCCGGAGTGTTTGGAACCGCGTAACTGCGGCGCTTCTGACGGGTGACCGACTGGCGGTATCCCTCTTGCGCGGCACGCAGCTTTTTCTGGCGGTGGCCTTTGATGACGGATTGAATAAGGCTTCCAACCTGATCGGCCACGGCTTCGGAGTCTCTCCCAGCGCTCCGGGTTTCCTCGGCGATGTCTTCATCTGATGCGTGCAGAATGGACTGAGAATAACCTTCCGCCCTGGCCATGACGATGGCGAGCGCATCTTCATCGTCTGTAAACAATTCCTCGATAGCTTCCAGTTCGCGTTTTGCCTCAAGTTCTCGGTCTGGTCCTGGATTGCCAGAAGGCACAGCCTCAACAATCCCACCAGAAACCGTTTCACCGAAGGGCTGTGCGTCTACTTCCGAGACGATACCGGCCGCCGCTGTTCGGGAATGCTGCTCCCAGTGTTCATTTGCGATGCTTCGCATCACGCCGGCTAAGAAGGAAATTAAGGGCACCTGGCGGGGCCACTTCCGGGTTCCCTCGATGATGCGCGCAATGGCTTCCTGCAGCACATCGGTCCAATCGACATGCCGCAGGCCGCGCACCCGGTTTCTGGCTATTTTTTCGAGGCGAACCTTATCTGCGGTCCCAAGCTGTTCAAGAGCCGCCACTGCTTCATCAATGGATGCGTGGTCGTCCGGTGCGTGTTCAGCCAACTGTCTAGTTCCTGTCTCTCACTACTATCTGCGGTGTCCAGGCACTCCTTCGGACACTCCTGAGAAAATTTTCTCGGCCATGTCCGCACGCGCCACAGCCAGCCGCATACACCAGTAAGGCATCCGCAAGGGGCTTTCGTCAAATCCATGTAGGAAATTCAAGCAATGTCCAGAAAAGAGAAAGTAACACGCGTTATCGACGGAGACACCTTCGAGACAGCCAGCAGGAAACACCCTGTGCGGCTGGCGAATGTGGACGCTCCTGAGAAAGGGAGAAAAGGCGGGACGGCGGCCACCAATGCCCTGCGCAACCTTATCCAAGGACAAGATGTCTCGGTAGACACCGTGGCCAGGGATAAGTACCGACGTTCGGTCGCTAACGTGAAGGTCGGCCGTAGATCCGTCAACAAATCCATGCGCGACAAAGTTGGAAAATAACCGATATTTGAGATCTCGTTTGAAATCAATGGTCGGAAGATTCGACTCAATTAAATTGGTGACGAGCTTGAGAGGGTTACGTTCGATATCTTCCCGGGAGATCCTGAGCACGGCTGAGCAATGGGAGCTATTTGCTGGCCTGACAGGAGTCCGCGCGGCCAAATTTCCCCCTATGAGTTTTCGGCCCATCAGGAGGGAATAAACATGGCTCACCACCAAGTCGCCGCGCGGATCGACGGCGATGATTTCCAAGGACGGATGTTTTGGATCAAGGCCACCGAACTCTATACCGACCCGCCGCACCTCGCCCGCATCGCATATGAGTACGATCAGGCCATCGGCGTCGATGACCTCGTGCTGTTCTACCATCCTCCCGGGATCGCCGACGGGCCGGAGCAGTATGACGTGGACGCGCTGCAGGCGAAGTTTCACGTCGACCACAAGGGGGTGTACTCCTCGGATTTCCTCCTCGAGGTTCCGCGCGGGAGCAAGACTTCGCTGCTGCAAAAGATGCACAAGGGATATCGGGCGCTGCACGAGGCGGGGCACCAATGTCGGCTCATCCTGGTCAGCAACTGGGGGTGGGACGACGCCGACGATTTGGCCAAGTCGATCAGGGCCGACGGGAAACTGCCAGACACCTTCTTCTCCGATGGCCCAGGCACCAAGCTGGGTAAGATCCGTGAGGCATGGCGTACTCACTTGGGGATCGACGGCAGCGAACTCGCCGACTTCGCGCGCCGGGTGCGCTGGGAACTGTATTTCTTCGCCTGCACACGTCAGCTCGACTACATGGCCGCCAAGTTGCAGAACGCCGGCTTGCGACCGCCCGACCCAACCAAGCGGGTCAACCCCTACGACGATCTGATCCGAAAGCTCTTGTGCGAGCGGCGCGCCATCAATGTCGACGCCGACGCGCTGAGGGAGATCTGCGCGCGCGAGGACTTGGTGGCAGGCGAATGCCTCGACCCGATCGGTCGTCGCGTCGGCCTGCGCAGCTACATGCGCTGGGCCGAGACCATGGAGGCCGATTGCATCGACCATGTATGTGTCGCCGAGCATTTCGACGGCCGCTACATTCGAGCGCCGGCGCTGTGGAATGGCACGGTCTACACCGAGGTGGTCGACTTCCTGGACAAGGTCGTGCGCGAGCAGGCAGCCGATGAGATCCTCCTCGAGTGCCACCTCTCCCTGGCGTATCTCGCCGGCACCCGACTTCCGGCCAAGTGTGGGCTCTGCGTCGCTCCGGTACAGAAAGGCCGCCGTGGCCGCGAGGCGTGGCGTCCGGGCATAACGTCCGAAGGCCTACCGGAATGGAACGAGATTCGCCGTAGCAACGAGGGCGGGTCGGCCGACGTGGTCGTGGCCCTGTCGGTGACCCACGCCATCGGCGAGGATGTGAGTGCCTATTGCCAAGAAGACGGCCTGAACCCGGTAATATTCCTTGAACTGCTGCCCGAGCAGGGCGTCGGTCCCCACAGTATCCTGGGCCCCGATCACGCACAGCACCTCGCGGTTCAGGCACTCGACCGTATGCGCCAAGCACGCGGTTTGATCGGGCGTGGGGCACGCGTCCATCTTTTTGCCGCGGCCCCCAATGCTTTGTTGTTCTTCCTCGGCCAGGTCGCCGGCGATCTGCTCCAGCCGATCCAGCTCTACGAGCACGACTGGGAAGGCGTGCAGAGCGGACTTTACCTGCCGAGTCTCTGCCTCCCTCCCAACCCAGTCGCATAATGCCCCGTTGAAAAGGAGACACCCCTTTGGAACTGCCCAGCTACTTCACTGATTTTCTCAAGGAGATCCGTTTAACCAAAGCCCAGCGCGCCGATGCCGCCACCGGCCACAAAACCTTGCGCAAGCGCCTCACCGAGGACGACGAGTACAAAGACAAGGTGGTTTCAACCTTTATACAGGGCAGTTACCGGCGCGCCACGGCAGTGCGTCCCAAGGGCGACAAGCGCTCTGATGTGGATGTGATCGTCGTGTCCAATCTCGATCACAACGAATGGACACCCAAGCAGGTCCTCGAGTATTTCGAGGGCTTTGTGAAGAAATACTACGATGGCAAGTACGAGATCCAGGGGCGTTCCATCGGCATTAATCTCTCCTATGTTGCACTCGACTTGGTGATCACGGCCGCACCGTCCGAGGCCCAGCAGAAGGCGCTGCGCTCAGCTGCGGTCCAGACCGACCGCGACTTGGAGGAGGCTGCCGACTGGCTGCTCAGTACGACGTGGAGTGAGAACGCTCTGTTCCTGGCGGAAGCAGCCGCGCAGCCGACCTGGAAAAAAGAGCCACTGCTCATCCCCGATCTGGATACACAGGAGTGGCAGCGCACCGATCCGCTCACACAGATCGCCTGGGCCGCCAACAAGAACCGCGTTTGCAACAAGCATTTCGTCAATTTGGTCAAAGCCATCAAGTGGTGGCGCCTGCTCCAGGAGGGGCTTCCCAAGTACCCCAAGGGTTATTCGCTCGAGCGCCTCATCGGCGAGTGCTGTCCCGACGGGGTCGGCTCGGTCGCTGAGGGTGTCACACTCACCCTTGAGGACTTCGTATTGCGGTTCGAGCCGGACATCTTGGACGAGCGCACACCGGTACTGCGTGACTACGGTGTACCCGAGCACGACGTGCTCAAGCGTGTAGACTTCGATGATTTCAAGGCACTCTACGATGCTGTTGCCGAGGCGGCCGAAGCGGCCCGGACCGCGCTCGATGAGAAAGATCTGACGGCGAGTGCCTGCCAGTGGCGCGAACTCCTCGAAAGTAAGTTCCCCGAGCCGAAAGATGGGTGTAAGTCCCGGAACGCCAGTGGCGGGGCTGCCGCCGGTTTCACTGTTCCAACCACGCGCAGCACGCCAGATCGTACACGCTTTGCCTGAATCGCCCCCTTCACCCTCAGGTGCGTTGCTTGCCGGCCGGCGTGCTCTTGATGGTCTTGCCGCCGTGCGCCTCAACGAGGATCTGAAGTGGCACAGCTATTCCAGCGGCTGGCTGCTGCACGTGATGATCGATACCGGCTTGGCGTCGACGACATTCGTGCCAAACCCCTCCGCCTGGCACATATGGATCGACCCGGCTTACCCTCAGGGTGCGATCAATGTCTACCCGGCCGCCGAGGGCGGTCTCGTGCACACTTTCCCCCACATGGAGGCCAACGAGCCGCCTCGACCCAAGTGGCCGTGCCGCCGCGGCAAGCTCTGCTTGGTGACACCGCAGTCGGTGTTTGCACGTTTGGGTGATCGGCGCGAACCGAGCGACGCGAATGAGCGGTTATTCTGGCATCTCCAACGCGCTGTGAGTTGGGTCAGTGCAGCCGCCTCCAATACACTCCTCCAGCCGGGTGATCCATTCGAGCTGCCGCGCTTTGTGCAGGAGGACGAGCGCCCACTAACCGTGGCACATCAGGAGAATGCGCGGACTTTCGGGTTGTGGCAGAAGACCAATCCCACCTGGGGTATCGCCACTCTGGCGCCGGCTGCAGATCGCGCGGATCTGCTGGCGATAAAGGAGTTCCTTGATGAGGCTTGGCGACCGCTCGTGACGTACACTTGGGGGGATGCAGTTGGGCACGTAGATACGGCTTGGGCCGCCTGGTTGCGCCTGCCGGATCTGCCTGTGCTGCCGCCCTGGAAAGCGCCACGCACCTGGGCGCAGTTGGTGCAGACCTGCGCCACACTGGGCCTCGACTGGGCGGAGATGATCGATCAGATGGCCTGGATGGGTCGGCGGCGACCCGTGGACCTGCTGCTGCTCGGATTCCCGGTATCGGGCCGTGTCGGAGAAGCCCCCACACAACTGACCTGGCAGGCGATCCGATTACCGCGGATCGGCGGGGATACAGCGGCCCCCCAGGGATTCCGTCCGAATCGGTACGGGCGACGCCAGCAGGTGCATCTGGCGTTCGCCCCTGGTGCCACCATTACGTGGCAGCCAACGTACAACTGGGATGCTGCGGTACTTGGTGCCAGAGGCCGATACGCCGAACCTGTTCGCACGTCGCGAGCGTTGTTGATCGGTGTCGGCGCGGTTGGTGCGCCGCTCGGAGAGATGCTGGTTCGGGGGGGAATGCAAGACTTAGATTTGGTCGATCCGGATCGGCTCGAAGCGGGTAATCTTGTCCGCCATACTCTGGCGTTAATGCAGGTCCGTGCCAGCAAGGCATCGGCTCTCGCCTCGCGCTTGGGCCGGCTCGCGCCGTTTGCACGCGTACGCGCTTTCCCAGTGGCCTTGCCGACGGTTCGCCCTGCACTCGCGCGGGTATTGACCGAGAGTGACCTCGTGATTGATTGCACGGCCGAGGATGAAGTGTTGGCGACCCTATCCACCTACGCCGACGGTCGGATCCGTCGCTACGTATCGATATCCGTTGGTTGGCAGGCACGTCGACTTTACTTCTTCTTTGCCTTGGGCAAATGCTTTCCGGCGGATGCCTTCGCGATTGCTTACGCTCCGTGGGCCGAGCGGGAGGCAGTAGACCAAGCTAAGTGTGGTTGCGCAGCAGACGCCCCAGGCTGCTGGCACCCGCTATTTCCCGCTCGGTACGACGCGACTATCTTGCTAGTTGCCGCCGCCGCGCAGATGATCGAGCGAGCGTGTACGGGGGCGTTAGCGGCAGGCCTACATGTGCTGGAATGTCGGACCGATGCGAACGGACTCCCTGGGTTGCGACAAGTTACGGCGCAGGGGTAATGGCAGAGCCGACGCTACGCTTCGGGTCAACAGACGGGCGCTTCGCGGTGCACTTGAGTAGGCCGTTGGCGCTGGCATTAGCTAAGATGTCGCTCGCCGCTGGATCCCGAGAGACCGGCGGAATCCTTGCTGGCTACTACAGCACCGATGAACGAACGGCGGTCGTGACCGAAATCTCACCCCCGCCTGCGGACTCTAATTACGGATTCAGCGTTCCCCTGGTGTTTCGCAGTAAGGCGCGGCGTGCAGGCAATGGCCATTCCCTTGTCAAACGCTGCAACGCGGCTGCGGGACACCAGGGGAGCGCCCGGAGGGTTAGCTTG
>JAYEJW010000228.1:0-2626 GCA_034716535.1 Pseudomonadota bacterium
TAAACCGGAAAAACGATGGCTTCCCAGGCCCGAAAACGCTCTGGATCGGTCTGCAACGCGTCCCCGATTTCGTGCTCGCGCTCGAGGCTCAGCGCAGCATCGGGGAGAGTTGTGGGTAATGGTATGACGTTGGGCTGCATTAGGCATCTTCCACCTCCGGCCTCCGGGCGAATTGCTCGAACTTTCCGGAAGCCGCAGCCATCAGTTCGGGGACGGCGGTGAGGTACCAATAAGTGTTGGAAATCTTGGCGTGTCCCATATAGGTGGACAGCGCCAGCATCGCTTGATCGATCTCGACACCGCGGGTCTGCCAGAGCGTCACGCGCTGGACTGCAAAGGTATGCCTCAAGTCCTGAATGCGCGGCTGAGTGTGACCGCCACGGCTCACCCACCCCAGCTGTTGGCGCAGAGCGGCGAACACGCGTTCGACTTGGCGTGGACTCAGCCCCTTGCCTTTGCTGGAGACGAAGAACGGCATCTCGGGGGTGACTGCAACATGATGGCTGCGTTTGTTTCGGTAACGGCGCAACGCATCCACCGTGCTCGGATGCAAGGGCAGCTGCCGCGATTTGGCGAATTTCGTCTTGCGAACCCTCAACAGGCCGCGCTTGAGCTCGACATCCGCCTCCAGCAGATGGACGGCCTCGGAGAGGCGCAGTCCGGCTGCGGCGATGAGCCCGAACAGGGTTTCGTAGGTCGCCGGACGCAGGCCATTAGGCGGCCTGAGGGCACGCGCGGCGGCCAGCAGATCGACGATCTCCTGCGCGCTGTAGATATGGGGTGTCAGCCGCTCCTGGATGGGACCGAAGATCGACTCGTCCGGCACTTCGGTGCACGGCTCGAACTGACGCAGGTAGCGGGTGAAGGGCCGCAAC
Source organism: Pseudomonadota bacterium (assembly GCA_034716535.1). Taxonomy (GTDB): domain Bacteria; phylum Pseudomonadota; class Gammaproteobacteria; order Chromatiales; family Chromatiaceae; genus JAYEJW01. The sequence continues at coordinate 876 of JAYEJW010000228.1, forward strand.
TGCTTGAGCCGGCGCGCCCAGGTCGCAGGATCGCCCCGCTGCCATTTGTCTTGCTTGGCCCACTGGGCCATGATCTCGACGGTCAGCGGCCCGCCATGTTCCTGCGCGTCGACATGGCGAGCGAAGCTCATGAGGAGACGGCCGCAGGAAATCAGCTCGAATCCCAAACGGCGTCGTTCGGCCAGGTAGTTGCAGACCATCGCCTGCATCGTGGGGGGAGCGCTCATGTTGCACTCCCGGGCCAGGGCAGTGCGACGGCACCCAGGCTGCGGCTGTCGAGCTTGGCATAGATGAGGGAGGTGTTCAGCGATCGGTGCCGCAGCACATCCGCCACCTCCTTGATCGAGCCCCCGGATTCCACCAGATGGCGGGCCAGGGTATGGCGCAACGCGTGTGTACGCCCGTGTGTCAGGCCGATGCGCCGGTAAGCAAGGCGGATGGCCTTGCGGACCGCGTCGGGCCCGATGGGCACATCATAGGGTGCCATGTGGCGTACGAAGACGGCCGGGTTGACGCTCGCCGGACGCTCCAAGCGCAGATACGCGGCGATCGCCTCGCCTGTGGTGGGCGGTAACGGCAGGATGTCTTCGCGTCGTGACTTGGTGCGCCGCAGCCTGAGCGTGCCCGCCTGCCAATCGATATCGGTCAGCGCAAGCTTGGCGATCTCGCTGCTCCGCAATCCGAGATCGAGGGCGCAGCGCACCATGGCATAGCCGCGCCGGGGCGAGGGCAGATCCGGGGTAAAGGATGCGAGCAGCCGCTCGATCTCCTCGTCGGTGAGGGAACGTGGCAGCGAGGCCAAGCTCCAGTGGGCCGGCGATGCGATCACGCCGAGGAGGGGGGCGACCTGATCCCCGCAGGCCGTGCGGTAACGGAAGTAGGCGCGCAGTGCCGAGGCCAACGCACTGGCATGGGAGGTGCTGCCGCGACGTTCGAGCTCCTTGGCGAGGAATTCACGCACGCCGGCCGGCTGCAGCGTGGAGATCACTACCGGCTGGTCGGCGAAACACTCCGTCAGCAGGCGCCGCACAATACGCGTGCGATCCTGGCGCGTCCCCTCGGCCAAGCCTCGCACACGGTTCATGTATGCATCGAAACCATGCAGTTCTTCTTCAATCGGACCGCCCTCGGTCGCCGGCTTGGCAATGACGCCCTTGTCGCGCAGAACGCGCAGCAAATGACTGCAGGTATCACTCAGGTCGCGCCGGTTTCGACAAACAGGCTGCGGGCAGTCGCAATCGGGCAGGTGCTCGTTGAGGAAGCGGCCGACAGCGGCCTCGTCAAGTTCCTCGACCTCGCAGCGGCTTTGGCGCATCCACCGCGCAAGATGCGCGAGGCACAACATGTGCTCGTGGGTGGTGGTTGTCGCGTAACCGCCGCGCTTCAGATGATCGGCGTACGCATCGATGCACGACCTAAGCTGGCTGCCGAGCAGCCAGCCCTTGGCGGTGGGGTGTAGGTGAAGGATCGATTCCATAGCAGTCTCCGCAAGTGGGTTCTCCACTGCAGAAGACTGCAGAAATTATGTGTAGCTCTGTGACTGCTTACAGGCCCGAGACCGCCGGAAACGCTGGGGTTGTCCCTCCGCAAGGCCGGAAACTGCACATAATTGGGAACTGCACATAATGGCCGTTATGGAAAGCTTTCCATAACGGCCAGAAGCGGACCTCCGGTCTTCACCGACAGAACGCGCAGAATTCTGGCTTGCCTTGGGCTATACGGAGGGGCGAAGGATCCCACTTAGTCTGCGT
>JAYEJW010000229.1:0-2613 GCA_034716535.1 Pseudomonadota bacterium
TGCTCGGGCGCGACTGCCCGGAGATGCCCTGCGATACGGTGTTTGCCGACGAGGAATGGAAGGCCGTTTATCTGGTCACCCAGCGCAAACCGCCGCCCGATGAGCCGCCGCCACTGGACACCATGGTGCGCATGGTCGCCGGCCTCGGTGGCTTCCTAACCCGGAAAAACGATGGCTTCCCAGGCCCGAAAACGCTCTGGATCGGTCTGCAACGCGTCCCCGATTTCGTGCTCGCGCTCGAGGCTCAGCGCAGCATCGGGGAGAGTTGTGGGTAATGGTATGGGCAATGATGGCCCGAAAAAGCTCAGTGCTGCCGAACAACGTCAGCTACAGGTCGAGCGCAAGAAGTCGCGTCGCTTGGAGAAAGAACTCAAGCGCAAAGACAAGGCGCTGGCGGAAACGGCAGCGTTGTTGGTGCTTCAAAAAAAAGCCCAGGCCATCTGGGGGGACGACGGGGAAGACTGATCATGTCAGCAGACCGTCAGATGGCCATTGACCTGATCGATGAAGCCTGTGCGGCGGGTGCTCGCCAGTCACGTGCCTGTAGTGTGCTCGAGATTGACGCCCGGACGCTGCGCCGATGGCGCGAACAGCAGCGCGAAGAGCAGCGCCTGGAAGATCGTCGACGGGAGGCGGCCGCCTGCCGAGAGCCGGCGAACAAGCTCTCACCGGCGGAGCGGGCCCGGATCCTGGCGGTGTGCAACGAGCCCGCCTTCCAGAGCCTGCCGCCGTCGCAGATCGTACCTCGGTTGGCGGATGAGGGTGAGTACCTGGCATCGGAATCGAGTTTCTATCGCATTCTGCGTGAAGCCGACCAGCAACATCGGCGTGGGCGTGCACAGGCACCGCGGCAAGTCCCCAAACCGCAAGGATACAAAGCTGGAGGACCGAACGAGACGTGGAGCTGGGACATTACATACTTGGCCGCGGCGATTCGTGGCACCTTCTATCGGCTGTACATGGTGGAGGACATCTTCAGCCGGAAGATCGTCGGCTGGGAGGTGCATGAAGACGAGACAGCCGAACACGCCAGTCACCTGATCCGCAAGACCTGTCTGGCCGAAGGGATCCACGAAGATGGCCTGGTCCTGCATTCAGACAACGGCGGCCCGATGAAAGGCGCGACGATGCTGACGACACTGCAACGGCTTGGCGTGGTGCCGTCCTTCAGTCGACCATCGGTCAGTGATGACAATCCGTATTCAGAGAGCCTGTTCCGGACGCTGAAGTACACGCCGGCCTATCCAGGCAAGCCGTTCGAGAGTCTGACGGCGGCGCGGGAGTGGGTCCACTGTTTCGTGCAGTGGTATAACGAGGAACACCGCCACAGCGCAATCCGCTACGTCACACGCGGTCAACGGCATCGGGGTGAGGACACGGCTATCCTGGCCGACCGGAAACGTCTTTATGAAGCCGCCAAAGCAGCGCGCCCGGACCGTTGGTCGGGCAACACACGTAACTGGGAACCAGCCCGAGAGGTTTGGTTGAATCCACCGAAAGACGCTCAGCTCAAGGAGTCAGCACACAGAAAGGTCGCTTGAGAAAATCGGACATCTTCGTTGACAAACGCCGTCTCTTTGGGTAAGAAAGCCATGAAGGACATCGAAAGCCGACTTCATCGGAATCCCACTCTACCCAAGTGGGACATCCTGGTTCGCCCCGTGTAACCGGGTAATTTTGTTACGTGAAATCACCTAAGATGTCATCGATGGGGTCTCCTCGGGTGTGTTGCAAAAGATTCCTTTTTCTTATCGAGATGTGCGGAAAACACCAACTATTCAAGTCGGTCGTGCCCGAGCCGCCATTGCACAGAATTTCTTTAAATGAGAGTAGCGTACGCTGTCTCTTTGGGCTTTTAAGGAACGGATCGAGCATGAACATGTTCTGTAAACCGATTCTTGGGACCGGCCTCGCGCCAGCCTTCGTGTTCATCGTTTTGCTTTCGCTGCCTGCGGTCCAGGTTTCAGCGGCCGAAGCAATCTCAAGGCCCAACATCATCGTGATCATGGCCGATGATCTGGATACGGCCTCACTGCGTGCTGCTCTGGAGCTCCAGAGCCCCGAGTTTCCCGATGGCCTGATGCCCCATCTGAAGCGGTTCGTGGTTGAGCCGGGCGTGGAATTTGCAGAGTCATTCGTTACCTTCCCGCTGTGCTGTCCGTCGAGAGCAACCTACCTCACTGGCCTTTATCCGCACAACCACAATGTACTGGGCAACCTACCGCCGGCCGGCGGGTTCTATCGTTTCGACGACACATCCACGATCGCCACGTGGTTACTTGCTGGTGGCTATCGGACCGGACACATCGGCAAGTACCTCAATGGTTACCAGGACGCCACCTACGTCCCGCCGGGATGGTCCGACTGGTATTCGTTAGTTGGACCTACGACCTACTGTATGTACGACTACACCATCAGCAGCAACGGCGTTCCACAGTACTACCACGATGCTGAGGAAGACTACCAGACCGACGTGCTGGCGGCTTACGCCGAAGGATTCATCCATGATGTGGATAGCTTCGACGACATTCAGCCGTTCTTCCTCTCGGTGACGCCTCTCGCTCCGCACCTCGAATCGTACTGCAACTACAACGACATCCGAGCAGCGCCGCG
>JAYEJW010000230.1:0-2603 GCA_034716535.1 Pseudomonadota bacterium
TACTCTTCGTCAAGTTGCTTGAGATCGTGGTCGCTGAACTGCATGTCCGCCGCGGCGTATCGTCCCGTCGAAGGGGAGTGACTCGATTGGGACTAGATCTTCCCACATCAGATCAGATTTGTCCCCTCGGCGACTGAATTTTCCTCTAAAGACGGTCGAGGGGGCTGAACGGTTACCTCTAGCTTGGGAAACGGTCCGCGACGGACTCCAGTAGCCGTTTGCCGTGGATGACCGCCAACACGTGCAAATCCTCGTTTTGGATTTCGTAAATAACGCGGTAGCTGTAGATGAAATGTTCTCGGATATTGTCCTGCCCGAGCTCAGGGACCACGCGGCCCATGCGGGTTGAGTCAACAGGACCTCGCCCAGAGCGAAAATCTCGCTGACGACCCGTCGGGCATGGATAAGGGAGTCGCGGGCGATGTATTGCGCGATGGCGTCAATATCTTCGAGCGCCCCTTCCGACCAAATTACCCCTCCAGCCATTGGCGGAGCCGCTGCCTGGCTTCCTCGTGGCGGTAGGATCTGCCTTGGGCGATGTCGTCCCGGCCCTTGCGGATCTTTTCCAGCACATACAGGTGGTACTGGATGTCTTCCAGCGTGCTGTCGTCAGGCAAGTGCTGCAGGAGCTGCGTTACCGCTTGTTTGGCTGTCTGCATGGTGAAACCTCGTTTTCCGGCCGCTGGGGTGTACAACCCAACGCGAATGGCAAGAGGAGAGTTTACTCCCCCTCACCTTGTCGCTTGTCGAAACAGCGTTCCGCTTCCGCCTTGATCAGGTCCCTGTCCTCGAAGCACCGCGGACTACTCGCGAGGCTTCAGGTTGCTGATAATCTATATATGAACTATTATAAATGATAAGTGTATATATGATGTATTTGCTATGAGTACCGTTGCTCAGCCATCCCCTAAGCTGGATCGTAAGGCGATGTCTCCCGCCGCGCTCAGGGCGTTCTTCCGCATCGCCGCGTTATGGGGTCTCGATAACCGGGAGCAGATGACCCTGCTGGGCCTGTCCTCCCCCTCGACGTTCTTCAAGTGGAAGCGCGATCCGGAGGTTGCCCTGCCGCGCGATGCACTCGAGCGCATCTCCTATGTGCTCGGCATCTACAAGGCCCTACAGATGCTGCTGCCGGATCAGCAGGCAGCCGATGCCTGGGTGCGCAAGCCCAATGCGGCGATGCTGTTCGGGGGGAACTCGGCGCTGGAGCGGATGCTCTCGGGCAACGTGAGCGATCTTTTCGTGGTGCGTCAGTACTTGGATGTGCAGCGCGGTGGCTGGGCCTGACCTTCCCGTCAGCCGGGTCGCCTGGTCTCCCTGCTATCGGATCATCCCGAGCCGTTTTCCCCCGATCCAGCTCTTCCAGCGGGTTGCCGATCCCGCAGATCTGGAGGCGGTCATCGCGGTGGAGTCTCTGACCAATGAGCGCATTCGGGATCAGGTGGGCGAGCTTCACCTGGTTCCGGTCGAGGAGTGCATCGCGGGCCCCGGATCGAGCGTCATCATGGCCGCCTTCACGCACCGCAACCCGGAGGGGAGCCGATTCAGCGACGGCAGCTACGGCGTCTTCTACGCCGGCGCCGAGCTGGAGACCGCGGTGGCCGAGACCCGTTACCACCGGGAGCGGTTCATGGGCGCCACCTCGGAGCCCCCCATGGAGCTCGACATGCGCGTCTACCTGACCGATCTGGACGGCGAGCTCCATGACCTGCGCGGTCTGCGGGGGGATTATCCTGGTGTCTATCACCCCGAAAATTACGCCGAGGGGCAAGCCCTGGGCGGCGCCCTGCGGGCCCAAGGCGCAGGGGGGATCGTCTACGAGAGCGTGCGCCGTACCGAGAGCGAGTGTGTCGCCGTCTTCCGTCCCCCGCTCCTCAGCAACTGCCGGCAGGGACCGCACCTGAGCTACGTCTGGGACGGTGCGCGCATCAGCCATGTCTACGAGAAACGCCTCCTGGATGTTTGAAAGTTGATCTGGAGCTTACCGGCTGGATTTGCCCCAGAACCGCGGACTGGATCAGACACCACAGCCGTGTAGAGAAATTCCTGGACTGTGATCGCGGGTCAGGCGGCATTCAGTTCTGATCCAGCGGGGGTGGCCTCATGTGCCAAGGTCGAGCTCCTGTTGCGCCGAGTCGTTGCGGCGTCTGACGGCTGGGGAAATGGACCTTTTTGCTGGCTTCGCCGGCGTGGGTCGATCGGCCAGGGAGTCCACGGGCAGATAGCCGTGTTGACGGCGGAGGCTGTGCAGCGCCTCGAGCCTGCGCAGCCCCTCCTCATGGGACGCTACGCCCGTACTGCTGTAGCCGCCGCGCGCCGTTCCCAGCCCGCCCCAGCTGCACACCAGGATCCATTCCCCGAACAGGTCCTTCACCAGGTGCGCCTGGTAGTACCTTGCCTTATCAGCTTGGATCCAGCGGCGCATGTGTCGGCTACTTAATGAAAACGCTCCGGCCACTTCCGCGCCATGTGGTAGACCCGCAGGAGCTCCAGGCGTTTCTCCCTGACCTGGTAGGGCACGATATAGGACGTGCCGGAAATCACGAGCTCTTTGGTATCGGGCACGCGCCCGGGTCGTCCGATGTGGGGGTTGTCTCGCAGAA
>JAYEJW010000231.1:0-12809 GCA_034716535.1 Pseudomonadota bacterium
CCATGCCGAACGCTGGAGCCGCGAGCTCGGTGGCGCCCAGATCTTTCTTAAGCGCGAGGACCTCAACCACACCGGCGCCCACAAGGTCAACAATACCGTCGGCCAGGCCTTGCTGGCGCGGCGCATGGGCAAGACTCGCATCATCGCCGAGACCGGGGCGGGGCAGCACGGAGTGGCCAGCGCGACCGTCGCCGCGCGCTTGGGTCTGGAGTGCATTGTCTACATGGGAGAGGTCGACATGGCCCGTCAGGAGGCCAACGTCTATCGCATGCGTCTTCTGGGAGCAGAGGTCGTGGCGGTCAACTCCGGCTCGCGCACCCTCAAGGACGCCCTCAACGAGGCCATGCGCGACTGGGTCACCAATGTCGACAACACCTTCTACATCATCGGCACCGTGGCGGGGCCGCACCCCTATCCCGCCATGGTGCGCGACTTCCAGGCCGTGATCGGGCGCGAGGCCCGCACGCAGATGCTCGAGCGTGCGGGCCGCCTGCCCGACGCCCTGGTCGCCTGCGTTGGCGGCGGCTCAAACGCCATCGGGCTTTTCTACCCGTTCCTCAACGACCAGGAGGTAGCCTTCTACGGGGTCGAGGCGGCGGGCGAAGGCCTGCAGACCGGGCACCACGCCGCCCCCCTTTGCGCCGGCATGCCGGGGGTGCTGCACGGAAACCGGACCTATCTCATGGAGGACAAGGACGGCCAGATCATCGAGACCCACTCCATCTCCGCCGGGCTGGACTACCCCGGCGTCGGGCCGGAGCACGCCTGGCTCAAGGACAGCGGACGCGCGCGTTACGACGCGGTCACCGACGACGAGGCGCTTCAGGCCTTCCACGCCCTGACGCGGATCGAAGGGATCATTCCAGCCCTGGAGTCGAGCCACGCCCTGGCGTACGCGGCCAAGCTGGCACCGACGATGCGTAAGGATCAGACGATTCTCATCAACCTTTCAGGCCGGGGAGACAAGGACATGCACACCGTAGCCGCGCGCGAAGGCATCGAGCTATGAGCAGGATCGCAGAACGTTTTGCGGCGTTGAGGGGGCAGGGCAGGACCGCGCTGGTCCCCTTCGTCACCGCCGGCGATCCGCATCCCGAGGTCACCGTACCCCTGATGCATGCCATGGTCGCGGCGGGCGCGGACTTGATCGAGCTGGGGGTTCCTTTCTCCGACCCGATGGCGGACGGTCCGGTAATCCAGCGTGCGAGCGAGCGGGCCCTTGAGCACCATGTGAGCCTGCACGACGTTCTCGACATGGTCCGCCGTTTCCGTACAGAGGACCGACAGACACCCGTGGTTCTCATGGGCTATCTCAATCCCATTGAGGTGATGGGTTACGCGGCATTTGCGGCTCAGGCCAGGGATGCCGGCGTGGACGGAACGCTGGTGGTGGACGTCCCGCCGGAGGAAAGCCACGATCTCGTCGGCGCCTTGCGGGATTCCGGACTGGACCTGGTGTATCTTCTGGCACCGACCTCGACCGAGGATCGGATCCGCAAGATCGCCGAGGTGGCGAGCGGCTTCGTCTATTACGTGTCGGTCAAGGGCGTCACCGGAGCAGGGCACCTGGACGCCGGCGACGTGGAAGAGAAACTGACACTGATTCGCCGCTACATCGACCTGCCGCTCGGCGTCGGGTTCGGCATCAAGGATGCGGAGACGGCAGCCCGTGTGGCGGGGGCGGCGGACGCGGTCATCGTCGGCAGCGCCATCGTGGGCCGGATCGAGCAGCTCGTTACCACGCCCGAGCGCATTTCGGATACGATTGCGGATTTCCTGAGGGGCCTGCGCACTGCCATCGACAGGCGGGACAAATCATGAGTTGGTTCGAAAAATTGATGCCGAGTCGCATCCGCACGGAGGTGAGCAGCAAGCGCGCGGTGCCGGAGGGGCTGTGGGCGAAATGTCCGGGTTGCAGTGCGATCCTCTACCGTGCGGAGTTGGAGCGCAACCTGGAGGTCTGTCCCAAGTGCGGCCACCACAACCGGCTTTCCGCGCGCCGCCGTCTCGATGCCTTTCTCGACCCGGAGCCGCGGGAGGAGATCGCATCGCAGATGGAGTCCGTCGATCCGCTCAAGTTTAAGGACATCAAGAAGTACAAGGACCGTCTCACTCAGGCGCAGAAGCAAGCGGGAGAAAACGAGGCCCTCGTGGTCCAGCGCGGTCGGGTCAAGGATCTCGACGTGGTCGCGGCGGCCTTTGCGTTCGACTTCATGGGCGGGTCCATGGGATCGGTCGTGGGGGAGCGCTTCGTCAGGGGTGTGGACATGGCCCTGACCCACAGTGCCGCAATGGTGTGCTTCTCGGCGAGCGGCGGTGCGCGCATGCAGGAGTCCCTATTCTCGCTGATGCAAATGGCCAAGACCAGCGCGGCCCTGGGACGCCTGCGCGAGCGTGGTCTGCCCTTCATCTCCGTGATGACCGATCCCACCATGGGCGGCGTCTCAGCCAGCCTGGCCATGCTCGGAGACATCAACGTCGCCGAGCCGAACGCCTTGATCGGCTTTGCCGGCCCGCGCGTGATCGAACAGACGGTCCGGGAGAAGCTCCCGGAGGGCTTCCAGCGCAGCGAATTCCTGCTCGAGCACGGGGCGATCGACATGATCCTCGACCGCCGCGATATGCGCGATCGAATCGCGGACCTGATTGCGATCCTCTCTCATCGCCCGCGGCCCTGAGTGGCCGTTTCCGCTGTCCGAAACAGAGCTTCGAGATCCTCCCGCCGAGACGCCAAACGAAAGTGCTTTCCGCTTTCGTAGCCTCGCGGGAGATAGCGCAATGCGTTTCGACAATCTAGACGCCTGGCTATGCTGGCAGGAAACCCTCCATCCGAGCGCAATCGAGCTTGGCCTGGAACGGATCGGCGCCGTGTGGAATCGCCTGGGGTGCGGGCCGCTGGCATTCCCTGTCATCACGGTAGCCGGGACGAACGGCAAGGGCTCGTGCGCCGCTATGCTCGAAGCGATTTACCGCGCAGCGGGCTACCGGACCGGCTGTTACACCTCCCCGCACCTACTGCGCTACAACGAGCGCATTCGTCTCGACGGCCGGGGCGCCGACGACGACCTCCTATGCGCTGCCTTCGAGCGCGTGGATGCGGCACGCGGAGACAGCATCCTGACCTATTTCGAGTTCGGCACCCTGGCCGCGCTCGACATCTTTGCGCGCTCGGGGCTGGACGTGGCGATCCTCGAGGTGGGGCTTGGGGGGCGTCTGGACGCGGTGAATATCGTCGATCCCGACGTGGCGATCGTGACCACGATCGGGCGCGACCACACCGAATGGCTGGGCAACGACCTGGACGGGATTGCTGCGGAAAAGGCGGGTATCTTCCGGCGTGCCAGACCGGTCGTCGTCGGTCATCGAGAGCCGCTTCCTTCTCTGCTTCGGAGGGCTCGGGAGCTCGACTGCCGGCTTTCCGTGCTCGGCCGGGACTTCGAATGGACGCGCGAGAGCACCGGCTGGCGCTGGAGCGCCCGGGGCCTTGCCGGAGCCTCTATGCCGGTACCCGCCCTGCGCGGCGAATTCCAGTACGACAATGCCGCCACCGCCCTGACGGCCGTATCCTGCTTGGCGCAGCGCCTGCCTGTCCCCACGGGCGACCTCCGTCTGGGGCTGCAGAGGGCCAGGATTCGCGGGCGCTTTCAGGTTCTGCAAAGCGAAGTGACCTGGATTCTCGACGTGGCCCACAACGCCCAGGCGGCGAATGCTCTGGCCGCGAACCTGGCGTCTTTGCGCTGTCCGGGGCATCTGCACGCGGTACTGGGTACACTGGCAGACAAGGAGCCGGCGGCCATCGCGGGGCCGCTGGCCGCGCAGGTGGACAGCTGGCACCTGGGGCAGGCTGCCCACCCCCGCGCCCTGCCGGTTTCCAAGCTGCGTTCGGCGCTGCGCGGTGTCGACCTCGGCCGGGACCTGCGGGCATATCCCGACATCGAGGCCGCCTTGGAGGGGGCGGCAAGGGCGGCGCGGCCGGGAGATTGCATACTTGCATTCGGGTCCTTCACAACCGTCGAGGCCGCCCTGCGTCGGACGCACAAGGAGTGACCGGCTCCTGTATAATCCGCACTCGCGCCGTGGCGGTCAGCGCTCGGCTGTGCACCATTGACTAAGCGAAGAAGGGCTAGCGCGGGGATCTCGATGGAGGAAGGGGCAAAACGACGTCTCGTGGGCGCGGCGGTCATCGTGCTGCTGCTCGTAATCTTTCTCCCAATGCTGGTGGAGGAGGACGCGCAGGAGCCGGTGCCGGAGGCCGATCTGTCGATCCCGCCCGAGCCCGCGTTCGATCGAGACTTCGACGCGTCGATCTCGAAAGGACCTCAAGAGTCCGTCGCAAGGCCGGTGCCCCGAGAGCTGCCGCCGCCCGCTCTCTACGAGGGGCCTTCGGGCCCGGATTCCGTAGCGACCTTGGACGCGGACAGGGAGGAGGCTTCGGAGCCGGAGCATGGAGAGCACTCGGCCTCCGAGCAGGCACCTGCGCCCGAGGTGGTGGAAGAGACTAAAGCAAAACCGGAGCCGCCATCGGCGCCGCGGCCGACGCCAACGGGGGTCTCTTCCTGGGTCATACAGGTGGCTAGTCTGTCGGAGCAGAAGCGCGCCAAGGGCCTGGAGCGCGAGTTGCGGGGAAAAGGCTTCCCGGCCTTCATCGAACAGGCCGAGGTGGGCGGAAAGACCTTCCATCGCGTTCGCGTAGGTCCGGAAATCGATCGTAAGCGGATCGAGAAGGTCGCCAAGTCTCTCAAGGCCCAGACCGGCCTTAAGGTGCAGATTCAGCGGTATCCATAGCAGTTCGGAACAGCCATGACCTGGGTAGACTACGTCATCATCGGTGTGATCGTCCTATCCGCGCTGATCGGGCTGGCGCGCGGATTCATCCGGGAGGTGCTTTCGCTGGCGGTTTGGCTGGGGGCAGTCTTCATCGCTTGGGTCTATTTTGGCGAGCTCTCCGTCCATCTCGCGCCCTGGATCTCTACGCCGTCGGTCAGGCTGGGGGCGGCGTTCCTGATCCTCGTGTTTGCCGTTCTGATTGTTGGCGCAATTATCGGTCACCTACTGACCTATCTGGTGGAGAAGACGGGGCTCACGGGTACGGATCGCGTGCTCGGCGTCGTCTTCGGTGGAGCGCGGGGAGCGGTGTTGGTGGCAATGCTTGTGTTCTTAGGGGCACTGACGCCGCTGCCGGAAGATTCATGGTGGGAAGAGTCTATGCTCATCGGACGTTTCCAGGTCTTGGCGGAGCGTATCCTCGGTGAGATCCCACCGGACATCGTGGAGAAGCTGAAGCAGATTTAACGGTTGCTACCCCTATTCACGTTGGTTTATCGTGCTCAGTTTCCAACCTGCAGTTGCACTGTCCAAGCAGCTTCGAGGTGCTCCATGTGCGGCATCGTAGGAATGGTCGGCAAGGGGCCGGTCAATCAGTCCCTGTACGATGCGTTGCTCGTTCTGCAGCACCGGGGGCAGGATGCCGCCGGCATCGTTACCTGCGAGGGCGAGAAGCTCCACCTGCGCAAGGACAACGGTCTGGCCCGTGACGTCTTCCGCACCCGCCACATGATCCAGCTGCGAGGCAACACGGGCATCGGTCATGTGCGCTATCCGACGGCGGGTGCGGCGAGCTCCGCCGAGGCGCAGCCTTTCTACGTCAATTCCCCCTATGGCATCGTCCTGGCTCATAACGGCAATCTGACCAACGCGGAAGATCTCAAGCGGGATCTCTTCGCGGACGACCTGCGCCACATCAACACAGAGTCCGATTCGGAGATCCTGCTGAACATCCTTGCCCACGAGCTACAGATCCAGGGCAAGCTGCGCATTGATGAGCAGGACATCTTCCGCGCCGTGGAAGGGCTGCACCGCCGCTGCCGAGGCGGCTACGCGGCGGTGGCCATGATCCCGGGGTTCGGGATCTTCGCCTTTCGGGACCCCCACGGCATCCGCCCGATCGTCTACGGCAAGCGGGAGACGGACTTGGGCACCGAGTACATGATTGCCTCTGAGAGCGTTGCCCTGGACACCTTGGGCTTCGAGCTCATCGCCGACCTGTCGCCGGGGGAGGCGGTTTTCATCGATGTTGCCGGCAATCTGTTCACGAAGCAGTGTGCCGAGCAGCCGGTTCTCTCGCCCTGCATCTTCGAGTTCGTCTATTTCGCGCGCCCGGACTCGATCATCGACAACATTTCGGTACACAAGGCGCGCTCGCGGATGGGCAAGAAGCTTGCCGCCAAGATCAAGCGGGAATGGAGGGATCACGACATCGACGTGGTCATTCCGGTACCGGACACCAGCCGTACCGCGGCCTTGCAGTTGGCAAACGCCCTCGGAATCCCTTACGCGGAGGGATTCATCAAGAACCGCTATATCGGCCGCACCTTCATCATGCCGGGGCAGAAGGTGCGCAAGAGGTCCGTGCATCAGAAGCTCAACGCCATCGAGCTCGAGTTCAAGAAGAAGAACGTGCTGCTTGTGGATGATTCGGTCGTGCGCGGCACGACGTCCCAACAGATCATCCAGATGGCGCGCGATGCCGGGGCGAACCGGGTCTATTTCGCATCCGCCGCGCCCACGGTACGCTATCCCAACGTCTACGGCATCGATATGCCCGCGGCAAGCGAGCTCATCGCCCACGACCGAACGGAGGAGGAGATCTGCCGTCTTCTCGGAGCGGACAGGCTGATCTTTCAGGATCTGGAAGACCTGATCGAGGCCGTGCAGAAGAAGGGAAAGAGCTACGTCGACCGCTTCGACACCTCCGTGTTCAACGGCGACTATGTGACCGGCGACGTCACGCCAGAGTATCTGCAGCAGCTGGAGCGGAACCGCAACGACAGCGCCAAAGAGTCCAAGGCGGGACACGGCGAGACGGTCATTGATCTCTACAATACCGCCTGAGAAGATGAGAAAAAGCACTCCGTCTAAGCGCCACTGCTGCCACAGGGTCCGTCCGTGCGCGCAGGAGCATCGCGGATGAGCGCGGGAGATGACCGCGGCTTCTCGACCCGGGCCATCCGGACCGGACACGATCGGACACCGGAAGGTGAGCACAGCGAGCCCATCTTCGCCACTTCGAGCTACGTTTTTGCGAGCGCGGCGGAGGCGGCGGCCCGCTTCGCCGGCGATGAGCCGGGCAACATCTATTCACGCTTCACCAACCCCACGGTGCAGGCCTTCGAAGAGCGGCTCGCCTCTCTGGAAGGCGGCGAGGTTGGCGTCGCCACTGCCTCAGGCATGTCTGCGATCCTCTCGCTTTGCATGGGGCTCATGGAGGCCGGAGAGCACATCGTCTCCTCCCGCAGCATCTTCGGCAGCACCACGGTACTGTTCAACAAGTATCTGTCGCGCTTCGGAATCGAGACGAGCTATGTGCCGCTGGCGGACATTGGGGCCTGGGCTGCGGCCATCCGTCCCAGCACCCGACTGCTGTTTCTCGAGACGCCATCCAATCCCCTTACCGAGATGGCCGACATCCGAGCCCTGGCGGAGCTCGCCCATGCCCACGGCTGCCTGCTGGTCGTGGACAACTGCTTCTGTACGCCTGCGCTGCAGCGGCCCCTCTCGCTCGGTGCGGATCTGGTGATTCATTCCGCCACCAAGTACCTGGACGGGCAGGGACGATGCGTCGGCGGCGCGGTAGTGGGCGACCGCAAACTCGTCGGTGAGGAGGTGTTCGGCGTCCTGCGCACGGCCGGGCCGACCATGAGCCCCTTCAACGCCTGGGTCTTCCTCAAGGGTCTGGAGACCCTGGAGCTTCGCATGCTCGCCCACTCCAGGAATGCCTTCGATCTCGCCAACTGGCTGCAGGGGCAGCCGGGCGTGACCAGTCTCCGTTATCCCGGGCTCGCTTCTCATCCCCAGCACGACCTGGTCGGGCCGCAACAGAGAACGGGAGGCGGCATCGTCGCCTTCGAGGTCCGCGGGGGCCGCGAGGCCGCCTGGCGCGTCATCGACAACACGCGGATGCTCTCCATCACCGCCAACCTGGGTGACACCAAGACCACGATCACCCATCCGGCGACCACGACCCACGGACGCCTTACCCCCGAAGAGCGAGAGGAAGCGGGGATCGGCGACGGCTTGATCCGTATTGCCGCGGGCCTGGAGGATCTGGAGGACATCCTGGCGGACTTGGCACGGGGGCTGGAGACGCTTTGACCACTGGTCGCGGTCCGCGTGACCCCGAGGCCCTGAAGGCGAAGTGGGATGAGCGTTACCGCCGATCGGAGCGCGTGCCGCCGCCCGCGCCGGTCCTGTTGGAGAATCTGCATCTTCTGCCCCGGAGCGGGCGCGCGCTCGATCTGGCGTGCGGGCTGGGGGTGAATGCGCTGCTGTTGGCGCAACGGGGGCTCGAGGTGACGGCGTGGGACCTCTCCGCGGTTGCCATCGAGCGCCTGCAGCACCAAGCGAAGGTGCGGGGACGACCGATAAGGGCGCAGGTCAGGGACCTGCAGGCCCGACCGCCCAGGCCGAAATCCTTCGACGTCATCGTCGCCTCTTACTTCTTAGAACGTGACCTCGCACCTGCGCTGTCTGCGGCGCTTTGCCCGGGCGGTCTTCTATTCTATCAGACCTTCTGTACGGAGGCGGTCTCGGACTGCGGACCCTCGAACCCCGCCTTCCGCCTGGCGACCAATGAGCTGCTGGGAATGTTCCCGGATCTGATCGTCCGTTTCTACCGAGAGGAGGGGCGTACAGGCGATATCACGCGTGGGACCCGGGATCTGGCAATGCTGGTGGCCCAAAAACCAGGTACTCCCGGCTGATGTTGAAGATCTCAGCGACCTTGAGGGTCTCGATACCGTCGGGCTGGTAGGCCAAGGCCGCACCGGCCACCTGGGCGGAGTTGAGGATCCCGGTGCCTGCCCAGGCACCGAACTGCACGTGGCCCATGTCGAGCAGGTGCCCGATCACAGGAAACAGGAACATGCACCCGACGCCCCACAACAGGATGGCGCCGATCGTATAGGCGATCTCCACGGATTTAGCCTGCACGACCGGGGCGCCTTTCCCGCTTCTGAAGACGGCGCCCCGCTATTGATGTGTTGTAAGAAGTGACAGTGTGGTGGGTCGGAATGCTGGCTTAGGGCTTGATGTAGGTGTAGCCCTGGGACTGCAAGTGAGCAAGCTCGGCCACCCCACTGGGCACGATGTCTACGCCGTTAAAGTCGTACAGGTCGTCCGTGGCCACCTTTCGGCCTCTCAGGGTGTTGGCGCAAACGTTGAATGTCACGCCCTGTTGCTTGAGCCCGGCAATCTTCGCCTGCATCTCGTCGGTGGCGTTGGCCTCCTTCATCTTGGTGCCTTCCAAAGCATCCGGATCCAGGAGCAGGGAGACGCCGTTGCCATGAAGCACCACCTTGAGGTCCAGGTTATCCGCTCCGACGGCGTTGATGTGATTCTGGATATTGCGCAGGGCACCAGCCTGCTTTTTGGCGTCGTAGTAGTTGACGTGATAGACCACCTTCTGCTTGACGTAACGAGACGGCTGTCTGGATCCGGCCTTGCCGCCCATACCCGACATACCGCTCATGCTGGCGGGCTGCAGCAGGATGCCGTCATTGGTGACGCGATAAGTGCCGGACATGCCTCCCATCGCGCCCATGCCCGACATACCGCTCATGCCGCCCTCGGCCATGGAGAGGGTTGCTGCCGAGAGTGCGAGTGCGAACAGTACCGGCCAGAAAAGTATCTTCATTGAAATAGAACCTCCGACTTGGTGAATCGATCTCTTTGTCATTGACCACACCCCTGTGCGGGCGCGTCCTTCCCCCTGCGCAGGAGGCCCGGTAGATTGGGCCAGGCGGAGCGCGGGATCCTCCCTAAGACAGATGCGCAAACATCCGAATTATTCCAAAAAGATTTCTGATCGCGCCGGGAATAAAAAAGACCCCGCCCGCATCCGCCCCACGAAGGAGGAGGACAAGAAAATGATGATCATCGATCGACTACTGGCGCCCGATGCCCTCAAGGGCCTTATTGCGGAGCGGCGGGGCCGGCTGTTCAAGGTGGCCTACGCCTGGTGCGGCGAACGGCACCTCGCCGACGACGTGGTCCAAGAGGCCATGGCCCGCGCGATGGACAAGTGCCACCAGCTCAGGGACCCGTCCCGGCTGGACAGCTGGCTCTACTCGATCCTGAACAACTGCTGGCGAGAGCACCTGCGGGGGCGGCGTCCGGATATCGAACTCGACGATCAGTCCCTCGAGTGCACGGGCTGTCCGGAGCAGATCAACCTGTCCGGCGATCTTGCCCAGCGGGTTCTAGAGCTCATGGCCCGACTGCCCGAGGGGCAGCGCCAAGTACTCGCGCTGGTCGCGCTCGAGGAGTTCAGCTACCGGGAGGTCGCCGACACCCTCGACATCCCCATCGGCACGGTCATGAGCCGCTTGTCCCGGGCCCGCCAGTTTCTCGCCGACCGGCTCGAGGCCGTCAACTGTGTGGCCGATACTTCCCGACCCTACATGAGGAGAGTGAAATGAACGCGGACACCCGCTACACGGATGACGAGCTGCACCGCTTCATCGACGGGGAACTAGACAAGGAGGCCAGGAGTCGCGTGCAGGATCTCCTGGTTCAGGATCCCGAGCTTGCAGCTAGGGTGGGAGATTACCGCTTGGTCGACCAAGCCGTGCGTGAGGCGTTCGGCGATGCCGAGCCTCCCGGCGGTCGGCTATCGAACGACTCGATGCGGACGGGGCGACGAGGTATCGCCGCAGCAGCGCTGCTCCTGCCCGTGGGCTTTCTCGCCGGGTGGCTCGGGCATTCGTTCCTGAGCGTTTCCAAGATCGACGAACCACTGACCGGCGGCATCAACTTGCCGGTTCAGGGCCGCGAGCACCTCAATACGCTCTTGCACATCGACGTAGACGAACGGGCAGTGATGGAGGGCCTTCTAGATCGCGCCGAGGCCATCCTCACGGCCTACGCCGATCAGGACTTCCAGGTGGAGGTGGTCGCCAATGCCTCGGGGCTCAACCTGCTGCGGGCCGACACCTCGGTATTCGCCAGCCGGGTGCGGACAATGATGGACAGGTACGACAACCTTACCTTCGTGGCCTGTGCGAACACCATCAAACGGCTCAAGGAACGAGGCGTGGACGTCTTATTGATCGACCGCACCCATTCGGGCAAAACGGCAATCGACCATGTTGTCGATCGGCTCCGTGCCGGCTGGACCTACATAAAGATCTGATAAGCAAATGTCATGCGTCGGGGTCGAGATCTAGCGCTCGCATCAAAGCGTCAGCATCGTCGTAGCGGTTAGTCCGACCGGCCTTGAGGTATCCCGCCAGTGAATGAGTGCGTCGTAACTCCAGTGGTAAAGCGGATTGCCTATCACCCGCGTCGCTATTACGTCGTTTCCCCGCTCTGGCGCGAGGCCCTTTGAGACTCTTCCGCGTCAGCGTCGGTCGATGGTCCTTACCCGGTGCCGCTTCATAGCCTGGTACTGCTCCTCGAAGAAGAACCGCTTCTCGCCGAAGGCGGGCTGGAGCTGATCCAGCCAAGTGGCCGCGGGGTCGAACTTGGCGAAGAACGGCCGCTGCACCCAGTCGGGGTCGCGCCCCTGGATGAACCTCAGCACGAAGATCTTCTCCCCGTTGATCTCCGTCACGCCCGACACTTCCACCTTGCCCGGACCGGTGGACATGGACGGACCGCGAGCGGTGCGTCCGAGGCCGGAGACGCGCTGCATGGCGTTTCGGTAGATGTCCCAGGCCCGGACCAACGGCACCTCGAAGTAGTGCTGGGCACCGGTGTTCCGCTCCACGAACATGTAGTACGGGACGATCCCCAGGGAGACCTGGTTGCTCCATAGCTCGGCCCAGGTGTCGAAA
Source organism: Pseudomonadota bacterium (assembly GCA_034716535.1). Taxonomy (GTDB): domain Bacteria; phylum Pseudomonadota; class Gammaproteobacteria; order Chromatiales; family Chromatiaceae; genus JAYEJW01. Next base: position 11,832 of record JAYEJW010000231.1, read on the forward strand.
TCGTCGTTGATGTGGCGTAACAGCGGTCCCTGGCTGCGGATCTCGACGCCGGTCTCCCTCAGTCGGCGGATGGCCTCGCGGGCGACGTCCGTGGACAGCTCCCGTGGGTGGTTGTAGTGGGCCATGATGGCCACGTGCTTGCCTCCCTCCACAAGCCGCTCGAGCAGCTGCAGCATCTCGTGCGCGTCGGCATCGGTTATGAAGCGATTGGGCCAGAAAGCCAGGGACTTTGTTCCGATGCGTACGCTCTGGAGGTGATCGAACTCTCGGCTGATCAGGGGTTCCAGGTAGGGGACCATGTTGCGGCTCTTCATGATCATCGGATCCCCGCCGGTCATCAGCAAGTCCGTGACCTGAGGGTGCTTGCGCAGGTAGCGGTGCAGCACCCCAGCCTCGCTGTTGGCGATCTTCAGCTCCTTATCGCCGACGAATTGGGCCCAGCGGAAGCAGAAAGTGCAGTAGCTGTGGCACGTCTGCCCTTGGCTGGGGAAGAAAAGCAACGTCTCACGGTACTTGTGTTGCAGCCCTTCCAGTCTCCGGCCATTTTCCCTGGGGATATTCAACTCCAGCTGCCCCGCCGGATGGGGGTTGAGCCCCTGGCGGAGTTCATTGGCCAGAGCCTGTATCGCGACCCTGTCCGCGCCGCGACGGTGCAGGTCGGCCATGCGCGCGAAATCCTCCTCACCGAGCATGCCCGGCTGGGGGAAGGTAAGCCGGAAGACAGGGTCGTCGGGGACCCTGTCCCAGTCGATGAGTTCGTTGATGACGTAGTCGTTGACTCGAAATGGCAGGACGCTGGCCACCACTTTCATGGCGAAGCGCTGTTCCTCGGGCAGCCTGCGGAGCTGCCCGATTCGGAGTGTCGCCGTGCTCAGGATGCGAAACGGGACGTCCCAGTCCCCCTTTCGCCTTCCGCTCGGCGACAGCCTTTATGCCCCGGTTCGCCCCGCTCCGGGGCCACAGCTTCGGCACTTCGCG
>JAYEJW010000232.1:0-12776 GCA_034716535.1 Pseudomonadota bacterium
CCACCGAGCCGTCGCGTTTTTGTTGCATGCGAAAAAATACCGGAAAAAGGAGATGCCAAAGTTGGCGCCTGATTGCCCAGAGTTTCATTTCCAGGTCGCAAAAAAACACCGCGGAAAGCGTGTCGGTACGCAGCTAATCATACATTTTCTAGAACAGCTGCCGGCAGGCCGGCACGAGAAGGTTTGCATGCAAATTACCGCCTGTGAGGCTAGTAAACCACTGGAATTCTACACGAGCATAAAATACAAAGGTGATCAGATATGGAAAGTATACGATAGAAAAGAAACCGGCATGTATACAAAAAAAGAGAAGAAAAAGTGGGATCTGGGTCCGGTTGTTGAAAATATCACGCTAATAGCTGATAGAAGAAAACTGTTGCTTTACTTCGGGTCAAAGGCGTAAAGAATAGGAAATTCAGTCAGATGAGGCGCAATGCAGATAAAATGCTATCTTGGTGTCTAGCCGCCGTCAAGCCCGCTCCATAGTAACCGTTCAGACCCTCCTCACGGAAAACAGCACCATACGAGACAAACGTAATCTGATATGGCAAGATCTCGCGGCAACCGACGCCAGCGTAGGGGCGCTGGCAAACGCAAGTTTTCCGACGCCGTGAAGCTGTCCCGACACGATCTGTCCCAACTCGACGAAGGCTATCTGGCGAAATTGCCGGAGGAGCAGTTGCGGACATTGTCGGCGAAGTTGCTGGCGGACCTGAAGGCCGCGCACGATCGGCTCGATCAGAATCCGAACAACAGCTCACGTCCGCCGAGCACCCGCGAGCCGTGGAAGAACGTGGCCGGCGGGGATCCGCAGGACAAGCTCGAGCAGTCCGGTGCCGCGGATGGAGATGATGATGCCGAGCGGTCCCAGGATCTGGTGAAGCCCCAGGCAGAGGCCAAGCCCAATCCGAGTCAGTCCGACGGGTCGGATCAGCAACGTCGCGCTGGGCAGCGCCCGGGCGCCCCCGGACATGGACGCACGCAGCGTCTGCCGATTGACCAAGAGATCCCCCATCACCCCGAGACCTGCGCCGCCTGCGGTGTGCCCTTGTCGGCAGCCGATACCGGGCGCGCGTATTGCGGCCATCTGGTGATCGATCTGGTGCTGCCGTCGTCCGAGCGTGCCGGCCTGGAGGTGTTTCAGGTCAAACACATCGACCACGAGCGCCAATGTCGCTGCGGGCACTGGACCCGCGCCGAGCCGGGGCGCTGCGCCGATGACCCAACCTGGAGCGTGGCACTCAGCGAGCGTCACCTGGCCGGTCCGATGCTGGTGGAATTACGAGGACAGTATACCGAATTCAACCCATGCGACGTCGAGTCGCCAATACTGTCCCCGGAACCGCTGCACCTTCAACCGCAATTTCCCCAAGCGTTCCGGCCACCGCCGATGCCCAGGTGCACCTGGGCAGCCCGCTCGTGGCGGCCGCCAGTGCACTTAGCGGCGAGATCTCCGTACCGGACCGCAACGAGGAAATCACCCCGGCCGCCCAGGTGGGCGGCGAAAAGCTCCCGCTGGACCCTGCTTTCGAGTCCAAGGACGTGGCTATACTAAAGGCCGAGGGCGCGTTGTCGTACTTCAAGGCGACTTATCGAGGCTAAGGGCTCGCGACAAAATCAGCACTGAATTCTGAGCGTCGAGACGCCCGCCCGGCAAGGCGCGAAAACGCAGGAATATTTCAAGTTTCCGCAACATGGCCGGGCGGGATGGATCGCCGTCCGAATCAGGTAATCCTTGGCAGAGGCAAGAAATGACTACACAAACATCCAAGATCATTTATACGAAAACCGATGAAGCACCTGCATTGGCGACTTCCTCTTTTCTCCCGATCATAAAGGCATTTACCGAGGCAGCGGGTGTTGTCGTTGAAACAAGGGATATCTCTCTTGCTGGCAGAATCATCGCCAACTTTCCCGATTATCTGAAGGATAGCCAAAGACAATCCGATGATCTGGCCGAATTGGGAGAGCTTGCCAAAACGCCGGAGGCCAATATCATCAAGCTGCCGAATGTCAGTGCCTCAATCCCCCAGATGAAGGCCGCGATCAAGGAACTGCAGGCGCAGGGCTATGACCTCACGGACTATCCTGAGGAGCCGCAAAACGACGCAGAGAAGGAGATCAAGGCCCGCTACGACAAGGTCAAAGGAAGCGCCGTCAACCCGGTATTGAGAGAAGGAAACTCTGATAGAAGAGCGCCGGCCTCGGTAAAAAACTATGCAAAAAAGAACCCGCATTCAATGGGCGAGTGGGCTGCGGACTCAAAGTCTCATGTCGCACATATGAGTAGCGGAGATTTCCGCTCCAACGAAAAATCGGTCGTGATCCCAGGGGCATCGGCCGGAGACGCCAGAATCGAGTTCGTTGATCGAGACGGAAACACCAGGGTTCTGAAAGAAAAGACACCCGTTCTGGATGGCGAAATTATCGATGCGACGGTTATGAGCCGACGTGCCTTGAGGGAATTCGTTGAGAAGCAGATAGAAGACGCAAAAAAGAGTGGCGTGTTATTTTCCATACACATGAAAGCCACAATGATGAAGGTCTCGGATCCCATCATTTTTGGTCATGCCGTTTCCGTCTACTTCAAAGATGTTTTTGAAAAGCACGGGTCTGTTTTCGAACAACTGGGTATCGATCCCAACAACGGTCTGGGCGACCTGCATGCAAAAATAATGAACCTGCCGGAAGCTCAAAGGGCGGAAATCGAATCGGACATCCATGCCTGTTATGCGAATCGACCCGAGCTTGCAATGGTGAACTCGGATAAAGGCATCACGAACCTGCATGTGCCCAGCGATGTGATCATCGATGCATCCATGCCGGCCGCAATTCGTTCCTCGGGACGGATGTGGGGTCCGGACGGCAAACTGCACGATACAAAGTTCGTGATACCCGACGGCAGTTATGCGAGGGTCTATCAGGAAGTTATCGAATATTGCAAAGAGCATGGTGCCTTCGATCCCACGACCATGGGAAGCGTGTCCAACGTGGGGCTTATGGCGCAGAAGGCGGAAGAATACGGGTCACACGACAAGACTTTTAAGTCGCCTGGAAACGGAACGATTCGCGTAGTCGACGGTTCGGGGCAGACACTGCTGCAACAGACCGTGGAAGACGGGGATATCTGGCGCATGTGCCAGGCAAAGGACCTGCCGATACAGGATTGGGTCAAGCTGGCCGTCACCAGGGCAAGGGCAACCGGCTCCCCCGCTGTTTTCTGGTTGGACGAAGACAGGGCACACGATGCGCAGCTCATCGAAAAGGTAAAGCGTTATTTGCCGGATCACGACACGGATGGCCTGGAGATCCACATCATGTCCCCCGTAGAAGCCACGCGTTTCTCGCTGGAACGTATAGCGGAGGGTAAAGACACCATTTCGGTTACCGGCAATGTGTTGCGAGACTATCTCACCGACCTGTTTCCGATTCTCGAAGTGGGCACCAGCGCAAAAATGCTGTCAATCGTACCTCTTATGAATGGCGGTGGCCTTTTTGAGACAGGCGCAGGGGGCTCGGCGCCCAAACATGTCCAGCAGTTTCTAGAAGAAGGGCATCTACGGTGGGATTCCCTGGGCGAGTTTTTGGCGCTTTCGGCATCATTGGAACATCTGAGCAATACATCCGGTAATGAAAAAGCTCTTATTCTGTCAAAGACGCTTGATCAGGCAACGGGCAAGTTCCTGGAAAACAACAAGTCGCCCTCCCGTAAGGTTAATGAGCTGGATAATCGAGGGAGCCAGTTCTACCTCACCTTATACTGGGCGCAAGCATTGGCTGAACAGACTGAGGATAAGGACGTTCAAGCAGGTTTTTCCAAATTAGCACAGGAGCTTGGAGATAATGAGGCAAAGATTATGGAAGAGCTGAATGCAGTCCAGGGACAACCTGTTGATATGGACGGCTATTATCATCCGGATCTAGAAAAGGTGACAAAAGCAATGCGTCCTAGCGCAACCTTTAATGCGGCATTGGGTGCTATTGGTTAAGCGGAAAAAATAAATCATCCCATTTTGATTGTCCCGTTTCCCGGCCCCTCGGTTGCGGCAAGGGTTACATAGAACGACTATGCGCTCCTTGCCGCGCCTTGAATCCGGGCGACAATCCGGCACCATATTGGGCGATTAAGTTGTTACGCGACCCCATGGCACCTGAGATCGATGCTGATCGGTACGCGTGATGTCTATGAGGACTTAGGAGACAATGCAATCCGTTAATGACCCGTGTCCTCTCCCAACACCATCGACTCGGGGTCTGATGCTTTGACATGCAGAATCTATTTATCCCGCGATCTCGATCAGCGCCTCATCCGGATTGACGCTGTCCCCTTTCTTCACGTTGACGGCGGTCACCTTACCGGAAATGGGCGCATGGACCTCCGTTTCCATTTTCATGGCCTCGGTGACGAGCACGGGATCGCCCGCCTTTACCTCGTCGCCTTCCTTGACCAGGACGTCCACGATAGCGCCCGGCATGGATGTGGTGACATGCCCTTCCTCGGTGGCGCGGGGGCGCTTACCCCGCTTTTCCCCGGGCTTGGCCGGGAGGGCACCGTGGTGACCCCCGGTGAGCACCATCTCGTCCAGGGTCTCCACCAGGATCTCCGTCGGCACGCCGTCCACGGTGAGGAAAAAGCGCCGCTCCGTGTCGCTCTGTTGGCCCGTACCCTTCACCTCTATGTGGTACTGCTCGCCATGGTAGAGCACGTTGAAATCCGTGGGCGCCGTGGCGGGTGCCTCGTGGTCCTTGTCCGGCATCGGCTCCAGCGGCTCGGGTTGCAGGGTGCCGTTCGCGTGCTGGTCCAGGTACATGCGGCCGATCTCCGGGAACATGGCGTAGGTCAGGACATCCTCCTCGGACTTCGCCAGCTCGCCGATCTGCTCGCGCAGTTCGTCCATCTCGTCCGACAACAGATCCGCCGGCCGGCGCGTTACCACCTCCTCGTTGCCGATGGCCTGCTGGCGCACCGCTTCGTTAACCGGCCCCGGGGTGCGCCCATAGCGGCCCTGGAGGCATAGCTTGACCTCGTTGGTGATGGTCTTGTAGCGGGCGCCGGTCAAGACGTTCAACACCGCCTGGGTGCCCACGATCTGGGAAGTGGGCGTCACCAGGGGGGGATAGCCCAGGTCCCGGCGCACCTGCGGGATCTCTCCCAGGACGTCGTTCATGCGGTCCAATGCCCCCTGCTCCCTCAGCTGGTTGGCAAGGTTCGAAATCATGCCGCCAGGTACCTGGTTGACCTGGACCCGGGTGTCCACGCCGGTGTAGTCGCTCTCGAATTGGTGGTATTTCCTGCGGACTCCGTAGAAGTAAAAGCCGATCTCCTGCAATGCCTCCAGGTCGAGGCCGGTGTCGTACTTGGTCCCGCACAGCGCCGCCACCATGGTCTCCGTGGGCGGATGACTGGTGCCACCGGCCATGGACGAGATTGCGGTGTCGATGTGCAGGCAGCCGTTCTTTATAGCCTCGTACTGGGCCATCTCGGCAAGTCCCGAGGTGGCGTGCGAGTGAAGATGGAGGGGCACGCTCACCGCCTTGGTCAGGCTCTTGACCAGCTTGGCTGCCGCCGAGGGTGTCAGCAATCCCGCCATGTCCTTGATAGCGATGCTGTCGCAGCCCATCTCCTCCATCTTCTGTGCCATCTCGACGAACTGGGGGATGTCGTGCACCGGGCTCGTCGTATAGCAGATGGCGCCCTGGGCGTGCCTGCCCGCCGCCTTGACGGACTCCACGGCCACCCGCAGGTTGCGAACGTCGTTCAGGGCGTCAAAGATGCGGAATACATCCATGCCGTTGGCCGCCGAACGCCCGACGAAGGCACGGATCACGTCATCGGAGTAATGGCGGTATCCGAGGGCATTCTGGCCACGCAACAGCATCTGTAGACGGGTATTGGGCAATGCCTTGCGCAATTGGCGCAGGCGCTCCCAGGGGTCTTCCTTGAGGAAGCGCACGCAGGTGTCGAAGGTCGCGCCGCCCCAGACCTCCAGGGACCAGAAACCGATCCTGTCCAGGTGCCCGCAGATCGGAAGCATATCCTCCGTGCGCATGCGGGTGGCGAGCAGGGACTGGTGGGCGTCGCGCAGGACGGTTTCGGTTATTTCCACTTTTGCCATGGTCGAATACCCGTGTCGTTTCACAAACCGGCGTGGGCCACGATCACCGCCGCCAGGGCAGCCGCGGTGTCATGGCGGCGGTGGCCGGTGGGGTAGCTCAGCAGCTCCGGGTGGTCTTCCACGTAGCCGGTATCGAATCGGGCGCTGCGAAAGCCGGGTGACTTGAGGATCTCCGCATAGTAGGGGATGGTGGTCCTGACCCCGTCGACGCCCATATCCATCAAGGCACGGTAGGCGCGCTGCAGCAGCTCGTCCCAGGTAAAGGCCCAGACCGTCAGCTTGGCGCACATGGAATCGAAATAGGGGGGGATCTCGTAGCCGGTGTAGATGGCGGAATCTAGGCGTACCCCCGGCCCCCCCGGGGCGTAATAGCGGCTGATACGGCCGAAACTGGGCAGGAAATTGTTTTTCGGGTCTTCGGCGTTGATGCGGAACTGCATGGCCATGCCATGTATGTGGATATCCTCCTGGCGGCAGTGCAGGGTCTCCCCGGCCGCGACGCGGATCTGCTCCTTGACGATATCGACGCCCGTGATCTGCTCCGTAACGGTATGCTCCACCTGCAGGCGGGTGTTCATTTCCATGAAAAAGAAGTTGCCGTCCGCATCCATCAGGAACTCCACGGTTCCGGCATTCTCGTAGCCGACGGCCTTGGCCGCCCGGACCGCGAGCTCGCCCACGTATTGCCGCTGATCGGCGCTGAGCTGCGGCGAGGGCGCGATCTCGATGAGCTTCTGGTTGCGCCGCTGGATGGAACAGTCCCGTTCGTACAGGTGGATGACGTTGCCGTGGCTGTCACCCAGCACCTGCACTTCGATATGCACCGGGTTGACGATGCATTTCTCCAGGAAGACATCGGCATTGCCGAAGGCCTTGGTCACCTCGGAGATGACCCGGTCGTAACTCCTGCGCAGCTCCTCTTCCGAGTGACAGCGGCGTATTCCCCGTCCACCGCCGCCGGTTGTGGCCTTGAGCATGACCGGGTAGCCGATGGCCTCGGCCTGATGCAGGGCATCATCCACGCCTTGCAGGTTGTTCTCGGTGCCGGGCAGCACCGGAACCCCGGCCTCGATCATGGCGCGGCGCGCCTCGGTCTTGTCGCCCATGCGGCGCATGACCTTGGCGCTGGGTCCGATGAAACGGATGCGGCGCTTGGCGCAGATCTCCGGCAGCTGCGGATTCTCCGAGAGAAAGCCGTAACCGGGATGAATCGCGGTGCAGCCCGTCTCCACCGCCAGGTTCACGATGCGGTGGGCGTTGAGATAGCCGGCCACCGGGTGAGGGCCGACGCTGTAGGCCTCGTCGGCCTTCTTGACGTGGAGCCCGTGGCGGTCCGCATCGGTGTAGATCGCCACCGACCTTACTCCACCCTCCACGGAGCGGATACCCATCTCCGCACAGGCGCGGGCGATGCGCACCGCGATCTCGCCTCGGTTGGCAATCAATAGCTTGTTTATCAAGACATTGCCCTCCCGGATTGGAGCCGTCGGCCATTGCCCATAAGAAACCACCGCATCGAGCGATTTCCCTGCACGATGCCCGATTCACGTCCGTCGGCAAAAATACGGGCTTCGCCGGTGATATCTCAGAAGGAAACGGTTATCCGCACCACTCACCCCACGAACCGGCACTGACTCGCCGGGGTGCGTGTGTCCATGTTGCGGCCGCGGTTGATGTGGTCTTCGATCTCGGCCGCCGAGCCGATCATGCGCCCGAAGACAAATACGGTGAAGGCCGCGTACTCGAGTGCTTCCTCGCTGATCTGGCCCGCGACGAAGGGCTCCCACAGCTTCCTCAGGAGGATGACCGCGATCACGGCGTCCACGTTGACGCAATACACGTTGCGGCTTACCCCAATCTTGCACAGGACATCCACCAGCTCGTGGTAGAACTCGAGAAAGATGTTGTAGGCCCCGCGCTTCTTGATCAGGTCGCGCACGTACACCTCGCGCGGGTCGTAGTTCACATCCTTGCCTTTGAACACCGGGTGGTTGATGCAGGGGATCTTGGTGTAGGAGAGGTTGCCCTCGGCCTTGGCGTTAGTCTTGTAGTCCTTGTAGCTCCTGGCGTAGTCCAGGGCCATGGCGGAGAGGTCCAACCCGTGGTCGGCGTTGCCGGGATTATCCAGGCCGACGTTCCGGAACTGGTCGAGGAGAAAGGACATGGCCTCGAAGCCATTTCCGCCGTGGGCATAGCCCGTGTGGGTAAGAAAACCGATGTAGGCCTTGTTGATCTGGACCCGCTCTGGCACTTCGGGACCGTCGGCGCTAACCGCACCCTTGGTCCCCTGGGCGGAGATGGTACCGGGGCCGTTGGTGGCGACCAGCCCCATGAGGATCGAGAAGGTGAACAATGCACCCTCGTCCGGCCGGTTGCCGATCAGGCCCAGGTGCGCCGTCTCGGCGAAACTCCATTCGCTCATGAGCTCCCCATTATCGACACCGCAAAAACTTCCTTGCTCCTGCCGTTCCCCTGACACCGTGGCCCCGACCAGGGCGCTGAAGATTCGGAAATGCCAAGGAAGGTTCTCCAGCGTGGTGAGCGACAAGCGCTTGTTCATGATCGGAATCCACACCAGGTGGCAGGAGATGGCCGCCAGTACCACCTGCCCTCTGATCTGCTTGCCGCCGCGCTCCGCCAGGGCCTCGAGGAAGCTGACGAAGACAGATTTGGTAGAACGGGCACGAACGGCGGCGAGCATGCGGGTGCCTCGTTCGGTACGGCCTTCCGAGAGCAGGATGTCTCGGGCGGGACCGGTCAGGGCCGCCTCCAGCTGCGGCCCGAAGTCGAAGGAATCGTCTTCGGGATCGAACAGGCGCGCCTGGCGAAACAGTTCGAGCAGCGCCTGCACCGCCTTCCGGGAAATACTCATGCTTTTCGGGCCCATGATGGCCAAGGCCGCCGACAGCACGGTGTTTGGGCTATTGCCGGCCGCCCGAGCCGCGTCGGCTGCGGCCAACATCGGGGTGCCGTGCTGGTTGACAAAGGCGTTGAGGGCCACGTTGGCCAGGGCGCGGCCGTTCTTGTCCGGGTACTCGCGCAGCAGCGCCAACATCAGGTTGCTCTCGAACGACTTGGTCGCCATGTCCAACACGCTCACGTCGTGCAAGCGACTGACCTGGGTCTTGGGATCCATCATGGAGGCGCCGGAGGCGTCCTTCATGCTCTGGCGCGGAAACACGACGCCGATCTGCTCGGCCAGGTGGGCGATCTGCCGGTTGTAGGGCGGGATGGCCTCCACCACCGGCAGGTCCAACTCCTCGGGCAGGTTGAGTTTGTCGTCGCTGGCGAACCAGCACTTGAGGGAGAGGTCACCCTGGGGCTCGAAATCCGGCCCGACCCCGTTCAGCCGCATCACCGCGCTCATGGCCTCGGGTATGTAAGCGATATTCGTAACGACCGCCCCCTTTTCGGAGCAGACGGGGTGCTCGGGGGTATAGAGTCCGGTCACCCCGAATTTCTCCATGAACCACTTCTCCTTTTCCGCCGCATTGTCGCCGGCGCCGGCGATGGCCCCCGCATGCCCGCACGCGCGGGTCAGCATGGCCTTCCAGCGGCCCACGACACAGGCGACGACGGGCTTCTCGATCTCCAGGTCGCGCTCGTAATAGCCGCCCGGCTCGATGTACATCACCGCCGCCTTGCTGCGGGGATCGTTGTGGAGGGCGTGGACGAACTCCGGGGCGGAGAAGTGAATGTAGACGTCTTTGCCGGAGGAAAGCGACACGGTGGTGCCCCAGCCGCCGGTCAACAGATAGGTCGCGATCGTGGTGGTGAAGTTGCCGGAGTTGGAGAAGATGGCGACCGATCCGGGCACCAGGGACTCCTCGGGGGCGTTGCCGCCGAGGGCACCGCCGATGCGCACGTGGTGATGGGCGTCGGCTATCCCCAGGCAGTTGGCGCCGAACACGTCGACACCCTGGTGCTGGCAGTACTGTCGGATGATCCGGGCGTCCGCTAGCGGCACCTTCTCAGTGAGGATGACGACCTTGTTGATCTCCGGATTCACCCGTACCGCCTCGATGACGGAGTCCTTGACCCCGGCGGGTGGTACATAGACCACCGCCACGTTGAACCTGTGGCCTGCCCCCAGTGCTTCGGCCACGTTGTTGTAGACGGGTATGTCGCCGATCTCCGTCTTTTGCACCGCCCCGCTGCGGCCGGGCATGGTTCCGCACACGACGTTGCCACCGGAGTACACATGGCTTATCGGTGTCACCGTCCTGCTCTCGCTGCCCAGTATGTTCAGTACGCAGATGCGGTCCTCGCGGGTGGCGATCTGTTCCAGCGATTCGAGGCCTACGTAGTAGTGCTTGAACGCCTCGATTCCGCGGGGGTTGAGATGATATTTCGTGTCGTGACTCGCTGTCGGCATGGCCTGTCCTCCTCCGCTTAGTGAATACCCATCTGGCGGGCGACGGCCGCTTTGCCGCCTCCTTGAGCCATCCAGTGGTCGATGGCCTTGGCGTAGTTGACCACGGCGCTCATGGATGAGTTGTAGCCGAACATGCGGTAGCGGATCTTCAGTGCGTCCAGGGTGTCCTTCAGGGTGCCCATGCCGCGGATCAGGTTGGGTCCTCCGCGGCCCACTACCACGAACAGCGGCTTGGGGCCGTGGGTGTGGAAGTACTCGCTCAGGGCGTCGGCCATGCCGCGGAAGGTCTCGTAGATGTCGGTGTTGTTGGCCTTGCCGCCGATGACGAACAGGACGTTGGTCTGGGGCAGCCAGTACTTGTAGACGATGCGGCTGATGTCGAGCATTTTCTGATAGGGCGGGTTGCCGCCGAAGTCGGAGGAGATGGTGCCCGCATCGCCGAGCAGCTCGGTGACCAGGGCATTGGCCCCGCCGCCGAAGGTCATGGCGGTGATGGTGCCCAGCTCATTGGTCACGAACACGTCCGACTGGCCCTGGTATGTGCGCAGTTGGTTGACCTCGCGCTCGAAGTCGGAGAGGTCGGAATTGAACAGGTCGTCCGGGAGGTTCAGGCGCTTCCAGTTGGGATCGTCACCGTCGAACGCACACTTGAAGTCGCAGGCCATGGGGACGAGCCGTCCATTATCGTCCTGCATCATACGCACCGGGTTCAGCTCCAGGGTGGACATGCCGTAGTTGCTGAACAGGTCCCACAACTTGGGAATGTTCTGCACCAGCGGGCTGACGATCTCGTTGGGGGCATTCAGCTCGTTGAGAATGTTGGAGACGACGAAGCCCTTCAGGCCGGTCAGGGAGTCGAACGGGGCAGAGCCGATGAGATTGCCCGATAGCTCCTCGATATCCACCCCTCCGTGATGGGTGAGGGTGAGTGTGGGCGCCCGGAATTGCGTGCTGTCGGTGATGGAGACGTACACCTCATGCTTGGCCGGGATCATGCCTTCGAAGGTCACGCCCTCGGCCTTGACAGAGGTGTTGCCATACTGATGCCGGACGAAATAGAGCCGTTCCCGTTCGGCCAGGGCGGTAGCGACGTCGCCGGCCTGACCGATCAACCCGGCCTTGCCCTTCTTGCCGACGCCCCCCCTGAACACGGGCTTGATCAGAATCTTGCCCCAGCGTTCGATCAGCCCCCTTATCTCTTCTGGTGTCGCCTGAGGTCCCAGTATCTCCGAGGTCGAAAATCCTACGTATTTCAGGAGCCTGGCTCCCCACAGCATACCGGTGATTTGCATACCAGCATCCCTCGCTGCACTTTGTAACAAAATTGTAATATTGATGATTCTCAAATATAGACACTTTCCAGAAGGTTTTCGGAATTTTTGCCTCTGAGCAACCGGTTGTGTTACGGGCTGCTATGCTTCTGCCAATAACCATACATTTGACGAGTGAATTACTGCGGCGATGACATACGAGCACATACGGATCCCCTCCGAGGGCGCGCGCATTGGGGTTAACGACGGCAGCTCGCTCGAGGTTCCGGACAATCCCATCGTCCCGTTCGTAGAAGGCGATGGTACGGGGATCGACATCACCCCCGTTATGCGCAAGGTGGTGTATCCGGGAATCTCGCACGCGGGGTATCCGACGTCTCCCAACCGTCCGATATGGCGGTACGCCCCATCCCGGGGCGAGTTGTCCGTTAACCGGCGTTTTCGTGGGACTTCAAGATCATCTGGACCACCTCCTCCGGAGGCTGGCCCCGGACGGATTTCACATCGATCCTGCGTCCGTTGCTGCTGCGGACTTGCCGGGCAAGCTGCATGCAGGCCTCGTAGGACGGGTTGGACTCCATTGCGGGGCTGTCCAGGTCGATCGCCAGGATGAGATCTGCCATCTGGCCGCAGAGGATTCCGGAGATCTCCTGGTGTCCGGCCGGTGCGCTCAACAGGATCAACTCGAACTGACGGGCCAGTTCCTCTGCTACGTATTGAAAGAATGCATAGCCCGAGTGCCGTTCGAAAAGCGTTTGAAAATCGATTCTCCGGCGTACCTCGACCACGTTACCGTTGCTGCCTGGGAGGAAAGCGATCTTTTCCCGGTTGGGCAGGGGGGAGACGCGCCCGCACACATCGGGCAGCAGACCTCCGCGATATCGCCTGGTAACCGGAAACCCCAACTGCTCGAGGACGCTCCTGTTGCACTCGGCTCCGGGGAAATCCCGGCCTGCGCAGAGGGTTTCGTAATCGCAGATCAGATCGTAGAGGTTTTTGCCGTCTTCCAGGACC
>JAYEJW010000233.1:0-12746 GCA_034716535.1 Pseudomonadota bacterium
GTGGATCGGACCGCGGCCGGCGTTCACCTCGGAGATGAAGGCGTGGTTACGCAGACAGGTCGGGATGGGACGATGGGTGAGGTGAGAAGCCTCGACATCCAGGTAGCGCTTACCAACCATTTCCTCCAGTGCGGGAAACCACTTCGACTCGTACTCTTCGCCCACACCGTTCTGGGTGTAGGTCTTGAGGTGCAGGAAGTAGGCACCCACCGGACCGTAACCGTCTTTGAAGCGGGCCAGTACGATGCGGTTCTCCATCTGGGTCATCTTGGCACCGGCGCCGATCAGCAGGCCATAGGCGGAACCGGAAGACCAGGGAGCGTACCAGACGCGGCCTGCACCCTCGCCCACCGAGCGCGGCTTGTAGATGTTGGAAGCGCCACCGGCGCCGACGATCACGGTCTTGGACTTGAATACGTGGTAGTTACCGGTACGCACGTTGAAACCCACAGCGCCAGCGACGCGGTTGGGCTTACTCTCATCCATCAGCAGATGGGTGACGCAGATCCGGTTGAAGACCTTGTCTGCCGACTTTTTCGCGGCTTCGGCGACGATCGGCTTGTACGACTCACCGTGGATCATGATCTGCCAGCGGCCTTCACGCTGGTAGGCGCCGGTCTTGGGGTTGCGCATCAGGGGCAGACCCCACTCCTCGAACTGGTGCACCGCGGAGTCGACGTGACGCGCCATGTCGAACAGCAGGTCTTCGCGGACCATGCCCATCAGATCGATACGGGCGTAGCGGACGTGGTCTTCGGGATTATTCTCACCGAAGCGGGTACCCATGTAGCAGTTGATCGCGTACAGGCCCTGTGCCACAGCGCCCGAGCGGTCGATATTCGCTTTTTCGGCGACAACGATCTTCTTGTCCTTGCCCCAGTATCTAGCCTCGAAAGCCGCACCGGTACCACCGAGACCTGCACCTGCAACCAGGATGTCGATGTTGTCTTCTACAATTGTCTTGTAAGCCATTATTCAGTATGCCTCCACCCCAGCTACCAGCTTCAAACCATTGGACTTGAGGGTGTTAAGATCACCATCGTCGAGACGAATGTATTTGGGCTCGTTGTACAGCAACTGGCTGTTACGCTGTTCCTTAGTAGGTGCAGGCACGTCACGAAGCTGCGGGATATGCTTCCCCCAAGGCTTGGTCGTGATCGGCGCAAGCAGATCCATGTCCTTTTCGCCGTTGCGGAACTTGATTCTCCAAGCGATGACGCCTTTTTCCTCGTCACGCTTCACGCGGACCGAGTGGCCCAGCGGGGCGAAATCCGCATAACCGCGAACGTCGATCGCCTCGTGCGGGCAGGCCTTGACACAGGAATAGCACTCCCAGCACATGTTCGGCTCGATGTTGTAGGCGCGCCGCACGGTCGTATCGATGTGCATGATGTCTGAGGGGCAGATATCAACGCACTCCCCACAGCCATCGCAGCGGGTCATATAAACAAAAGTCGGCATAGGTCAGTTCCTCGCTGTGATTCTGTTCATCGCGTCGATATCATCAGTAGTGGTTCGGTGCTTCGCGCTTGATGCCAAGCCCCATGTTGGGTGGGTTCTTGCCCATGTACTCGGGGATGTCGGGAAACCTTGCCTGGACCTGGGGATCCGTCAGGTCGTAATCGGCTGGCAGATTCTCGCGTGACTCGTCGGCCATGATCACGCGCTTCTGAAAGGCCGCCGCCGGCTTGAAGAACATGTGCGCGAACTTCGACCACAGCACGGTGCTGAACAGTGTCGTTGCGGCAATGGCGAAGAGTGCGAAGAAAAACGTGCTCAAGCCACCGGCCCCGGCGGCCTGCAGCACCGACCAGATCAGCCCGAAGGTAGCCGTGGCAAGCAACGAGACGATGAACAGATCGGCGCGCACCAGGCGATACCAGGGATTGCCCTCGGCAGAGACATCGACGCGAATAGAGAACCAGAACCAATAGCCGCCGAAGCACAGCATCAAGGCACCGACATGCCACAACAACGGCACGAGCGCCGGGGTCTGATCGGCCGACGCCGGGAGGGAAAAGATGAGAATGACGCTGGTAACGACGAAAATGATGAACCCGTACATGGTGAACAGGTGAGATACCCGACGACGCGGGTTCGCGAGTTCCGCCGAGGTCAGTACCTCGCTGGCCACTGTTTGGACGGCCATTGACACCTTCTCGCCACCACTTACCGTGCGCTTGGCGCTTTTCTTCGCCCTCTTGGCATTCTCAAAGAAGTACTTGGCGCTACCTTTGTGGATCATGTCGAGCACGGTGCCACCGATGACGAAGATGGCCATCAGGACCACCCACCCCTGCATGACGGCAACCGGAACGAACGACGAGAGTTCGGCGAAGGGATTACTCGTAATCATCTCTGCTGGCTTCCTCATGTGTAACTAAGCATCGGAGAATATTACACTATTCTTAGTTGTGGCTTCGAGCCGCTACTTCTTGTGCTTGCGCAACAAATATTGATGACTAGCCACGAGACTCAGCTGCGACGGGCGGGCGCACAAACTAAGCCACCGGCGCGAGCAATCCGGCGGTACCCTCGATGATGAACAGCGTGGTATTGATCCATAACGCCCACAGCAGCGTCGAGCGCTGCCGGTCACGGAGCTTCTCCACCTCACAGGCACTGTTTGTGCCGCAGTCAGACATGATGCGGTCCGCGTGTTAGTGAGAGACACCGAGAAAGTTTGCACCCCGGGACGCCGTCGCACGCGCGTCGCCAAAGTTTACGGGCGGTTTGCTTATTATTCGGATCGTCGACGCTGTCGCCGTATCGGTCACCAGTAGCTTTCGGTTCTGATGTGACCGGGCTCGCCGCGTTGACTTCTCTTCAAACCGCGCGATTCGAGCGCCTGCTCCGTGTCGTGCACCATCGCCTGGCTGCCGCAGATCATGACCTGCGACTGCGCAGCGTTCAAACCTATCCCCGCCCTGTCCTCCAGCACACCGTTCCCGATGGCGGCGGAAATACGTCCTTTGATGGCGAAATCCGTGTCCTCGCGGCTGACGAAGGGGAGCATCGCGAACTGGCCCGCGTGCCGGTCGTGAATGGACCGAATCGTCTCCTGATAGGTGAGGTCAGCTGCCGTCCGCACGCCATGGACGAGGACCACCTTCGCGAACCGCGCCCATGGCTCCTCGGATTTGAGGATGGAGAGGAAGGGCCCGATCGCCTGCCCGTGGACAAGAGCCACAGATGCTCGGCCTGGGGTACCTGGGCGAGCGTCAGCCGGCCGGCCGCCCGCGGTGCCACCCACAGGGAGTCGCCTGCGGAAAGGGAGCTCAATCGATTCGACAACCGGCCTCCCGGCACCCGATTGAAATAGAACTCCAGAACCGGCTCGTGGGGGGCGTTGACATAGGAATAGGGGCGAGCGACCCGCTCCCCGTCAATATCGAGCGCCAATCGCGTGAGCTGCCCAGCG
The DNA here is from genome assembly GCA_034716535.1 of Pseudomonadota bacterium. Taxonomy (GTDB): domain Bacteria; phylum Pseudomonadota; class Gammaproteobacteria; order Chromatiales; family Chromatiaceae; genus JAYEJW01. Next base: position 3,422 of record JAYEJW010000233.1, read on the forward strand.
ATAAACGGCTCGACGGGCGCCTCGATTCGCAGCGAATGCAATCCCTCCGTCCAGCGGCGATTGCCGACGACCGTACCACTCTCCCATCTGCTCATTCTTGGACCGTCCTCGGGGGACACCAAATGCGATCATCTCAACGGAATCAGGATAATCATCAACAAAATGGACCGGACTCGCCGCTTAGGTTTCAGTTGGCCCTTGCGCCCCCTAAAAAAAGGCCGCTGCCCTACTGTCCGGGAACCGGGAGCAGGGCCGGCCCTGCCTAGCGCCGCGACCTGGTATCTAACTGCGCAGCAGATCCCGATAGGCGTGCCAAGTGGCGTGCCCGATCAGCGGGAAGCCGATGGCGAGTCCGACATAGAGGGTGCAGAAGCCGGCGACGATGACCAGTGCAATCAGCACCGCCCACAGCAGCATGGGGCGCCAGTTGTACAGGCAGGCCGCCACGCTGGTCTGCATGGCGCTGAGGGCGTCGATATCGTCCCGATCTACCAGCATGGGCGAGGAGAGGGCGCTCAGGGCGAATACGGACAGGGCGAACAAGACGCCCACCGCCGTGCCAACGGCCAGCATGGGCAGGTTCTGAGGCGAGAACAGGTACCCGAGCGCGTTCCCGAAGCTCGGGCTGATCCCCGCCGCCAGGCCGACGAAGATGAGGTTGGCGACCATGATCCAGGCCAGCAGCACCACCGCCAGAAAGGCGCCCAGGGTAGTGATATGGAAGGGATTGCGCCGGATGGCCGTCAAAGCCCGGGCCAGGGTCGGCCGCTCTCCCCGCTCCAGCCGGCGACTGATCTCGTAGAGGCCGGACCCCAGGGCCGGGGCTACGAGGAAGAAACCGCCCAGGAGCGGCAGGAGCAGAAAGAACCACTGGTTGAATACCACCAAGAGGGTGACGAGGTAGCTGGCGATCACGAACAGCACCCCATAGCCGATGCTCGCCGCCGGTACTCTACGCAGGTCCATCCAGCCGGCGGATAGCCAGCAGAAGGCGTGCTCCGTGGTGATGTCCTGCACGTCCGCCAGGGGGCGGTGCGCGGGATCGAGACTGAGGATGAGATGGCTCATGGAAATCCTCCGGGATCCGATGGATCCACTGCAGGAAATTCATTCGATCTTTTTCCATACTATTTTAGTCAACTTTGCTTCCGGCAGTAAGGTTCTGTCCATACTTTATCCGGCAACGCGGGGCCCATCGCCCCGGCAAGCCTGGAGAGACAGCCATGAAAGAGATTCTCGAGATCCTCGACGCCCCCAGCCCACACTGGGTCGGGGACGGCTTTCCCGTACGCTCCCTGTTCAGCTACGAAAGTCACGGCAAAGCGCTTAGTCCTTTCTTACTGCTGGATTATGCCGGTCCGAAGCAATTCGCCCCGGCCGCACGGCGGCGCGGGGTCGGCGCGCACCCGCACCGCGGCTTCGAGACCGTAACCATCGTCTATCAAGGCGAGGTCGACCACCGCGACTCGACCGGGGCGGGCGGCCACATAGGTCCGGGCGATGTGCAGTGGATGACGGCCGCCTCGGGCATCATGCACGAGGAATACCACTCCGAGGCATTCACCCGCCGTGGCGGCATGCTGGAAATGGTGCAGCTGTGGGTGAACCTGCCGGCGATGGACAAGATGACCGACCCGCGTTATCAGACCCTGTTCAACGCCGACATTCCCAAGGTGGCGCTGGACGATGGCGCCGGGACGGTGCGGGTAATCGCAGGAGGGCATTGGGGTTATCCAGGACCTGCCCGCACCTTTACGCCGATGGACGTCTGGGACATCCGGCTGAAGCAGGGCGGGCGTACGCAGCTCGTGCTACCCGAGGGCAGGACACTGGCGCTGGTAGTGCTGCGCGGGATCCTGCTGGTGAATGAGAGCAGGATCGCAGGGGAGGCACAGGTTGTGGTCTTCGCCCGTGCCGGCACCCGGGTCGCCATCGAGGCCAAGAGCGATGCCACCCTGCTCCTGTTGAGCGGCGAGCCCATCGACGAGCCCATCGTCGGCCAGGGCCCCTTCGTGATGAACAGCCGGGCCGAGATCGCGAAGGCATTCGCGGATTTCAACAGCGGCCGGTTCGGCCGCCTGAGCGCCTGAAGGTGTCCCGCAGCTGGTACAACCCGTTGCTTCGAGTTGCCGGAAAACGTCAACACAGGAGAGCGCGATGACCCGAATCCTCGGTATCTCCGGCAGCCTGCGCCGAGGCTCCTACAACACGGCCTTGTTGCGCGCGGCCGAGCCGCTCGCCAAGCCCGGCGTCGAGCTGCAGGTCGTCACCTTGCACGGCATCCCCTTGTACGACGGTGACCTGGAGAAGCGCGAGGGCATCCCGCTGGCGGTGGCCGAGCTCAAGGAGCGGGTCCTGGCCAGCCACGGCGTGCTGTTGGCCACGCCCGAGTACAACAACGGCATCCCCGGCGTCTTCAAGAACGCCATCGACTGGTTGTCGCGCCCGCCGGACGACATCCCGCGGATCTTCGGCAATCGCCCCTTCGCGGTGATCGGCGCCTCGCCCGGCGGCTTCGGAACCATCCTGGCCCAGAACGCCTGGCTGCCGGTCCTGCGCATACTGGGCGTGCGTTACTGGACGGGCGGGCGGCTGCTGGTCTCGCGCGCCCACAAGCTGCTCGACGCGCAGGGCGACCTGAAGGACGAATCGGTTCGAGGCCAGCTGGCCGCCTTCCTCGACGGATTCGCCGCCTTCGCAGGTCGATAGCCAGCGGCACGCTGGACTGTTCGAGGCCAAAACTCTGGATGAAATCAGGCCGCCTGGCGCTCTCCCTTCGCTTGGCGGTCGAGGGCGCAACGGTTCCGGCCCAGCTCCAGCTCGCCGGCCTCGGCTTCGTTCACCTGAAGCAGACCCAGGTTGACCCGCCGGATCTCGTCATAGCGCTCCGGTTGTTCCGGCAAACTCGCCAGGATGGAGGAGTTGAATGCGCGCTCTCCTCGCTCGAGCGCGCGCAAGCCCTGGTTGTGCGTCCGCAGCCCGCCCACGGTGGCTCGGTAGCAGCCCGCAGAGTCGGCCTCGCTCATGTGACTGAAATGGGCGGGAAGCAGGATCGTCCGGTCCGGTAACGCCAGCAGCTGTCGCAGCGAGCGATAGAGAAGGGGCGTCCAGGTCTCGGCCCTGCCGCCCAGGTCGGGACGCCCGATCGAGTCGATGAATAGGGCGTCTCCGGCCAGCAGGTAGCCGTCATCGACGAGCAGATTCACCATTCCGAGCGTGTGGCCGGGGAGGTGGAGCACACGGACCCTCACCGCCCCTAGGGTGAAGGTCATCCCGTCTTGCAGGTACCGGAAGGGGAAGGTCGCAGGCAAAAAGTCCTCTGGATGGATGCTGTCGTAGGGATGCAGCCAGTAATCCACCCGCCAGTGCACCGCCAGGGCCGCACCGCCGCTCAGATGATCGGCCTGCAGATGGGTGTCGAGCACGGCGCTGAGCCGCCAGCCGCGCTCGAGGAGCAGTCGCCTGTAGATTTCGATGTGGCGGGCAGGGTCCACCACCAGGGCCTCGCCGCCGCTGGCGATGATATAGCTCAGACAGCCCCGGGCCGGGCGGCTGATCTGTATGATGCTAAGCCGGGCGCCGTCCACGACAGGCCGCACCTCGTAGTGGTTGCCCCAGACCAGCATCCCACCGTCGAGGTTGAAGGCCTCGTAGTCGAGCCGTCGCAGCCCCTCGGCAATGTGGGTCGAGGTATCGCCCTTGGCGCATACCACCAGGGTCGGCCCGCTCAGGGGGAGCTTATCCCGCAGCCGCTCAGGGACGGCACGCGCTACCGCGGCGGCGATCTCCTCGTCTTCTTCCTCGAGATCGAGCAGCTCGAAGTAGGGGATGTTGTAAGTATCGATCGCGGTCTTGCCCTCGATGCACCAAGCATTGAACTCGTCACGGTTGCGCACGTCCAGAATCGAAAAACGGCGGCAATCCGCCAGGTGGCGGTGCAGGTCGGCCGGAGTCCAAACAGGCACTTGGCCATCGTTCATGACATCGGCTCCGACGCGGGAAGTGTTCTTGACAAGGTTAGTCAGCTATTACTGGGGCCAGTTCCTTCCAAGCGGGCTCGAGAAAGAGCTTCTACTTATCGTCGGGACCACCGTTGGAGGTGGAACGCTATCCTATGTCTGCCGATTTGCGCCGGCTTATCGGAGGGAACGCCCCCCAACCGGTGTGGTCCCACTCGTCGAGGGGTACTGGCATGATCCTTCGACGGAGCCGCCGTGAACGATGCGAAACCTGATTTCGTCCTCGCTTGCACACTGAAGCAGCTTCAAGCCAAAGGTAGCCTCCTGGTCCGGAGTCGCCATCGCCCTGTTCTCGTCGTCTTTGACCGTGGCCGGGTCTTTGCCCTCGACAACCGCTGCCCGCACATGGGCTTTCCCCTGGACCGTGGCAGCATTGAGGACGGAATCCTGACCTGCCACTGGCACCACGCCCGCTTCGACCTCACCAGCGGCTGCACCTTCGACCTCTGGGCCGACGATGTGCCCACCTGTCCGGTCGAGCTGCGCGGCGAGGAGGTTTGGCTGAGGGCCGATTTCGGTCATCCCGATCCCATCGGCCATTGGCGCCAGCGGCTCGAAGAGGGCATGGCCCATGACCTGGGTCTCGTCATTGCCAAGGCGATTCGCCAACTACTCGTCGCCAGTGTGACCCCAACCGAGATCCTCCGCCAAGCGGCCCTGTTCGGTACCCGCCACCGCGATGGCTGGGGAACCGGGATGACAATCCTCACGGCACTCGGCTGGCTCCTTCCCCTGCTATCGCAAGAGGATGCCTATCTGGCCCTGTTTCAGGGCGCACGCCACGTGGCCGTCGACTGCGACGGTGCATCGCCGCACCGCGACCCCGGACGGCTGTCCAGTAGGCCGGACTTCGCCACCCTGAAGCGCTGGCTGCGCCAGTGGAGCTCGGTACGCCACCGCGCCGCGGCCGAGCGCACGGTCCACACCGCGATTGCGGCTGACGCGACGCCGGCGGCGCTTGCCGAGCTGCTGTTCGCGGCCGAGACCGACCGGATCTTCGCCGACGGCGGTCACTCCCTGGACTTCATCAACAAGGCCTTCGAGTGCCTGGACCTGATCGGCTGGGAGCACGCGGCGTCCGTCCTACCGACCGTCGTCGGGCAGATGGTATCGGCCCGTGGGGCCGAGGAATCCCCGCAATGGCGCCGGCCCATCGACCTCGCCGCTCTGCTGGAGAGGACCTTTGCTGAGCTGCCGGCGCCCGCCGCCCAGGGGTGCGGCCCGCCATCCTGGCATGGCCACCTGGAATTGTCGCAGGAGCTGCTCGATGGGCACCCGGCAGCGGTGGTGGAGGCGTTGAAGGAAGCCATCCGCACAGGCGCGCGACCGGTCGACCTCGGCCGAACGCTCGCCTACACAGCGGCTCTGCGGCTCGCCCGTTTCGGCCTGTCGAATGAGCATTCCGATTGGGAGAGCGCGCACCACGTCTTTACCTATTGCAACGCCGTGCACCAGGCGCTCGAACGTATCGATGGTCAGGACCTCGACCGATTTGAATCCCCCGAGGCCCTGCGTGGCGTCATTCACGGCGCCATGGCGGTCTATCTCACCCGCTACCTCAACATCCCCCCGGCGCCGATTCCCGGCGATGACGGCGAGGGCCTGGAGGGGCTTCCATCCGACCCCGAAGTCCTGCAGAGAAAGCTGCTGGACGCCTTCGACTGCCAGCGTCAGGTGGAGACGGCGGCGCGGCTCGTGGCCCGCTACCTCCTCCTCGACCATCCACCCGGGCCGCTTATCGCGACTCTGGCTCACGCGGTGCTGCGCGAGGATGCGGGCTTTCATGCCTACCAGATGCTCGAGGCCGGCGTGCGCCAGTTTCACGAATGGGGCGGGGGCGATGCCGGAAGACACACCTTGGTCGCGATAGCCCGGTACCTGGCGGCTCACTCACCGACCGAGCGCGCCAGTTACCAGACCGCCGTCATCGCCCGCCGGCTTCTGAGCGGCCGAGCGCTCCATGAAGAGCCAAAGGGGGAGCGGAAGCCGTGAGGTATCGATGGGTCGGGCTTCTCCGGGTCCAACCACTTTTAGGTTACGGGGGCTGACTCGCATGCGAATTCGACGCCATGAGCTGGACCCGGAAGGCCGGCGCCTCCCCGTCAAGCTCGACCGCACCTCCAACGGGGAATTCTGGCCGGTTCCTTTTCCGGCGCAGGCAGCGGCCGCGAAGCGACTGGCGCACGCCCGCGCGGACGACTTCAGTCGCAGCTTGGGCCTGACCCGTCGCGGCTTTCTCAAAACACTTCCCGGTGCCGCCGCCACCCTGTTGGCGATGAACGACGCCTTCGCCCGTTTCGACAAGGTGGGAGGCGGCTTCGCCGTGCCGAAGCAGGCCGCTCTGGAGCCGGAGGCCGCCGAGGAAATCCTGGGAAAGCGGGAATTCATCTTCGACGTGCAGACCCATCACGTCGACCCCCAGGGCAGCTGGCGCCGGCTCACCAACCGCTGGAGTTACATTTTGCGGGTAATGCCGCAGGCCTGGTGCGGCGACGGGAACATCGAGTGCTTCTCCACCGAGCACTTCGTGCGCGAGATTTTCCTCGACAGCGACACCGACATGGCCGTGCTCTCGGCCGTGCCCGCCGCACCCGAGGACAATCCCCTCTCCACGGCCGAAGCGGCAGCGACCCGGGCCATCGTGGAGGCATTGGAGGGCGATCACAGATTGCTGATCCACTCCCTGGTGCTCCCCAACCTGCCCGGTGCCATCGAGGACATGGCGCGCCAGAAGGAGCAGTACCGGATCGCCGCCTGGAAGACCTATACCCAGTGGGGACCGGACGGAAAGGGTTACTGGCTGGACGACGAGCGCCACGGCCTCCCGTTCATCGCGCGGGCACGGGCACTGGGGGTCAAGGTGATCTGCGTGCACAAGGGCCTGCCGCTCTTCGGCTTCGACTATGAGTACTCGACCTGCCGCGATATCGGCGCGGTCGCCCGTCTGTACCCGGACATGACCTTCATCGTCTATCACTCCGGGTACGAGCCCTGGCGCACCGAGGGTCCCTACGATCCGGCTCGCGCCGAGGGCGGCGTGGACAGCCTGATCCGCTCGCTACAGGACAACGGCATCCCTCCCAACCGCAACGTCTACGCCGAGCTCGGCACCACTTGGCGCCTGCTCATGCGCGACCCCGACGAGGCGGCCCACGTACTCGGCAAGTTATTCAAGCATGTCGGTGAGGACCGGGTCCTGTGGGGCACCGATTCGATCTGGTACGGGAGCCCTCAGGACCAGATCCAGGCATTTCGCACCTTCCAGATCTCCGAGCGCTTCCGCGACCGGTACGGCTACCCCGAGATCACCCCGGCGCAACGCGCCAAGGTCTTCGGGCTGAATGCCGCCTCCGGTCCGTACCCCGTCGCCATCGAGGAGCTGCGAAGGCGGGCTCGGATGGACCGGGTCGGACGGTTGCAGGAGGCTTATCGGGAAGCGCCGGAGCCCAGCTTCGCCACCTACGGCCCGCGGACGCGCCGGGAGTTTCTGGCGTTGTACCGCCTCACCGGCGGGCGTCCTTAGCCCCAATAGCTCACCAGGGGGTTGAAAAAAGGCCGCCTTCTCTGGCATAAGGGTTGTGCGATCAACTGCTTATGCACCAGCAAGAGGGTGGCCTTTCGATGACAGAGTGTAACGCGGAGCAACTGGAATTTCACGCGCTGGGCAGGCGTGCGGTGGTGGGCAAATTCGATGGGGGTATGATCAGCTCCGACGGCGGCGCTCTGCTGCTCGCCGAAGTCGAAGCGAGGACGAAAATCCTCGCGCGCCTGGCCGAGCAGTTTGTCGATCACCGCGATCCGGAGGCCATCGAGCACAGCGTCCGGGACCTGGTGGCGCAACGGGTGTTCGGCCTGGCGTTGGGCTACGAGGACCTCAACGATCACGACCGCCTGCGCCTGGATTCGCTGTTGGCGGTCTTGGTCGGCAAGAAGGATCCGACAGGCCAGGATCGGTTCTTCGCGCGCGACAAGGGCAAGCCCCTGGCCAGTTCGAGCACGCTCAACCGCTTGGAACTCACACCGCCCGATGCCAGCGCCAAGGCGCGTTACAAGAAGATTGTGGCCGATCCCGAGGGCATGGACCGGTTGTTCGTCGACTGCTTCCTGGAGTCCCATCAGAAGCCACCAGCACAGATCTGGCTCGACCTGGATGCCACCGACGACCCGATCCACGGCCAACAGGAGGGGCGCTTCTTTCACGGCTACTACGGACGCTACTGCTATTTACCGCTGTACATTTTCAGCGGCGAGCACCTGCTGTGCGCGCGCCTGCGCAAGGCCGACATCGACGCCTCGGCCGGCAGTGTCGAGGAGCTCGAGCGCATCGTCGGGCAGATCCGCGCGCGATGGCCACACACCCGGATCATCATTCGTGGCGACTCCGGCTTCTGCCGCGAGGCGATCATGGCCTGGTGCGAAGCCAATGGCGTTGAGTTCGTCCTGGGTCTGGCCAAGAATGCCCGCTTGCGTCGGTTCAGCCTCGCCGCCCGGGTCGACGCGCATCTGCAGTACCTGCGCAGCGGCGAGCCCAGTCGGGTGTTCTGCGAATTCGACTACCGGACCCGCGACAGCTGGACCCGCGCGCGGCGCGTCGTGGCCAAGGCCGAGCATCTGGCCAAGGGCGAGAATCCGCGCTTCGTGGTGACCTCGCTGTCCGCCGAGCAGGCCGATCCACGCACCCTCTACGAGGATCTGTACTGCGCGCGCGGCGATATGGAAAACCGCATCAAAGAGCAACAGCTGGACCTGTTCGCCGATCGCACCAGCACCCAGATCATGCGCGCCAACCAGATCCGCTTGTACTTCTCCTCCTTCGCCTATGTGTTGCTCTGTGCCCTGCGCCGCCTCGGCCTGCAAGGGACCGAGATGGCACGTGCCCAGTGCGGCAGCATTCGCCTGAAGCTGCTCAAGATCGGCGCCCGCATTCGCGTGAGCGTGCGCCGAATCCGTATCTCCTTCTCGGAAAGCTATCCTGGCGCGCAGCTATTCGGTCAGGTTCTGTACAACCTCCAATCCCCGCTGGCATGCGCTGGATCGCCCTGAGCGCGGAATCTGCTGACTGAGAGGCCGGCTGCGCCGGCGCCGACGGTATCCACCAGGACGCCGACGGGCCGCCCTGTCCTCCACCACGCAATCGGGTGGTTGAACGGGGAAATGCGGCGTTTGGGAACTGCACTTCCTCTCGATCCCCATTGATCCGGCTCCCATCGCGCCCCGCGGAAGCTCACCAACGCCCCCGCGCGCACTCGCGGGGCGGAAAATCCTGAGGATGACGCGAGCGGTGAGCGATGGGGGCTAGACTTTTT
>JAYEJW010000234.1:0-12677 GCA_034716535.1 Pseudomonadota bacterium
TTTGCTCATCGGTTGTTTCTGTGTCCGGCGTCAAGGCTCAAGTGTAACCGGCTGAGGCAGCCGGGTTCATGGGTTGGAAATCGGCAGCGTGGCTCGCGTTCGGGCGGGCGAGGGCCGTTGGCTCACTCGCCGCCCTTGAGCAGATCCTTCAGGTTCCCGAAGGGGCGATGGGTGGTGACCTGCTCGCCTTTTTCATCCGAGCTTGCGCCCCCTGCGGCAAGATGCTCTTCATAGCGGCTGTGCTCGTTGTCGTGACAGAAGAGGCACAGGAGCTCCCAGTTACTGCCGTCAGGCGGGTTGTTGTCGTGGTCATGGTCCCTGTGGTGAACGGTGAGCTCACGCAGGTTGGTGCGGGTAAAGGTTCGCCCGCACCGGCCGCAGACCCAGGGATACAGCTTCAGCGCCTGCTCCCGATAACCCTGTTCGCGCTCTTCACGGGCGCGGCGGGCCTCGGCGACGACACGATCGAGCCGGTCCCTGTCGATGTTCTTCCCGGTTCCTCGGGGCTTGGACGGATCAGAGTTCGACATTGTCGGGTTTTCCTGTGCTTAGAGCCTTGAGATGACTTCCGGAATGCTCGGAAAAGAGCCTGTTCCGTTTGCCGTGGCTGAAGATTGCGGCGCATCCCTGCACCGCGCAGACCCTGAGTCGGTCAGCTTTCCCCTTGCTCCTGATCGTCGGGTGGCGACGCGCTCGGGGGTTCAGAGACCTCGGTTCCATCGTTGCTGTTCTCTTGGATCAACGCGCTTCGTTCGATCTCGGTCAGCCCCTCCACAGTGTACTTGGATAGCTCGAAGAGGTGTGGGCGGGCGGATGTCCGGAGGACATAGTTCTCGCTGTCTTCCAGCCCCGAGATCTGGTACTCGAGCGTCTCGCCGGTTGCCGTTGTGATCTCGTATCGCACCGCCGGCGCGCCCTTCTCGGGTTCCGGCACATTCTGCTCTTCCCTCACCGCCAGGAAGTTGACCTGGGCCAACCTTCGGATCGCATCATCGACGGACTCCTCATCCAGTGCCTCGCCCTCGGCGAGATCCGCCAGGCGCCAGGTGCCCTCCACGCGCTCCAGGGTGGCGTCCGGAAGCTCGACGCGCCGCAGGTCCTCCTCGGCGAGGTGCAGGACCGTCTTGTCGCTCCAGTCGTCGGGATTCTCCGATGCGTCGAACAGCGCCATGTCCGCCTCGTAGACTGCCTGCTCACCCTCGGCGCGGACGAAGAGTCTGCGGAAGCCGGGGGAGTCTCCCAGGTAGAGGGTCGCCAGCGCGCGATCGCCGTCCTCCAGGGTCAGCCTACGCTCGTGCAGATCGTCGGCGACCAGGAAGCGCTTGCGCGCGGTCTGCGAAGTGGCGACCGGCAGCCGTTTCTTGAGCTCCGCGAGCTTGCCCAGCAGGTCAGTCACCTTGAGCTCCGCCGCGGGAAAGTCTCCAAGGGCGGGGATGCTCCACTGGCCGTCGATTTTCTCGACCAGTAGCGGGTCCTTGTCGGGTGTCTCGATGCGGACGCGTGTTACCTGCTCCTCGTCAAAGGCGAGCAGCGGTGCGTCCGGACTCGCGGCGCCAAAGTCCCTTCCACCGAACCCCAGCACGAGGGCGAGCAGGAGCTGCGCAGCGAGGAGTCCGATGAGCGCAACGATGTGGGGCGAGAGAAGGGCGCGCCAGTCGGTGCCCTCACCCCCGCTTTTCTTCTGGGGAACCGCAGGGGTGGCGCGTCGCGCCACGGTGTCGTTGACTGTATCTGTTGGTTGCATGGCTCAGGCTCCCCCTGCGGACATGACCAGGTCGTAGTCCCGTTGTCGTTTTGCGCGGCTGCGCCGGTGCAGCCAGTAAACGAGCGCGAGACCTGCCAACGCCAGGGCATAGTTGAGGTATTCCCAGAATATCTGGTCCTCGCGGTCCAGCGGCATCAGCAACCGGGAGAACTGGCCATGTCCCCGGAGCGCCAGCAGCCCGCGATCCACCAGAGACCAATCCACGGCGTTCTGGATGAGCTCCACCGGTTTTGTGTAGAGGGAGCGGGTGGCCTCCGTCGCCAGGCTGATGGCGGTGTCGGTGAGGAAGCTCGGGGAGCCGATGACGATCAGGCGTGCCGAGGCGGGAGAGGATTTCACAACGCCGGAGATCACGGGCGGCACCTCTTGCTTATCCTCCTCGGGTCCGCTGGTGTCCTCGGGCGTTGCCTCTTCTTCCGGCTCCTCAGCCAGTAGCGGCGAAGGCTTGTCTGCGAAGAATGACTCGAAACGGCCTTCCACCGCTGCCGCGAGCAGGCTGGGGCCGGTTTCCTCGGCCACGGCGAAACCGAGGTCCGGGTAGGCGGTGAAGTCGGGCTGAATGTCCTCGGAGGGATCAGTCCAGGAGGCCGACGAGCTCCGGAGGAGCTCGGTGACCTGACGATCCTGATTCTTCTCTTGATCGATCCTGATCGGCGAGACCCAGTTGACGGTGATCTGACCGAGCCCCGACGTGATGCCTGTCTCCTGGTCCATACCCTCATCCCGGATGTCGGGGAAGTAGGGATAGGCGATGGTCTGAATCTCCTCCACCACGAAACCCGCAACCTCCCGTTGGACGGGGATGGGGAAGGGGGTGTTCTGGGGATCCATCACCAGGGTCGGCTCCAGCTCGATACCGACGTGGGCCAGCCAGGCCTCCAGCCCCGTGGGCTGCATACGCGCGACGATGGCTCTCCCGCTCAGGTCGACGTGGTAGGGGGAGGCGGCGAGGATCAGGGTGCCGCCCTGCATCAGGAACTGATCGATAGCAAAGACCTGGCGTTCGTCGAGGTCTTCCGGGCCCACGACAAGCAGCAGGTCCGCGTCCTCAGGCACGATGCCGGTGCTGAGATCCGTTTCCCGCAGGGTCACGTTCTCACGTAGGCCGTCCTTGAGCTCGTTGAAGCTCAAGCCGCCGGGCATCAGGCCGCCGCCCTGTTCCGGGACGAAGAGGGCGACAGTCTTGAGGTAGCCGGGAGCGAAGCGCTTGATTCCGGTCTCGATGGCGCGTTTGAGGCCCGCCTTGTCGACCTCTTCAGGCAGGGGAACGGGTACCGCCTGATCGCCCGACTCCAACACCATGTAGAAGTAAAAGGCATCGGGGTCCAGAAGGCCCAGCACCAGCGGCTGGAAGCCGTAGCGCTCTTCGATCTCTCGGGCGAGGGCGCCGTCGCCGGCGTCGGGGTCTTGGATATCGAAGCTGAGCTTGCCCCGGGACTGATCGGTCAGCTCCGTGAGAACGGCCTCAAGGTCGGCCCTCAGCCAGGGCAGCGGCTCGGGGAGTTTTTCCAGGGCCGAGATGTAGCCGTGGAAGGCGACAGGTGCGATCAGGTTCTGGAAGACGTCGCCGCCGCCCTGGTAACCGTAGAGCACCTTCTTGATGGTGCGTGTGAGGTCGTACTCCGGATTGCGCAGGCGCACGTCCAGGTCTGCTTCGCCGCTGGCCTTGGCCTCGATCAGATCACGGAAACCGAGCTTCTCGTGTTGGTCGCCGTACTGTACCAGCACGTCGAAATAGGAGTTCACAACCGCCGCCTGATACTTGCTGGCGGTCTGGAAGGCCACCGGGCGGATCCCGTACTTCTCGCCGGCCTCGCGTTCCAGCTCCGGCTCCTCCAGCGGGTCGATGAGCTCCACCTGCACTCGGCCGCCGCCGGCGATCTCGTACTCCCGCAGCAGGTCGCGGATCTGGGGCACCAGGGGCGCCAGCAAGGGATGGGTCTGGGCACTGAAATAGCCGCGGATGAGCAGGGGTTCCTGGAGCTGAGCCAGGTAGTTCCGCGTAGCCTCGGAGATGGAGTAGACACGGCCTTCGGTGATGTCCGCACGCGCCCAGCCGACCTGCTGCAGCCACAGGTTGCCGGCCAGGAAGTTGGCGGCAAGCAGCACCGTGACTAGCCTCCAGCGTTTGTGAACTTGGGGTTTGGCCGAATCGCCGGCCCAGCGCAGACACTCGAGGGTGTAGACGTTGAGCGCCAGGAACACGCCGACGATGCTGAGGTAGAAGTAGAGGTCCCGCAGGTCGATAACGCCGCGAGTGATGGACTCGAAGCGCGACCCGCTTCCCAGGAGCTTTAAGATCTCGCCGCCCCGGTGCCCCAGCAGACCGGTCAGGGCGTCCGAGCCGAGAAGAAAAAAGAGGCCGCACAGCAGGGTGGTTCCGATCAGGCTGACGATGGGGTTGTCCGTGCGGGCGGAGACGAACAGCCCGATGGCGATATAGGCGGCGGTGAGCAGCAGGGTGGCGAGATAGGCCCCGAGCACCGGGCCCCAGTCCAGCGGTCCGAGCACAGAAACGGTAACCGGCAGGGGCAGGGTAAGCGCAAGGGCCAGTGCCACAAGGCCCAGCGCGGCCAGAAACTTGCCGAGCACTAGCCGTAGGGGCGAGACCGGCAGGGTCATCAGGGTCTCCAGGGTCCCCGCGCGGCGCTCCTCGCTCCACATGCGCATCGTCAGGGCCGCGACCAGGAAGATCAAGAGCACCGGCATCCATTCGAACAGCGGCCTGCTGTCGGCCACGTTGCGGGCGAAAAAGGTCTCCACCCAGAAGAATACGAACAGGTTTACCGCCAGGAACGCGCCGAGGAAGATGTAAGCCACGGGCGAGGCAAAGAAGCCCCACAACTCCTTGCGGGCGACGCGCATCACCTCATGCATCGGCCATCTCCTGGGTCTCGTTGACCTCACCGAACAGGGTCTCCAGGTCCCTGAGCTCTGGTTGCAGTGCGTACAGGGACCACCCGGCGTCGTTCACGGACCGGGCCACGAGGGGAGCTGCGTCGGTGGGATCAGCGGTGTCCAGAACATATCGGTAACGGCCGGCGGCGGTCTCGAGATGCTCCACCGCCTTCACCCTGTCCAAGGCCGTCAGCGCCGGTTCGGCCTCGGCGGGCGGACGGTCCAGGTTCACGAACAAGCGGTGGGACGTGCCGATCTCACCCATTCGGGTGTCCAAGGCCAGCCGTCCCGCACGCATGATGAGTACCCGGTCGCACACGGCCTCCACCTCCTGCAGGATGTGTGTGGACAGGATTACTGTCGCGCTCTCGGACAACTCTCGGATCAGCGTACGCATGTGCTGAATTTGGGAGGGGTCGAGCCCATTGGTGGGCTCGTCAAGGATCAGGATTGCCGGCTTGTGCAGGATGGCCTGGGCGACACCTACACGCTGGCGGTACCCACGGGAAAGTGTAGCGATCACATCGGTGGCCTTGGGCGCGAGGTCCGTGCGCTCGATGGCTGCGCGGATCGCCGAGAACCGATCGGAGAGCGGGACACCGTGCAGGGCCGCCTGGTACTCGAGGTAGTCGATGACGGTCATCTCCGGATAGAGCGGGCAGTTCTCCGGCAGATAGCCGATGCGTTGTTGCACGTCCTGTCGCCGCTGGCCGATGTCCAGGCCATCGATCAGGATGCGCCCGGCGCTCGGTTCCAGGTAGCCGGTGAGCATCTTCATGACAGTCGTCTTGCCGGCTCCGTTGTGGCCCAGCAGACCAACGACTTCGCCACGGCCAATGTCGAATGTGACGTCGTCGACCGCTTTCAGGTCCCCGTAACTTCGGGTCAGCTCTCGAACGTCGATCATGCGAAAAGCGCTCCCTTTTGATTGTCGACCGATCGCAACAAAAACGTGAACAAAGACAGAGCATTTGCGGGGGAGTTCCCCGGACGCGGATTTGACCTGAGGCGGGTCCGCGAATCAAGAGGTTCGGAGCTCGATTGTTGGACTGTTTCCTCAAATGCGCTATGTTTTGTTCACAAAACTGTAATAAACGGCTCCAAGTAACCGGAAAAACAGGAGACTTGCGGATGAACGATACTCTCATCGATGTCAGGGGCGTCGGCCCGACGACTGCCAAGGAGCTCGCGGCGCGCGGCATCAGGACCGTCGGCGACCTGGCCTCAACTCCAGTTGCCGCGATCAGTGACATACCGGGCTTCGGCGGCGCCCGAGCCGCCCAGGTGAAAGCAGCGGCCGCGGAGCTGATCCGCCTTGGAGCGACGTCCGAAAAGCGCAGCAAGAAAGCCGCAGCTACGGTTGCGAGACCGGCAGCGGCGGCGTCGGCCAAGGCCGCGAACCTGTTGGATGAACCGCCGGTGAAAGCGAGCATTGAGGTGGGGGAAGAGAAGGACGAAGCGGAGAAGACGGGGAAAGACAAGTCTCGGAAAGTCAAGAAAGACAAGAAGAAAGAGAAGGAAAAAAAGGGGAAGAAGAAAGGCGGGAAAGAGAAGAAGAGCGAGAAAAAGAACAAGAAACTCAAGAAATAGCGCAGGGCCGCTTGCTGGATTCCGGGGCGCCGGGCAATAGTGCCGTGAGGAGCCAAAGCGGTCCGAGAGATGGGCGAGCGCTACGTTGTTGGGCGCGGTGAGGTCTGCGGAACAGCAATGCCTCGCTGAGACTACGAGCGACGCGGCGATTTGATTTCCTTCGCGGGATCAGAGGCTGGATATCAGTTTGTTGAGGCGTGTCCCCAACCGTTTTCGATACTGGACGGCGTCGTCATATGCCACCTTGAGGGCATTTAGCCGGTCGAAGTCGTGAGTGTTGTCTGTTGCGATCGGCCTCTGCCGGAGCTCAGAGATGGTTGCCAGTATGTCGACTGATTCGGCCAGGGCATCCACGTAGCCGTCGAGTGCGTTACAGATTTCCCGTCCCCGTCGAATGGACAGGTCGTCTTCGCTGAGCTCGGTCAGATCCTTTCGTGACGCGAGAAGTCGCCGCGCAAGCTGACGCAACTCTCTTGTTTTGTCCGCGCGGGTGTCCGCTGGGCTCCGATGAAAAACGCGGATCAGGTTGCGGGCCGAGAGACCGAGGACTTCATCGTGCACGCGGAGGTACTCGGCGCGGATGCCGGCCACATCGTACACGACCTTCAGCAGCTTCGACATCGTCGCGTGCCTGCTGTCAGAATACGCCCCGACTGTTCAGGAATCTGCCGAGCTGCACGTCGCTTTCAAGGAGGTGCTTCGTGACCCAATCGTCGGACAGGTCCGCTTTGGAGTTGAACCCGACTCCTGTTTCGTCGCTGACGGCTGTCGCGAGCGCATGCAATTGCCCCAACAACATCCTGTGCTCCCTATTGTGTTCAGGGTACCCCGGATACTCGTACTTGAGCATGAGCTCCTCCTCGGTGGCGAAATGCAGGGCCGTGAATCCGATCAGCTCGTGGAGGATATGGCGCAACTCGCTGCTGGACCGCTTGGACTCGAGGGTCTCGTGCAGTTCGTTCACGAGGCCGGCCAGTCGGCGGTGCTGCTGGTCTATCACCGCCACGTCGATCCTGTATTCGTCCTTCCAGGGTATGGCTGCCATCGCTTCACCTCCTCGTTCGATTCGTCCTGTTCCCGCATCTCGCTGTCGAAGAAAAAGCCTTGGCAAGGAGCCCGCCTGTATCGTCAGTTTTTCGTTGCCTTACATCCAAAGGCCTGAGTCAGAGGGGCGGCGCTGACCTAGAATGAGAGCTTCGGGACACAGAAACCTGGCGTTGCCGCCGTGGATGTTCTGGAATGGTAATATAATCGTAACATTTGAAAAAAGCCGGTACTACGAGCAATAAGAAAATGACGGCAAAAACCATAATGAGCTCCGATCTGGTGACCGTAACGTCGGACGTCACCGTTGCCGAGGCATTGCTCAAGATGAGCAAGTACCAGGTCCACAACATTCCCGTGGTGGACGAGACCGATTCGTTCGTCGGCCTGTTCAGCCTGCGGCGGCTCGCCCACGAGCTGCTGCCCACCGCCGCGCGTCTGGAAGCGGAAAGCTTTCAGATGGACATTGCGTTCCTGTCCGACCAGTCGGACGAGTTCCTCCAGCGGCTGCAGGAAATTGGTCGGAAGCCCGTTTCAGAGCTGCTCGAAAAGAAGAAAAAGCTCCGGTTCTGTGGGCCGGACACGCCAATTCCAAGGTTGCTGCAGCTGCTGTCCGAGAATCCCACCAGCCTGCCGGTGGTCGTGGTCCAGGGCAAACGGCAGAAGGTGGTCGGCATGGTCTCCACCTGGGACGTCTTGACCAAGATCGCGGTTAATCTGCTTCCTGGGGTGTCGGGGGATGAGCAGGGCGCAAGGGAGGACTGACATGGCGGCAGAACACGCACAGCACGTCATCTTCGGGCTCAGTCCCATCTGGGTCGCCTCCATCCTGTTCGTGGCGACCTACGCGGTCATCGTCACCGAGAAGATCAACCGGGCGATCGTAGCCCTGATCGGTGCCGGCCTGATGGTCACCCTGGGGGTGCTCAATCAGGAGGCCGCCATCCGCGGCATCGATTTCAACACCCTGGGTCTGCTGACGGGGATGATGGTCATCGTCGCCGTCTCGAGGCGTAGCGGCGTCTTTCAGTACGTGGCCGTGTGGTCGGCCAAGCGCGTCCAGGCCAGGCCCTGGGGCATCCTGGTAATGCTCTCTCTGGTCACGGCCGTGTTCTCCGCACTGCTGGACAATGTCACGACGGTCCTGTTGATAGCGCCTGTGACGCTGCTGATCACCGAAGAGCTCAAGATCAGCCCATACCCGCTCCTGTTCGCGGAGATCTTTGCCTCGAACATTGGTGGGACCGCCACCCTCATCGGCGACCCGCCGAACATCATGATCGGCTCCGCTGTGGGCCTTAGCTTCAACGACTTCCTCCTCAACTTGGCGCCCATCACGCCGTTCATCCTGGCCGCCACGCTCGGGGTCATCTACCTAGTCTGGGGCCGGGACATGCACGCAACCGACGAGGCGCGGGAGCGGGTGATGAGCTTCAACGAGCGTGAGGCCATCACCGATGCGCCTTTGCTCAAGCAGTCCCTGTTTGTCATCTCCCTGGTGGTGATCGGTTTCGTGCTGGCCCACCCTCTGCATCTGGAGCCGGCCACTATCGCCATGGCCGGCGCCGCGTTATTGCTGCTGCTCACTAGCCTGGGCAGCGACGCCGAAGAGCAGTCGGAGAAGGTGCACAAGAGCTTCGGCGAGGTCGAGTGGGTGACCATCTTCTTCTTCGTCGGCCTGTTCATCCTCGTCCACGGCATAGAGAACGTGGGGCTTCTGGAAATACTGGCCAACCGGGTCGTGGGACTGACGGGGGGCGACTTGACCCTGACTGCGATGGCCGTCATCTGGGTCTCCGCAGTCTCCTCGGCCATCGTCGACAATATCCCCTTCGTGGCCACCATGATCCCCATGATCAAATCCATGGCGCCGACCTTCGGCGGGGCGGAGAATCTGACCCCGCTCTGGTGGTCTTTGGCGCTCGGGGCCTGCCTCGGCGGGAACGGTTCGCTCGTGGGGGCCAGCGCCAATCTGATCGTCGCCGGGTTCGCCGAGCGGGCGGGTCACCGGATCGACTTCCTGAAATTCATGGCGCTTGCCTTTCCGCTGATGCTTATGAGCATCGTGATTGCGAGCGTCTATGTTTATTTTAGGTTCCTGTAAACGGTGGTGTTCGACATGAACACGGACGGAGAGCTTGACCAAGGGGGCGGCGGGAAAGCGATCCCGAGCAACGGCGGGGCCATGACTGTGGAATCGGTCATGATCCCCACCGGGATCGCCCACCCCGACATGACCGTGCGCGACCTGTTCGTCGAGTGCGGTCGCGCCCAGGTCCAGGCGCTGCCGTTCGGCGATGGAAACGGGCAGGTAACAGGCCGGGTGACCCTTAAGAACGTCCTGCGCCTGTCCTGCCTACCTGATTTTATGGTGGAGCTGGCGCCCCTTTTGACCAGTAGGCTGTCCTGCGTGGAGCACGCGGAGGACAAGGCGCGGGAGATCATCTGCCAGCCCATCGAGCCTTACGTCCAGGCCATCCACAAGACCATCCCGTCGAGTGAGCCCCTGATCAAGGCCCTGGCGCTCATGGAGAGGGGGGACACCAGCTATATCTTCGTCGTCGACGACGGCGTCTATCAAGGTGTGATCACCATCCAGGGCATTGCCGCAAGCATGGCAGAGTTGTCGGTTTGCATCCCGGAGCGATGAAGGTCAGCCAGGTAACCCGGAATTCAGGCTAGGCTTTATAGATGCACCCATCTGCAACCCTCCCGCGCTTAGGACCGGGACTGCTTTCCCAACGGCCGGAGAATCGTGGCTAAGAAGCTGTTCGTCACGGAGCCCGCGACCGGTCAGAGTGTCCCGTTTCTCCGGGGCGTACTCGTTCAGTCGTTGGTCGCGGTCGGGCTGTCATTCTCGGACGCCTACGACGTCGCTCAGCGCATCCGTGGTTTGCTCGATCCCAGCGAAGACACGTTCGACACGACCCGACTGCGGAAGCTCGTGGGCGAAGAGCTTGAGCGAAGCTTCGGTGAAGAGACGCGGCGCGCGTACGAGGCCGGCAAGGAGCAGGAACGGCCGGTCATGGTCCGCAAATCCGACCGCGACGAGGGGTTCTCCGTGGGTATGCTCACCCGGCACTTGGAGGGGTGCGGTATCCGGCACGAGGAGGCCCAGAAGGGTGCGCGCTTGGTGCAGGAGTTCCTGCGCGGCAGGGGGGACTCGCTGATCGACCACCGGCAACTGCGGCGGGTCATCTTCCAGACCTTGAAATCGAGCTGTTGCGCCGAGGCGGCGGACCGATTCCTCTCCCGATGCCGCTTCCACGACAGCGGGGAGCCGCTCATTATCCTGATTGGCGGCGCGACCGGTGCCGGCAAGAGCACCGTCGCAGCGCGTCTGGCCTATCTGCTCGACATCGTTCGTACCCAGTCGACCGACATGGTGCGGGAGATCATCCGCTGTTACCTGGTTCCGCACGTTGCCCCGACCCTGGGCTTTTCCAGCTTCGACGCCTGGCACGGCCTACCGGCGATCGAGCCTATGCCTGGCGAGTCGGTGACCGAGAACCCGGTCGTGTCGGGTTTCCTTGCGCAGTTCGGTACCGTCAAGGTGGCGCTGGAAGCGACGATCTACCGGGCAGTGAAGGAGCGCCACGATCTGATCGTGGACGGCGTTCACGTCCTGCCGACTCGTCTCGATCTGGAGGCCGCTCGCGACAAGGCCATTGTGGTTCCCCTGGTTCTGGCCGTCACGACGCTAGGGCGATTGAATTATCAGCTGAGGCGCCGCAGCCGCGAGCAGCCCGATCGCGGCTCCGAGCGTCACAGGGAGGCCTTGGAAGGGATCTGGGAGTTGCAGCGCTTTATGATCGATCAGGCGGAGAAGGGGGGAATACCCGTCATCGCGAACTGGAGTGTCGACGAGACGGTGGGCCAGATTATGGATGAGGTCATGCGACACATCAGCCTGCGGTTCCCACCGGGTCCGTCCGGCTTCGAGGAGGCATGACGATGCCTTGTCGGTTGCGCAGGTGTCCGGCGGGAGCGGGGGGCTGAGCGGACTTTTGCCATGGGCACGCAGCCGTCTCAGAATGTCACCCCCTCTCCTCGGCCTCCGAGGCGCGAACCAGACAGTGGTCATCCTTCCGGCTCGCATCGCGAGCTTGCCTTGCCGACACCGCTGGGTGCTCAAGGTTGGCGGAGCTACGCCCCCATCATCCTGGTCGGGCTGCTCGGAATCCTGGTCACCTGGCTGATCTTTGCTAGGGTCTCCGACCTGGAACGGCATCGGCGGCACAGCGCCTTTTCGGAGGCTGCCCGGGACAGGCTTCTGGTCATTCAGCGCGAGGTGACCTACGCCCTCGGTGTTGTTCAGGACGTCGGTAGCTTCTTCGACGCATCGAGACACGTCACGCGGCGTCAGTTCCGTGAGTTCGTGGGTCCGGCCCTGAAACGGAACGAGGGGATTAAGTCCCTTCAGTGGGTGCCGAGGGTCGTGGCCGAAGAGCGCGACAGGTTCATTTTTGAGGCCCGGCGGAGCTTCCATCCTTATGCCATTACCGAGCGACGGCCGGACGGTGCGTTGAAGAGCGCATCGGCGCGTCCCATCCACTTCCCGGTGCTCTATGTTCAGCCCTATTCAGAGCACAAGGCGTTGCTCGGGCTGGATCTCGCGTCGGACGCCGACGAACATTCCGCCCTGCGGAATGCCGCCCAGGCGCACGCCCTTCGCGTATCCGTTCCTGAGCCCATCGCGTCGGCAACAGGCGAGCAGTCCGGATTTACCGCCTATCTACCGGTGTACGAACGGGCAGCGGAGGAGGAAGGGGGAGATTCCGGTGAGACGGAGGTACTCCCTGCGCAGGAACTATCCCCGCGCTTGCGCGGATTCGCGATTGGTCTGTTCCTGGTTCGCGACCTCGTCGAGCAAGCGCTGGGCACTCTGGGACCTAGCGGGGTGGATATGGGGTTCTTCTCCTCGGAGCCCGAGTCGTTGGGGCAGCCGTTCTATTTTCACCTCTCCCGCGTGCGGACGAACCAGCCGGCGAACCAGGCCGACGGTCAAGACGTAGATCGTCCCGAGTATCGCGACGAGATTGTGGTGGGAAACCGCACCTGGACCGTCGTCTGTAACCCTGTTCCAGGTTATTTCGAGCGGGATTCCTGGAGTGGTTACCTCATTGTGGGCGGCGGAATCGCCTTTACGCTGCTGTCTTCGGTATTCTTGCTAACATCCCTAGGGCGGGCGGAACAGGTCAGGCGTTTGGTTGCCCAGCGGACTGTCGAGTTGGAAGGGTCCAACACCGCTTTAAACAAAGAGATCGCAGAGCGTCGGCGAGCGGAACACGCATTGCAGATTTTGAACGTTACCCTTGAGCAAAGGGTGGCTCGGCGTACGGGCGAGGCCGAGCGACGTGCCCGGGACCTGGAACAGTTC
>JAYEJW010000235.1:0-2561 GCA_034716535.1 Pseudomonadota bacterium
CCGGCCTACTTGAATCTGCTTACGAACAGGCCCTTTGTTGTGAACTATCGCTTCGGAATATTGATTTTGAACGTCAAAAACATTTACCAGCTGATTATAAAGGAATTAATTTAGATTGCGGCTACCGAATAGACATTTTAGTTGATGATCTCGGTAAGCCGCACCCATGCGCTCTTCTCGATCCCCCAACCCGACCCTGGAAGCCCAATCTGGCGCCCACCTGTCGAATGATCGAACATGGTTCCTGGTCGACTCAACTTGGCAGGACCCGGTCTGGCTCTTCAAGCCGACCAACGCGCTCGAAGAGTCCAGACCCGTTCGACTGCGCTGGAACTTCACACTCCCCAGCGGGGGGTGTTTCACCGACGACCGGTATGCGCCGCTGTTGGAGTACAGCCGGCAGCTTGTCGCGCTCATCCGCGGTCGCTCGCTGAGTACCGGGCTGCCGCTGCGCGCAAGTACCGTTGCCGGCTACTTTCAGTACCTGCGCGAACTGGTGCGTTGGATGGATCAGGCGGGTTTTGTGCGCTTTGCCGATCTCGACGCCGCGGCGCTGCTACAGTTCCAGCACTCGCTCACGGAGCGGCCCGGCATCGCGCGGGCCGTGCTGGCCCCGGCGACCGTGCAGAAGTACCTCTACCTGTTCACGTACCTCCACCGCTTTCGCACTCACCTCAGTGACGGGCTGCAGTTCGATCCCTTTCCGGGACGCAGCCACGGCGAGGTCGCCCGCTTGCGCGAGGCTGACACCCGGCGCTGGCCACATACCCCGGATGATGTCGCCATCGCCTTGGTCCAAGGGGCCATCGACCTCGTCACCAACGGTGCAGCCAGCATCCTGCGGACGCGGCAGGTCTACACCAAGGCGATGGCCTTGGCCAGACAGCGCGGTTGCGGCATCGACGCCTGCACCAACGCGGCGACGCGAGCACTGCAGCAGGCAGCTTTCGACCAACCCGAGGGTGCGCACCCGATTCGTACAGTCGGTAACCTCGCGCACATGATCGACATGCTGTATGCCGCCTGCTTTGTCGTCATATCGTACCTCGTGGGGCCGAGGGCAAGCGAGATTCTGCATCTGCAGGCTGGCTGCGTTCAGCACCGCGGCAACGACTCGATCACCGTAATCCTGGGTGCCATCTTCAAGAAGCAAGTCGAGTATCACGGCCGGCCGCACGAGTGGGTGGCACCGCCGCCTGCCATACAGGCCATCTCCGTTCTCGAAGCGCTGTCCGCCGGGCATCGTGCCCAGACGGGTCGCAGCGAGCTGTGGTTGCGCCGTTGCCGTACCGTCGGCGCGACCGAGTGGCAACAAGTGTGCCCCGGTCAGTTGCAGACCATATCGACGACGCGGATGCGTGTCCTGCTGTGCCGTTTTGCTGCCTGGCTTGGCGTGCCTGACTATCAGGGCCGGGCATGGCGGCTTTCGACGCACCAGGGGCGCAAGACCTTCGCCCGCTTCGCGGCGCTGCGCGACAGCTCTGCCATGTTCGCACTGGCTCAACACCTTGGCCACCACGAACGTGCCGTCACCGACTATGGCTATGCCGGATCGGACTATCGCCTCAATCAGGAGATTGAGTCCGAGATCCTGGAGCAGTCGGCCGCGGCTTGGGAGCACATGCTCGCTGCACCCGCCCTGGGTGGGCGCGCAGGCGCCGAGATCATGGCCAGGCGCCCTCGGTTCAGAGGCACCCGGCTCAAGCAAGACCTCAAGAGCTACGCGCGTTTGCTGGTAGACGCCGGCCTCGTGCTCGGCGTGTGCGACTGGGGGTTCTGCGTCTACCGGGAAGACTACAGCGCTTGCCTGGGCAATGCCGTCGGCCCCAACCCGGCACGTCGAGAACCCTCGACCTGCAGGTCCTGTAAAAACTTCGCTGTGTCGGCGCAGCATCGGTCCTATTGGGTCGAGCAGGTCCGTCGTTGCGAGGCACTGCTCAACGAACCGGCGCTGCCCATCCAGACGCTACGCATCGCGCGCGAACGTCTCGACGAAGCGCGTTCATTGATCCGCATGATCGATGCGGACGCGAGCAAGGAGAACAAACATGGCAACCACACCAACCGTTGACTCTTGCTGTAAGTCGCCGGGACAGCGACTCCGAGAGGCACTGGCGGAACTGGTCCGGCAGCAGGCATCGGGTAGTACGTCCCAAGCCCCGACAGCTACGGCACTATGTGAGCTCGCCGGGATCTCGCGCAATGCACTCTACCGTTACCACTCTGACGTACTTGAGGAACTGCATAAAATCCAGCAACAACGGCACCGTGATCCAGGTCCAGCGAAACAGAAGTTGCAACAACTTCGAGACGAGAACGAAAACCTGCGGCACCAGACAGCCATGCTCGCTGCGCTGGTCGATCACTATTTTGCGGCCTGGAAGGAAACGCAGACACTGCTGGAGCGCCGGGAACGCGAGCTCGCCGAGCTGCGCCGCAATATCAAACCTAACCTGGTGCCCATCCGGAACTGACAATTCTTGCGGTGACAGTTGGGCCGGGTTGACACTGAGAAATCAACATAACGGATGATTATGGAACAGTACGAGCGCCGCGGCGTT
>JAYEJW010000236.1:0-2548 GCA_034716535.1 Pseudomonadota bacterium
CTACTTTTCCGATTTCAGGAGCGGAAAATTTGTATCTTATTGATTATTGGATAATAGCTATTTTTGGGAACTGGAAAATCAGCCCGTTTTCCGGGAAATTCGGCCTGGAACTGACAAAGATGGGTTACGGTCAACACCGCGGCTCTCGCGGAAGGGCCCGCCGCATTCACGCCCGAGGGAGTCCAGGCGGCTCCGGCGGACATGGGACCCTCGAATTCGCTGAGCGGAATCGGTGCCGTCAAGCCCGTGGCTAGTTGGACCCTGAAGCTCGACTACAACACGCATTTCGTCTCCTATGGCGCCGATATCTGGGGAGGCGGCTCGAACTGGCGTTCCAGTCGGATCGGCACCTTCAACCCCTCGCTGGAGCTGGTGCTCGCCATGGAACCCGTATCGATTTACGCCGGCGCTTGGGCCGACGTCAACAGACACGGCGTCCCCCAGTACGGCGACACAGTCCAGGAAATCGATGTCTGGCTCGGGATCGGATACCGCCAGGAGCGCTTCGACTTCGGCGTCACATACCAGGAATGGTATTACCTCGAGCAAACGGAAAGAATCGTCGATACCTGGTTATTTTTCGACGATACGGGCCTTCTGATCGAGGACTTCGCGTTCACTCCCAGCCTGTTGGTGCACAGCCGCGTCAGCGCGAAGTTCGCCGACAGCGGGTCCGTCTTGGAGTTGCGACTCGATCCGGGCTTTTCGCCGGCCACCGGCGATACATCGTCTTTGCGCCTCTCCATTCCGGTCAGGCTCGGGTTCCTGGAGAAGGGCTTCTCGGGCGGAGATGCCGGCTTCGGCTACGCCTCCATCGGCGTTCAGCTCAGCCAGCCCTTGACCTTTATCACCAGTCGTTACGGGGATTGGTATGCCAATGGGGGATTGACCTTCTACCATACGGAGAAAGACGTCATACCTGACAATCCGGATGCGGATTTCCTTACCGGGAATGCTGGGCTGTCGCTCCGGTTTTGACGAAGCGCCGGCGCATGACGCGGGGCAGGGAGAACCACCGATTTGAGCCCGACTGCCGGCAACAACTCCAGCCTGGACTTTAAGTTCCCCAGTCCTTCTTCCTTGCCTCAGACCCGCTCAGGCGCCAGTGAGGTCATGGAACGGCCGCCACTTCAGCGCATCGAGCTGTTGGCGCAGCTCCCCGCGGCGGGCATCCAGCGCGCCACGGTATTCCTGCCATAGGGTCCGCAGGCCGCCGATCAGACACCCGCGCTTGCGCCGAGGGCCCAGGGTGCGCCCGGCGGCAGCCCCAGCAGCCGACGCGCGGCATCGGCGTCTCGCGCAGCGCACACGCCTTCGGCGATCAGGGCCGCGGAGGCGGTGTCCAGCGTCTCGAGGGTTCTCGCCAGCCAGGGGATCAGCAAGGGTTCGACGGAGAAGGCGCTGAAACCGAGTCCGACCAGGATCGGCAGCACGCCGGGAAGCTGCGGCAACAGGCCGCACAGCTGCACGCGCCCCAGCCGGGTACCGGCTGCCCGTGCGGCGAGCCGCAGAAACCGGTAGACCGCCGGCGCATAGGGATCGACCAGATGCGCCACGGCGGAAAGATCGCGGTCGGCGGCGAACAGGCACTGCAACAGATCGTTGCAGCCGATGGCGACGAAATCCGCCGCGTCGGCCAGCTCCGCAAGCTCCAGCACCGCGGCCGGCGTCTCGGCCATGGCGCCAACGGGCAGGGGCGAGGGCAGGACCCCCAGTATGGTCTCCCGCCAGCGAAGAAACTCCTGCGTTCGGGTGACGAAGGGCACCAGCACCGATAGCGGGTGCTCGGGCGCAAGGCGGCCGAGGGCCTCGATCTGGGCCAGCATCACGCTGCGCACGGGCTCGCGATCGTAGAGACGTGATCCCTGAAGGCCGAGGGCTGTGAGGACGCCCGGCAGGTCCGGGAGCCACGCAGGCCGCTTGTCGCCGGCTGCATCCAGTAGGCGTACCGTGACCGCAAGCGGTGCCGCGGTCCGACACAGCCCGTCAAATGCATGCTCGTAGAAGCCGACGTCGGGTAACTCGCCGTCGGGCGGATCCAGATACTCGGAGCGAACCAGTCCGATGGCTGAGGCCCCGCTTGAGAGTGCCAGCGCCGCTCCCTGCGCACCGGCGATGCTGGCGCGCAGGCTGACCGTTACGCCGTCCAGGGTCGTCACCGGGACGCCGGATCGCGGCGGATGGGGAGGGTCTTCGGTTTGGGCGAGAACCTCCGCTGGATCGCCAACGACACCCCGGACGCCGTCGAGCAATGCCTCATCCCCCTCGCGCAACTGGGCCGCCTGGTCACTCCCCAGGATCAGGGTGGGAATCCCTGCATTGAGCAACCGAATCATGACGTGGGAAAGGGGCGCGGCATCTACCGCCAGGATCCCCGCGGGCCGTGCGGTCAGGCTTGCGATCTCGGCTCCCCGGACCAGCGTCAGGGAATGCGCAGTGGCGTTGGCGGCCCCAAAGCGCAAAACGCCCCGGGCAATGCCTGGAACATAGGGTATGGCCTGAATGGACCGCATCTGGCTCGAACCGCAGCCTTCGGAAGATCTCCCCA
>JAYEJW010000237.1:0-2547 GCA_034716535.1 Pseudomonadota bacterium
ATCTGGATTGCGCAAGGGGAACACCCCTATCCTTGCCGATTTGTCATCACCTCCAAGCTCCTTACCAGTGGACCGCAATACACCATTCAGACCAGGAACTGGAAGACCGGGGATGAGGTCGCAGCAGTTGATTTCAGCTTCAAGAACCCAACGAACGCGAAGAAGGTAGATCT
Organism: Pseudomonadota bacterium; assembly: GCA_034716535.1. Lineage (GTDB taxonomy): Bacteria > Pseudomonadota > Gammaproteobacteria > Chromatiales > Chromatiaceae > JAYEJW01. Next base: position 174 of record JAYEJW010000237.1, read on the forward strand.
GAAGGATCTGGAGGGTACGGATGAATTGCCGGGGCATTTCGTGATAGGAGAATCTCAATGAGCATGTCGAAGCGATTTGTTATATTGATGATTGCCGGAACCATCGTGGTTTGCGGATCTGAACTTGGAGAGCGGCTTTCAATCCCAGGGGTTAACAGTTTGATCCAGACTGCAGAAGCCAGAGTCGGGCGTCCACTAACGCCAGTGAGCGTTGCCGGAGTGGGGCGACGCACGGTGCGACGTTGCGCGGCAGGCGTATATAACTGTTAGTCTTGCCGGCACCGTTAAGACCCGGAACCAAAACCAACAGCGGCAATGATCGGCACTGGACACCCGGAAGCACGCCCGGATAGAGCGGACGAATCTATTTCCCCCGGGAACAGGGTGGCGTCGCTGATCCCGACCTGATTTCCGCTCGACCGGGATGCACCTTTGAAAAGGCCCACGCGCGGGGTCGCACGCGAGGTCGCGCGGGGTCTTGAATTGATGCATCTCAACAGAGCCACCAGGCAAACAGCTCGGCAGGGCGCAATAGGCTACTGTCGTATTGCGCCGTGCGTATTCGATCGGCGGAATACGAGCGTCGGCAACGATTCCCGCGATAAACAGCCACATCATGGCTGCGGATCCCTCAACACATAGGACTCCGCTCAGGCCTACGCGGCCTCCGACACCCGCATTTCAACGTGCAGCCCAGCCGTTGACGCCATGTTGACCAAGGCATCCAGGCTGAACAGGTCGATTTTGCCGCGCATCAGGTCGGAGACCCGAGGTTGCGTGACGCCAAACACCGAAGCCGCCTGCGACTGATTCAGGCCGGCGCGCTCGATGTGGTCTTTCAGGGCCATCATCAGTGCCGAGCGGAGCTTCATGTTCTCGGCCTGTGCGTGCGTGTCCTCAATGGCATCCCACACGCTATCGAATCGTTCGTTGCTCATTGGCCCAACTCCTTCATCAGTTCCCGGTACCGACTCTTGGCCAAGTCCAGGTCCGTCTTGCTGGTCTTCTGCGTCTTTTTCTGGAAGCAGTGCAGCACGTAGAGCGCGTCGGAAAACTTCGCCACGTAGATGACCCGAAATGCGCCGGTCGCGTCCCGAATCCGAATCTCCCGGACCCCGGGACCCACAGTCGTCATCGATTTCCAGTCGTCCGGTTCCCGCCCGTGCTGTACCTGGTCGAGCTGATGTCCCGCCTCGCGCCGGGCCGAAGCGGGGAAGGCGCGCAGATCATCAAGGGCGCTGCCTCGGAACGCGACAGGTTTGGCATTGGTCATCGGTTGAAGTATATGAAATTTTGTATTGTTGACCAGCACTCCTCCGGCGAGCGACCTGTCCGTTTACTCCAGCAGGTGTCTTGGCTTGATTCCTCAGTGCTGACCATCCTGGAAGCATCGAGGCCCTCGCCGACTCTGACAGCGCGGCCCTGTGCCTGGTCTCTGGGTTTGAGCATGGCGATCCGATAGCTAGGTGCGGAGCGTCTATCTTCCCAGGGCAAACGACGCCGGTGAATCAGAACGGGAGACCGCGCTCGATTCGATTCGAGAGAATCCGGTGAGATAAACCGAGTCCTACCCCGTCTTCGACTATTCGACCGAAATAGCGGCGTAAGCCCTTGTTTTTCAGTTTACGGAAGCAAAAGGTCGGCACTACGGGTCGGTGTCAGGCGCTCTTTGCGGAATCTGCAGATGTGATCCTCGGTGGCGGTTGTTCGGGGAGCTGCAGGCGCAGTTGCTGCAGCAGGAGCTGCTGGTCTTTCGCCGGCTCGGTGTAGCGGGAGAGAATCAGGGTGCGTCCGTCTGTTGTGGACAGGTGCACGTCGACCATCTGCAGGGCGGAAAACCATCCGGAGTCACGACCAAGGCGCTGACCGCACGCAGTTCGGCCTTTTGTCGCGGCCGTAACCATATTGGCGTTTGCCGTAACCGGGAGGGTCGGACTCGAAATAGGTGCCGGTCAGATCGTAGAGCAGGACCTCGAAGCGCGCATCGAACAAGGAGCGCCAGCGCGCCTGCAGGTAGGAGAACAACGCCTTTTTGTGCACCAGCAGCTTGTCCAAACAGCGATAGACGGTATGGCCGGCCCAAAAACGCCCGCATCGACGAGAACCAGAGCTGAATAGTCGAAGTCGGGCTAGACATGTCCATGCCGCCGCTCGCCAGACGGTACTCTCCAAGGAGGCCGCCTGATCACGCAAATCCGTGTCCAATCAATCCGAGCCGATACAACGGTCATGTCTTTAGTTGATGCGCACGTAGAAGGCATCGGCGGTGCGATTGGCCACGCGCTCGGCGAAGGCGCCAAGGGCTGCGGCGCGCATACCGGAGTCCTGATCGAGGAACAGCCGGACCTTCTCCGCGCCCCTGCTCGGATCTCGT
>JAYEJW010000238.1:0-2545 GCA_034716535.1 Pseudomonadota bacterium
GGCGGAAGCTGTCACCATTGGTAGGGGCCGGCAGCGGCTTGCTGCTGCGACGGGGATCAACAACTCCGACACCTTCGGTATTTGATTCCGACGGTCTTCGCAGTCTCCGTGCGTCGCCCGTCGGAACCGCTGCCAGGCGTGGTGCGAAAGCGTCAATTCGAGGAGTGGGGCGCGTCGTCCACGCGCACATGCCGGCTCCAGCGTTGCGGGGCGCTGCGCCGTGCGCGCAGGCGCTCGCACTCGGCGCCGTCTGCCCAGATCAACCAGAGACTACGACCCGATTGATCGACCTTGCGCGCGCGCACCCAACCCCTGCGAATCCAGCTGAACAGGGTCACTGAGGGCATGTCGAGCGCCAACGCCAGGTCGGCAAGGAGCCACTCATCGGGCGCGCGAGGGAGATCGGCGCCGTGGCGTTGCTTCGGTGAACTGCTGCGCAGCCCCTGACGTGCGAGGAGGTTCGAGACCATGGCGGCATTGAAGGTCGCGCGTCGCTTGGCCGGTCGCCAGCCCTCGGCATTGAGCTGCCGGGCGATTTCCCTGCAGCCAACCCCCTGCTCGTGCAAGGCGGCAACACGCGCGAGCAGCTCCGGGTAGTAGCTGAGTTGTTCAAGGCGTGCCACCGGCCGGGTGAGGCGGCTGCGCGTGCAATGACCACCCGCCCAGTGCACCTCCATGGTGACCTGCTCGCTGTCATCGAGCACGGTGACAATCACCCGTTCGATGAGTTGGCGCACAATGGCCTGACGCTCGGCATCGGTGGTGGTGGGCGCCTGCCACAGCGCAGGGATGTCTGCTGCAAGGCAGCGGATGCGCTCGCGCTCATCGACTGTCAGGGGGCTTGGCTCGGTGCTCAGGAAGCGTTCATAGTCGGCCTTGAGCTTGGCTTCGGCCTGCAGCGCCTCTTCCCATTGCCGCTCCAGGGTGCGCACCACCAGCCGGTTCTCCGGCTCCACCGCTTGGTACTGGCGCTCGGCGCGCTGCGCCTCGTAGGCGGCCCGTTCCAGGCGCTGTTGCCAGTGTGCACGATGGCGTGCCCGCTCGGCTTCGAGGTCCTCGGCCACCTGCAGACTGATCTCCAGGGCGGCGGGCTCCAGGGCTTGGAAGATCAGGTGGCGGATCTGCTCGTCGAGCGGTGCGCCTGTCAACCCCTGGCACAGCGGCTCACCGTAATCGACCATCATGCGCGAGCACTGGTAGCGCAGCCCGCGGCCGTTGTTGTTGTACTGGGTGACCATGTGCAGCCCACAGCGCCCGCACACGAGCAGCCCCGACAACAGCGAGGGGCCCTGGCGCGCGACGCCGACCCCTTGGGCCGTATTGGCCTCGAGCTGGCGCAGATTGCGCTCGTAGCGCTCCCAGCCGATGTAGGCGGGTAGCCGGTCCTTGATCAGGACCTCCCACTGCTCGGGTTTCGCCACGGTGCGCCCCGTCGAGGGTCGGCCCGGCTGCTTGCGGCGCGGATCAATGGGGCGGCGTCCATAGACATAGGCGCCGGCGTAGGTGGGGTTGTGCAAGAGGTTGCTCAACGTCACGCGGTTGGGGCGGCGCCATTCCAGCTCCCCTTTGCGCGGGCCGCTGACGAGACGGTACGGCAGGCGCAGGTCCTGCTCGACCAGGTAACGCAGCACGCCATTGAGCGTTGCGCTGCGCTCGAATTGGTCGAACACCGTCTCGATCACCCCGCGGGCCTGCTCGTCGGGGTCCTTCATGACCTCACCCGAGGCGTGGCGAACGTAGCCCATCGGCAGGCGAAAGGCCAATTCTCCGCGCCGCGCCTTCGCCCGCTTACCTTCGAGCATGCGCTGCTTGAGGATGTGCAGCTCCGCTTCCGACATGGTCCCCTTCAGGCCCAACAGCAACCGATCGTTGTAGGTCGTCGGATCATACAGGCCATCAGCATCGGCGATGAGGGTGGAGAACAACGCGCAGACTTCGAGCAGTTGGTACCAGTCCCGAGAACAGCGCGCCAGGCGCGAGACCTCAATTCCGAGCACGATCCCGACATGATCCAGTCCCACCTCGCCGACCAGGCGCTGAAATCCCGGCCGCCCCTCCGCCGTACTTCCGGAACGCCCGAGATCCTCATCAATGACCATCACCCGGGGTTGGGGCCAACCCAGTTCGATCGCTCGATCCACGAGGGCATATTGTAGACGTGTCGATTCCTGATGCCGATCGACCTGTTGCATCGTGGATTGACGCACGTAGACCACGGCGAGCCGATCCAGGTGGCAAGCTTGGATCTTTCCGCCCAGCGCGGATGTCGCCGCTTGACGGGACGCTGAGAGGTGCACACTCATCGGCGGTCTCCTCCCCTGTCCGTGTCGGGGCGAGTCGGCGTTGCACCAGCTTGGCCAGCAGGACGATCAAGCGCTGTCGTCTCGCAACAGGCATTGGGCTCCAGTCCACTGGATGCCTCGGTTTCATGCCTGTGCTCCAGCCATATCGTAAGCGCCAACAATGCCTTACACCCAAGTATTGGCGCAGATTGTGGGGTTGTCAAAAATTCATTTACAGCGGTCTTAGAAAAGGGATATCGAGG
>JAYEJW010000239.1:0-12574 GCA_034716535.1 Pseudomonadota bacterium
CCTCGTGACCCAACTCCTGAAACTGACGCAGCTTGTTGATCAGGACAGTGTGGCCGAGATGCAGATCGGGCGCCGTGGGATCGAATCCCGCCTTGACCCGTAGTCGCCTGCCTTTGGACAACTTCTTCCGCATGGCCTCTTCGACGAGGATTTCGTCCGTTCCTCGTCTAATAACCGCAAGCGCGTCGTCTACCGCACCCATTCTGGAAGCCCCCTCCGCAAAAGGTCTCTATGGTAATCGAAACAGCGCAGGCCCGAAGCCGCCGCGTCGAACGGGCGCCATGATGGGGTCGCGAGAAAACCGTTTTCGACGGAGCCTCCGTTCGTTTAGAATTCCGGCGACAGGAATTCTAGATTTTTCTAGGCTTGTCACCACTTCGTTATGTACGACTACAAGTTCCGTCACCGCGACCTCTCGGTCGGCAAACCCCGCCGGACCCTGCGCAAGATGCTTCTGGTGATTGCGGGCCTCGCGCTCGCGGCATCCGCGGTCTATGGAGTCCGGCAGTTGGGGGCTCCTTGGCAGTCAGAACATCCGGACAGGGACAGGGACTCCGACACCATCCCCCTCGCGCTGCCTCCCCAGCCGGACCCTCCGCAAGAGACACGCCCGGCACAACGCGGGCCGGACCGCCCGGCCCGGCCCCTTGCCGACCGCGCCTTTACCGAGACATTGGGATCCGCACCGGGTCAAGTCCAGAGCGCACCGGTCGAGACCGGAGATGGCCAAGCCGAGACAACGGCCCCCGGCTCTCGCGACGAGGAACAAGCCGAAGCCTCACCGCGCGCCGAACGATATGCGGGTCATGCTCAAGATCCGCGCGGGCGACACGTTCACGGTCATCTACGAGGAGCTGTGGGCCGGTGATGAAGTGGTCGAGCCCGGCGAGATCCGCCGACGTATTGAAACCGCTCCTGGCACGACTCGATCGAAACGCGATCAACACACTCGTCGCCGACGCGAGGTGACGCTTATCCAACGTCGCCGCTGTCCGGCTTCGTCCCTGTACGCAAAAGGTTCCCGCCAATCCGACTGAGTTTGGCGCGGCAACCGGCGATCTTACGGTAGTGCTTGTCGGCTCTCAGACAGAGAAGGAAGACCCGCAACCGCAAGTGGTGCTGGCGTTGGGGTTGCGAATGACGAACTGCGCGCCCTGCAGCCCTTCCGTGTAATCGATCTCCGCGCCGGTCAGGTATGCCATGCTCATGGGGTCGATGAGCAGCTTGACCCCGTCCGTCACGACTTCAGTGTCTCCATCCTGCACACTTTCGTCGAAGGTGAAGCCATATTGGAATCCGGAGCAACCACCCCCCTGAATGTAGACCCGCAGCATGAGACTGGGGTTACCTTCTTCTCGGATCAGATCAGCGACCTTCCCCGCCGCAGCGGTGGTAAAGACCAGGGGCGTTTCAGTAACAGTTTCTGCGCTCATTGGTGGAAGCCCTGCGTATTTCTGCTTCGTCAGTTTCAGTTCTTTATCATAGTGCGTTTTCCCAGCGCCTTATTCAAGTACTCCCGCGCTGGCCCGGCTCATCCCCGGGGTCTACTACCTCGTCGGTAGCGGAAGTCTGGGACGTCTCATCTACGGCCCCCTGAAACGCCAGACGGGGAGTCTCTGCCTCGTCGATGTGCAGAAGCTTGCCATTGACCTCTGCTCCCTCGGTCATATCCAGCGCCCCGTAGAGAAGTGTACCTGCGATCCTCGCTTGGGAGGCCAGCTCGGCCCTCTGGGTCGCCCGGACATCGCCGATGACCGTGCCGCCGATCACCACGTGGGCGACGTCGAGGTTACCCTCGATCGTCCCTGCCTCGCCGAGGGTCAGCCCGCAATCGCCTTCCGATTGACCGCTGATATCGCCCGTGACCTTTCCGTCGACGTGAAGACCGCCGACAAAGCGGATATCACCGTCAATCTCAGTACCCGGCCCGATGATCGTGGCATAGGCGGGAAACCGGAGCTTCTTCTTACGCATCAGCATGGCACCATCGATGAAATGCCCGAGCGGCGCGGATCAATCCCCTGTTTCCCACGCAAAGGTCTCGGTGATCGGAATCAGCTTCTTCGTCTTGGGTTTGACCTCGACAATCAAACTCGCCGGCTCGAGATCTGACGGCACTTTGATCTCGCCCTCGAAGTTCTGGAAATGCTTAAAGCGCATCTTGTGGCCCTTTGGCTCGGATCCGGAAAGCTTCGCGAGAGGCACAGTCGCTTCCTTCCCGTCCTGCTCGCCCACAATCTTGATCTCGACATCGCCCTCGGACAGTCCGAAGTCCTGAATGAGCTGGCTGACCGTGAAGCTGTAAGCAAACTTTCCCTCTTCGTCTGTCTCTGCCAGCTCCAGGCCCTTGACCTGCAAGATCCCTCCGCCGCCCTCGCTGATCAAACGTCTGAGGAAGGACACCTCCTTCTCCAGCGCAAGCCGCTCGTTCTGAGCCCCCTTCAACTGCTCACGGGCGTTACGATTGGCCTCCCGGTCGATCTGTTGCGTCCGCCCCAGTATGATGTTTTGTTGCCTGAGCTCATCAATCTGCTCTGCGAGTGCGGTGCGCTCCTGTGCGAACGCCGCGACCCGGCGCTCCTGGGCGGCCTGCTCCCTGTCGTCGAGCATCATGCCGCCGTAGAAAGCGGCACCGATCGCGATGAGCACAAGCAGCGTAACGAAGACATAGACGCCCCCGCCGCCCGGAACGACGATTTTCGGCGATACGACGTGCCTGCGATGACCCATTCGTCGACCCTTAGGGAAGCAGGGCGACGTCCTGCAGCGCTGCAGACTCGTCGAAACCGAACATCAGGTTCAGGTTCTGAACCGCTTGTCCGGCAGCACCCTTCACCAGATTGTCGATGACCGATTGCACGACGACGACACCTTGGTCGAGCGGCTCCACAACCGCCAGGCGGCAGGCGTTACTGCCTCGAACAGAACGGGTGTCGGGATACACCCCCTCAGGCAACACGTCCACAAATGGCTCGCCGCGATAGCGCTGTTCGAATAGTCCCTGCAGATCCCGGCCCGACTCCGTGAGTCGAGCGTAGAGGGTCGCCTCGATACCCCGGATCATCGGAATCAGGTGGGGAACGAACGTGAGGCTCAGACCTTCATCGACGAAGGGCGCCAGATTCTGGGAGATCTCCGGTTGATGGCGGTGACCCGAAACCGAGTAGGCCTTGAAGCTTTCCCCCACCTCGGCCATCAGCAGACCGACGTTGGCTTTACGCCCGGCGCCACTCACTCCCGACTTCGCATCTGCGACCAACCAGCGGGGGTCGACCAGACCTTGCTCCAGCAGAGGCAAGAAGCCCAGGGTCACCGCTGTCGGGTAGCATCCGGGGTTCGCAACTAGGCGCGCCTCCCGGATGGCAGAGCGATTGATCTCAGGCAACCCGTAGACCGCTTCAGCAAGCAGATCCGGGCAGGCATGCGGCATCCCGTACCAGCGCTCCCATTGCGCACCGTCCTTGAGCCGGAAATCGGCGGCGAGATCGATAACGCGCACGCCCCTTTCGAGCAATTCCCGGGCTTTGTTCATGGCGATGCCGTTGGGTGTGGCGAAGAATACCAGATCGCATTCCGCCAGCATGCCCACGTCCGGCTCGGTGAAGCTGAGATTCGTGTGGCCGCGCAGGTGGGGAAACAAATCAGCGACCGCCACACCGGCCTCGCCGCGCGATGTGATCGCCGCAAGCGACACCTCGGAGTGTCCGACCAGGAGCCGCAGAAGCTCCGAGCCGGTGTACCCGGTTCCCCCCACGATACCAACTCTGATCATGACCTTTTTTCCCAACGCGGACCCGTCACCAGCGGACCACGAATCGCCCAATTGCGGTCCGCACAGAAGAAAAAAAGCGGCGGCTGCCGCTTCTTACGACGAGAAGAGTGACCGCCTGGTCATGGCCATCCGTTGAGGCCAGCGGCCACCAAGAATCCCGCTACCCTGTGAGCGACCGGGAACAGCAGTTGATCCGTATCAGGAACACCCGCCGCTCGAACCGCAGGTGCCGCATCCGCCGCCCATAGAGGGGAGATTGTTGAAGACGAAACTGGCGTTTCCGTCCCCGCGATCGACGAAATCGATCTCGACGCCCCGCAAGTAGGGGAGCGTACCGTCGTCAACCACGACCTTGAAACCGCCGCAATCGAGAACTCCGTCATTCTCGTTGATGCTGTCCGTGAAGGTCATGCCGAAACTGATTCCGCTGCAGCCACCGGGCGCCGCGAAGACGCGCACACCTCGAATGTTGTCATCGACTTGGGTGAAGAGCTCACCCATCTTGTGCTGCGCGGGATTTGTCAGGGAAAGGTCTTGCTCTGTGAGGGCGGCCAGCATGCGCTCATCTCCATAAAGCTAAAAAATGACCGACAAGTGTATCACAAAACCGGTTTTCCGATTCAGGAAAACAATCGGCCCAAATCCCCTCTCACCCTAGCCTGTCCAGAGACGCCAGGGTCGCCATGTGACGCTCCGCGTCCGTGAGGTGGCGCCCCCAGTGGAACTCGAAACCGCTCAACCAACCTTGCACGGCGCGATCAGGATGTTCGTCGACCAAGCGTAGACCCTGCTTAAGCTCGCAGTATATATCGGTGAGGTCATCGGCCAAGCTCCCCGTCATGGCGTTTGTGTCCCCCATTCGGTCGAACTCGAGCCAATACCCGTCGCGGTCGCCCAGCAGATCACGGAGACGGCCGTAGAGCGCAAAACGTGCGTCCAGGTCCGCGCCAAAGGGCACGTGCTCTTCATACGCACGCCCATCGAGCGAAGTAATCGCCGCATGCAGCCGCGGTAGCACGTCGGCGATCTCCCGCAGCCACTGACTGCGCTCCTCGCTGCAGGTTTCGATAACCTCGCAGTAACGCTGCGCCAAATTTACGATCTCGCCGGCATCGCTGCTCATTGCTACGCTGGTGTGGTGAGTATCGAACACACAAGAAAGTGTAGTTCAGATCACCGATAACGCACGGCCGGTGCGGGGCAGGTTCCGCGCCAAGGGTTCAGATCTCCACCATCTCGAAGTCTTCCTTGCCGGCGCCGCACTCCGGACACTTCCAGTTCAAAGGTACAGACTCCCATTTGGTCCGGGGAGGGATCCCTTCCGCGGGCAGGCCTTTTTCCTCGTCGAAAATAAAGCCGCAAATCACGCACATATAGGTCTTCATGAACAGGTCCTTGGCCAGCCAATCGCAACAAACGGGGTCGGTCGACGCCTTGCCCGACCATTCCGGTTCGGTCGCTCGAGGCAACCTCCGCGCATCGACTGAAAGTACAGTCTGCAGCTGGGTTATCATAAGGTTTTCGGATTTCAACGCCGATTTCGGGGTATTGAGATCCTTTTTCAACTCGGTCCGAGTACCGCGACTCCCTGCGACCCGACCGCCCGCGAGACGGAAACCCGCGGCTGACAGCATCGAGTGCCGATGATCATGCCCCCTATGCGTGCTCACCCCGTCCTGCTCTGCGCGGGCGGACACGACCCCAGCGGAGGGGCCGGAATCCAGGCCGACGCCGAAGCCGCGCGTGCAGCCGGTGTCCATGCCTGCAGCGTCATCACCTGCCTGACGACCCAAGACACCTGCGGTGTGCGCCGACTGTGGCCCCAGCCCGCTGAACAGGTGGTCGAGCAATGCCGGCTGATGCTCGAGGACTGCGCGGTGGGTGCCATGAAGATCGGGCTGCTGGGCAGCTCACGCATCGTACGAAGCCTGAGCGAGCTTGCCGCCGAGCATCCGGACCTGCCCCTCGTTCTGGACCCCGTCCTCGCCTCGGGGGCGGGCGAGCCGGTGGCCGACGCGGCCCTTCTGAACCAGCTGCGCAAGAGTCTGCTCGGGCGCTGTCTGCTTGTGACGCCGAATCTACATGAGGCCCGGACCCTGAGCGGCGCAACCGAGCCCGAGGACTGCGCGCACCGACTGCTGGAGTCGGGTTGCCGCTGGGTGCTGATCACCGGCACCCATGCGCCGGGCGAGCTTGTCGTGAACCGGCTCTATGGCTGTGACGGCAGCCGCCGGGAATGGCAATGGCCCCGCCTACCCGAGGAGTATCACGGCTCCGGCTGTACCCTGGCGAGCGCGGTTGCCGCCAGGATCGCCCACGGAACGGCAGTAGAATCGGCGGTCGCTGAGGCGCAGCAGTACACCTGGGAGAGCCTTAGGCGCGCCTGGCGAACGGGGCGCTGCCAGCTCACCCCGAACCGTCTCTATCTCCTCGACTCCGGCGGAACGATGGATCCATGAATCGGCCCCGCGGACTCTACGCCATCACCCCCGCTGAACCCGTCTGCGGGCCATCCCTCGCGATCCGGGTGGAGCAAGCCATCCGCGGCGGCGCCCGAATGATCCAGTACAGGGAGAAGAGCGGCAGCCCTGAAAAACGACTGCGCGAAGCGACCGAGTTACTCGCCGTCTGCAGCGCCGCGGGGGTGCCGCTGATCGTCAACGACGATCTGGATCTCGCGGCCCAACTCGGCGCCGCCGGGGTTCACCTGGGCCGGGACGATGCGGACCCGGTGACGGCGCGCAGGCACCTGGGCCCGAGCGCCATCATCGGCATCTCCTGCTACGACCGCTACGAGCGCGCGCAATGGGCTCAGGAGGCGGGGGCGGACTACGCCGCCTTCGGCCGCTTCTTCCCCTCCACCACCAAGCCGACCGCGGTGCAGGCCAGTCCCGAGCTGCTGCGCCGCGCCCGCCGGGAGCTCACCCTTCCCCTGGTTGCCATAGGCGGCATTACCCCGGAGAATGGCCGGTCCCTGATCGAGGCCGGCGCGGATATGCTCGCCGTCGTCGATGCCGTCTTCGGACAGCCCGACATCCGCGCCGCGGCCGAGAGCTTCACCCGACTCTTCACCCAAGGAGGTTGCAGCCCATGACGCGATCCCATGACCTGTTCGCAGCGGCCCAGCGCCACATCCCCGGCGGCGTCAACTCGCCGGTCCGGGCCTTCCGCGGCGTGGGGGGGGATCCGGTCTTCTTCGAGAACGCCGCCGGTGCCTATCTGTTCGACGCCGAGGGCGGCCGTTATATCGACTACGTGGGCTCCTGGGGCCCCATGATCCTGGGCCACGCCCATCCGCTGGTCATCGAGGCCGTCTCGGACCGCATCCGCAAGGGCCTTTCCTTCGGCGCCCCGACCCAGCTCGAAACCGAGATGGCCGACAAGGTCTGCGAGCTGGTGCCCTCCATGGACCTGGTGCGCATGGTCAGCTCCGGCACCGAGGCCACCATGAGCGCCATCCGGCTAGCCCGCGGCCACACGGGACGGGACAAGCTCGTGAAGTTCGAGGGCTGCTACCACGGACACTCGGACTCCTTGCTTGTCAAGGCCGGCTCCGGTGCCCTCACCCTGGGCGAGCCCAGCTCCCCGGGCGTACCCGCGGCCCTTGCCGAGCTCACCGTCACCCTGAGCTACAACGACCTGGACCAGGTGAGCGACAGCTTCGCCCGGATGGGGGACGAGATCGCCTGCGTCATCGTCGAGCCCGTGGCGGGAAACATGAACTGCATCCCGCCATTGCCGGGCTTCCTGGAGGGCCTGCGGGAGCTGTGCGACAAACAGGGTGCGGCACTCATCTTCGACGAGGTCATGACGGGCTTCCGCGTCGCACTCGGCGGCGCCCAGGCCCTCTACGGCGTGCAACCGGATCTCACCACCCTCGGCAAGGTTATCGGCGGCGGCATGCCGGTCGGCGCGTTCGGTGGCCGACGGGAGATCATGGGGAAGATCTCGCCCCTGGGCCCGGTCTACCAGGCGGGCACTCTGTCCGGAAACCCGGTGGCCATGGCGGCGGGCCTCAAGACCCTGGAGCTGATCTCAGAACCCGGCTTCTACGAGTCCCTCGGCACCATGACAGAGAGACTGGTCTCCGGTATGAAGGAAAAGGCCGCCGCAGCCGGTGTGCCGCTCACCGCCAACCAGGTGGGCGGCATGTTCGGCCTCTTCTTCACCGACGCCGAGCGGGTCACCGACTATGCCGGTTCCACCGCCTGCAATCAGGAGCAGTTCAAGGCCTTCTTCCACGGCATGCTGGAGCGGGGCGTTTATCTCGCCCCCTCCGCCTTCGAGGCCGGCTTCGTCTCCGCCACCCACAGCGAGGACGACATCGCCGCTACACTGAGCGCCGCCGGGGATGCCTTCGCCGCCCTGGCGGTCTGACGCTGGAAACTCAACCTTAGAAACGCGGAGGACGTGGAGAGTCTGTCCGATGCGTTCACTTGCGGATAACGGCCCCACTCCCGGATGACCGAGCTTCTGCAGGACCTGCTCGCCTGGGTGTCCACCAACCCGACCTGGGCCCATCTGGCGGTCTTCCTCGTGGCCCTGGTCGAATCCCTGGCTGTGGTGGGGCTCATCGTTCCCGGTGTCATCATGATGCTTGGGGCGGGGGCGCTCATCGCCGCGGGCGCCCTGGAGTTCTGGCCCGTGTGCCTGTGGGCGATCGCCGGGGCCGTGGCCGGCGACGGCCTGAGCTACTGGCTGGGGCGCCACTTCCAGGGCCAGCTCAAGACCCTCTGGCCCTTCTCCCGCTACCCCGACAGCCTCGAATCCGGGGTCAGCTTCTTCGAAAAGTACGGGGGCAAGAGCGTGGCCTTCGGGCGTTTCGTCGGGCCGGTGCGGGCGGTGATCCCGCTCGTCGCCGGCATGATGGGCATGTCGCCGGGCCGCTTCCTGGTCGCCAACGTCCTCTCCGCGATCGCCTGGGCACCGGCCTATCTGCTGCCCGGCATTGTCTTCGGCGCCTCGCTGGAGCTGGCCGCGGAAGCGGCGTTGCGCCTGGTCTTGCTCGTTCTGTCCCTGGTGGTGGTGCTCTGGCTCGTCGCCTGGGCCGTACAGCAGCTGTTCCTACTGTTCAGCCCCCGGGCCGGCATCTGGGTCCAGGGGTTGTTGCGCTGGGCCGAGGTCCACCCCCGCGTGGGCGAGATCGCGCGTGCCCTGGCGGACCCGAGCCATCCGGATGCCAAGACACTCGCGGCCCTGGCGGCGGTGCTGCTCCTCGCCACCCTGCTGTTCGCATTGGTCACTGGCGTTGCGATAGCCGGAGCTCCGGAGCTGGGACTGAATCGACTGGTGCTCAACCTCGGCCTGAGCCTGCACGCCCCGCCGGCGGACCACCTGATGGCCGTATTCAGCCGGCTGGCGGACCTACCGGTCATCCTGCCTCTCGTGCTCGTTGTCTGGGGCTGGCTGCTTTGGAGAGACGAGCGCAGGCACGCGAACTACTGGCTCGCCGCGGGGGCCTTCGGCCTGCTCGCGGGGCCCCTGCTCAAGATCCTGCTCCAAGTGCCGCGACCGGACATCGGCCTCACGGGGCTCTCACCCTGGGCCTTCCCCAGCAGCCACGTCCTGCGCGCAACCGTGGTCTACGGGTTCCTGGCCGTCTCCCTGGCAAGCTCGATGACGCCCACCTGGCGCTGGCTACCCTACGTTTGGGCGACGCTCGTTACGGTGTCGGTGGCCATCTCCCGGCTCTACTTCGGCGCCCACTGGCTCACGGACGTGCTCGGCAGCTTCACCCTGGGTTTGGCCTGGGTGGCGGCGCTGGGCCTGGCCTTCCGCCGCCATACAGAGCCCAGCGCTTCCCGGCGCGGGCTCGGCGCCGTCGCCCTCGTCACCTTCGTGCTCGCCTTTGGGGTGCAGAGCATGATCTCCCATCGCACCGATCTCGCCCTCTACAGCCCGCAGCCGGCGACGGTTTCCATCACCGAGACCCAATGGCGATCGGACCTGTGGCGGAACCTTCCGTCCCGGCGCGAGGACCTGCGGCATCTCAACCACCACCCCATGAGCCTCCAATACGCGGGCTCGCTGGACGAGCTGACCGACGCACTGGCGGATAAGGGTTGGGAGCGGGGAACGCTGCTGGGATGGGCCAACCTGATCAAGCTGCTGTCCCCCTCCCTACCCCTGCAGGCCCTGCCCGTTATCCCCCATGTCCACGACGGGCACCACGAATCCCTCACCTTGGTCAAGCATCTGGCCGACGACGGCCGACTGGTACTCCGACTGTGGGCGACCCCATACCGGATCGGGAAAGAGCAAACGCCGCTGTGGGTGGGCAACGTGACGGGGCAACAGAAGAAGGTGGTCCTTGATCTGATTGTCGTGCCCGCGACGGATCCGGAGAGCTCGCCACAGTCGGTGAACGAGGACTTCGCCGCCTTGCAGCCGTCGTACCCGACGGAAAACGTCCCTCTCCTGCTGCAGATGCCGCCGAAGATGCCGTAGCCTCGCGGCCTGGAAGAACGAGCGCAACGGCCACGCTGGACTAAGCTTGAGGCCACCGTCAGACAAGACCGAAGGCCGGGGCGGGCCGGTGAGACGACACACCCCCCGAGGAGGACAGAATGGACACACCGAGACGGACGATCTTCGCGGCACTCCTCGCCGCGGGCTGCGGAATCTCACATGCCCTGTGTGCGGGCGGAGTAGACCCACTGGCCGCCTTCGTGGTCCTCGGCCAGACGGGGAAGGGCGAGCAGGTCGCCCTGGCACGGGTCCTGATCGATAAGGCCGAGGCGGACTGCCCCTCGCTCGAGCCCGCCGAGGGCAAGGACGACAGGCGGGCCATGACACCCCGGCGCAATCCCGACCCCGAGAACTTCAAGGTCACGGTCTGCGAGGCCCTCTACCCCGCGGACGGGTCCAGGATGGAGGTCGGGGGCACCTCCCTGCGACTACCATCCGTCCCGGCGGCGGTCACCCGGATCGCGGTGTTTGGGGACACGGGCTGCCAACCCGGCCGTCAGAAGGACTGCAAGAAGGACGAGGATTGGCCCTTCCCCGCCATGGCCGACGCAGCGGCCCGCGCCGATCCGGCCCCCGACCTGGTGATGCACCTGGGGGACTACAACTACCGGGGCACCCCCGGAAAGATCAGCATCAAGGAGGACGACGCGAAGGACAAGAAGGTCCGCGTCTACGACGCCGGCGATAACACCCGGAGCCTGACCTGCACGCTCGCCGGCCCCTACTACGGCCAGAACAGCGTGGGCAGCGAATCACCCGACTCCTGGAAGGCGTGGAAAGATGATTTCTTCGAGCCGGCCGCAAAGCTGCTGAGCACAGCCCCCTGGGTCTTCGCCCGCGGCAATCACGAGCTGTGCAGCCGCGCGGGACCCGGCTGGTTCTATTTCCTGGATCCGGGCTCCAATCTCGTGGAAGGCGGCGGACAGCTCGCCTGCCCTCCGGCGGAGAGCGCGGAGCCCCTGATCTTCCGCAGCCCCTATCGGGTCGACCTCGGCGGACTCTCCATGGTCGTGCTCGACTCCGCCAACGCCTGCGACCAGGGCAACCTGCACCAAGGGCATTTCAACGCCCAATTCGAGCAGATCCAGTCGCTGGTGAAGGACGCTCCCGCCGCCAACGCCATCTGGCTGCAGAGCCACCGGCCCCTATGGGGACTGAGGGAGCCCGACGATGACACCCCGAAGACCGATCTCGACGTCTCCGGCCGGTACGCCATCATCGACAAGACACTCCAGAGCGCCTTTGCCAATTACCCGGTGCCGAAGCCGGTACACCTGGTGCTGTCCGGGCACATGCATCGCTTTCAGACCATCGGCTTCGAGCCCCCCGGTGCGCTCCCGACCCAGCTGATCATCGGCAGCGGAGGCGTCGACCTCGAAAGCAACTACCCTGAGGACCCCTTCTCTCTCAGCATCGGCGACGCGACCGCAGTCGGCTTCGGGCTGAGCGCGTTCGGCTACATGGACATCGCGCTCAAGGGCGCAGGAGACTGGACGGGCCGCATGCTCGACCGCAAGGGCAACCTGCTGGTCCGGTGCGATTCCGGCCGTCGGTCCGCGACCGGAGCCTGCTCACCGGCGGGCAAGTGATCCCGAATCCGGCATCTGGAACCGCAAAGGCGCAAAGGACGCGAAGGGCCTTGTTTGTCATCCCGGCAGGCACTGCCGGGATCCAGGCGCCATGGACGGCGGTCCGAGAGCACGATTGACGCGGGGCGATTCCCGTTCGGATAGTGGATAGTCTCGGACTCCGCTTCTCTCCATCCGAATTGGAAGCTGGCCCCGAACGGGTTCCTATTTCCGCTGTTTCCTTCTTTTTCTGGCAGGACGTCCTTTCTTCGAGGACGGGACCCGAAAGCCCGGCCGCTTGATCTGGGCGAGGAGCCTGGCGGTGCGCAGGGTATCTGGATGCTCGGCGCCAAGTAGCTGCCTTTGCATGTCGTAAGCTGCCTTGGCTCGCGAATAAGCCTTGTCCGGCTTGCCAAGATCCCGGAGGTAGGCCGCCGTGCTGCATAGTGAGATAGCAATGGCGGGATGCTGGTTGCCGAACAGCTCACGCCGGATGCCAAGGGCCTGCTCGGCCAACTCCAGAGCGCGTTCCGAGTTGCCGAGCTTGCTAGTGTAACCGGCGACGTTGTTGAGGGACCTGGCCGTGTCGGGATGCCGGCCGCCGAACAGCTCGCGCCGGATGGCGAGGGCCTGCTCCGCCAGTTCCAGAGCGCGTTCCGGGTTGCCGAGCTCGCTAGTCTGAAGTTCCTGGCTGAAAACCGCCATTTGTAGCGTAACTCTTTGATAATTCGCATGTAATACAGGATTCTTCGCGCATATGTGTAGG
>JAYEJW010000240.1:0-12572 GCA_034716535.1 Pseudomonadota bacterium
AAACGCCTGAAAGCGGGCTGGGACGAGCGCTACCTCGCCAAGTTGCTGTTCGAGTCGCCCGTTTCCGTCGAGAAAACAACACCATCAGATTCTCCGAATATTAGGCCGGATTGATGCGTTTGCCCTGACCCTGACCCCGGTTGGACCCGCGGTTGGACCCGAGGAGGGCTGTCAAATCTGATCGTAGTGGCCGCCAATCGCGAAAATGTAAATGTATTCATCGTCAAATTTATACACTACACGGTCTTTTCGGCTAAGGCGTCGAGACCAGAGGCCCGAGAGATTATGCTTCAAAGGTTCGGGCTTACCTATTCCCGTGCTTGGGTTGCCACGAAGCATCTGTTTCAAAATGTTACACAGTGCTTTATGTAGTTTTTTATCGTGTTGTCGAAGCTCTTCGTAAGCGGTCCATGTATTGCCTTCAAATACCAGTGATCTCATCCGTTTCCTCAGCCGAAGGTCGGTATCCAGTACCTTTTCTGTGCGTTTGCAAAGAAGCCGCAATCTGTCGCATTAACTCACTGTTCTGCAAAACAAATAGCGTTTCTTGCTCACGTTCCCAGTCCTCGGCACTCAACACCACGAAATCGTCACCACCGCGGCGCGTGACCTTGAGCGGCACATGCCCACTAACGACCTGTTCTACGAGATTTTTCAAATTATCTCTAAACTTGTTTACGCTTACACTATCCATCGGTTGGCGTGCTCAGTTGTACGGTAATGCCGTACAATATAGACAGGAAGCCCCGACAAGGCAAATCAACTCGGACAGGTGTCGTCGCCGCGCTATATACAGCACGGGCGCTTGGCCGGTGCCATGCGCGGTATTCGCGGGCCTAACACGTCTTGCGAGAGTCTCTGGTTTGGCGGTCCTTTGCGCCGGTTTTCGCTTCATCTCTTCACGAAATGATCCGGATCCTCTTGTGGGACAGTCAAACCCGGGGGTCTGGAAATGGTCCTTTGGGCCGGGTATAAAGGCACGATGACCTACCGGAGGAGTCGGATACATGCCCGTCAAAGCCATCAACCTACTTGTCAGCCTGCTGTTTTCCGCCGCCGCGCTCGCCGATCGCGGGCCAGATCTTCCCGACTACCCGGCCGATGAGGTCGCCCCCGGCGTCTTCGTCATCCACGGTCCGGTGGCTTATCCCAATCCGGAGAACCGGGGGTTCATGAACAACCCCGCCTTCCTCGTGACGGATGCCGGTGTGGTGGTGGTGGATCCGGGCTCCAGCGTTCAGACCGGAGAGATGGTGCTGCGGCAAGCGCGCAAGGTCACGGACAAGCCCTTGCTCGGGGTGATCAACACCCATGTGCACGGAGATCATTGGCTCGGTAACCAGGCCATGCGGGACGCGGCTCCGGATGTGCCCATCTACGCTCATCCGAACATGCTGGAGGCCGTCGAAGAGGGGGCGGGTCAGGCATGGGTCGACCTCATGTTGCGTGCCACTGACGGCGCTACCGAGGGGACCGCCGCCGTGGGACCCAATCAGGCGTTAGTGGATGGCGCCGAGGTCGAGCTGGGCGGGTTGACCTTCCGGGTCCATTTCTACGGGCAGGTCCACACCCATACGGATCTGATGATCGAGGTGCCGGAGAAGGAGCTGCTTTTCCTCGGTGACAACGCCAACAACCACCGCATCGTGCGTATGGATGACGGCTCCTTCGCCGGGAGCGTCGCCGCGCTCGACAAGGTGAAGCAGGACGTCTCCGCCGAGGTCCTGGTCCCGGGTCACGGCCCGACGGGTGGCTGGGAGATCGTCGACGCCTACCGGGACTACATGGCCAACCTGTACGGCGCGGTGGAGTTCCTGTATGAGGAGGGGCTGAGCGATTTCGAGATGAAGCCGAAGGTCGCAGAGCGCCTGACTGCTTTCAAGGATTGGCCGGGCTTCGAGGACGAGCTGGGCAAGCACGTCTCGCTGGCCTATCTGCAGGTGGAGGAAGCGGCGTTCTGAAGCAGTGCGTCAGTCGTCCGCTATGGACAGGTGGGCGAAGATGTCCCGAAGCTCCTCCTTGCTGAACTCGGCAAGCAGCTCATCGTCCGGGGCGGCGGGGTCGTGGATGCGGAGCTTGGCGATGTACTTGTCCACCTGCCGCCAGAGATAGTTGGTGTACTGGCCGGCGAGCATGGGGACCGCTTCCTCGGCGTCGCCCTGCCCTTCGGACCCGTGGCACGAGCCGCACTCGCGCCTGTAGAGCTTGCGGCCGGCTTCGACATCGCCTTCGGCCCTGGGAATCTGCACCATCCGTTCGGAATCCAACAGGCGTTGGTAGGCGTCGAAGTCGGGTGCGCTCTCGTCCGCCGGAGGAAGCCTGCTCGGCAGTTCGATGGCCGCCAGGTAGGCGGATACGTCGATGATGTCCGGGTCCGGCATCTGGCGGTGGTCGACGTATTCGATCATGGCCATGTTCGGGCGGTTGCGCTCGCGGAAGAGGTGCAACTGCCCCGCGATGAAGGCGGCGGGCAGACCGGCGAGGCGCGGATACTCACCCTCTTTGCCGCCCTCGCCGTATTCCCCGTGGCACCCGGCACAGACCTCGTTGATCTCCTCTCCGTTGTCGAAGTCGGCATCGTCGAAGGTGAACTCCGCTCCATGAAGTACGGTCGTGCTCGCCATGAGGGCCAGGGACAGGAGCGCAGACTTGCGAGCTGACCAACCCTGCTTGGCGGGCCGGATTGTTCTCTCGGGGATCAGAAACCCTCGACCTGCGATGAAGCCCATGAGCACATCTCCAGTTGATCGCAACGACATGCCGACCGAGGGCAACACTATTGGCTTTCCTGTTGGGGACTCAGCCGAATCTGCTCCAGCAGAAGGCCGTTTGGAGAACGGACCCGCAGAAAGAGCGACGTGCGCTCTTCGAGTCGAACCCTGATCTCTACTCCGTCAGCTGCCGGTCCGCGGCATTCGTCAACGAGGGGCTCGAAGTCGTCGGCGATGATCTCGACCCGAATGGCCTGTGGCTTTGCCAGCTCCAGGTACAGCTCGTAGTCTCCGACATGCAAACGGCCGAGTGGCAAAAAGTAGTTCCCGCTGAAGCTGTCCCTGAAACCCTGCAGCTCCCCACCGCTGAGCGCCGTCTTCGCCACCGGCGCTAAGGGCGCGTAGGCGCAGTGCCGCTTCATATAGCCGAGAACTTCGTTGAGCTCCAGGGCTTGTGCATCGGGCACATCACCGGTGAAACGCCGAATGTGGTTGTAGGTGGCCTCCGGACCCAGGGCGAAGCTCAGGCGTCCGCTGCATTGGCCCTCGTGGCAGTGGGCGCAGACGGTGTTGAAGCGCAGGACCGCTTCACGGCTGAACTGGTCCTCGGCGAGCACCGGGAAACTCGAGACCAGGCCCACGAGCACCAGCACAAAGGCACCCACGCCCCCTGTCTGGGCCGGCGACAGGGCGCGGAAGATTGCGGATCGCCCCAGCGCGTCCGACATCGGATTGACGCACGTCAAGTCTCCTTTCCGTCCGGGGGTTGAGAATTGGTGCATCATTCGGAAACCGGTCAACAATTGTCTGCTCATGCGGGAGGATCGAGCTTTGCTACCTTTGCGAATTCCGTCCATCGCGCCATTGGCGCTGCCCCTGCGGCTGGTGCCTGTGCGTTTTCACAGCGGGGCGTTGGCCCTGGCCCTGAACCAAGTCATGTCCGGCGCCCTGGCGGATGGGGAGCTGGACTTCCTCGCCGGGAGACGGCTTGAGATCCGCGTCGAAGACCTCGGATTGCGCTATTGTCTCGGTCTCTCGGGCCGGCAACTCGTGGGTTTCGGGACAGAGGCGGCAGCGGACGCGAGTATCGCGGGCGATCTCCGAGAGCTTCTCCTGCTTGCCGCCCGCCGCGAGGACGCGGATACCCTGTTTTTCCAACGCCGTTTGCGTATGTCCGGTGACACGGAGCTCGGCCTCTACGTGAAGAATTTCCTCGATGCCTTCGAGCCGCCCGAGCGTTGGCGACCGCTGGTCCGGGCGCTTGACCAGCTCGCCGGATGGATGCAGACCGAATTCCTTCGCGATTCTCACGTGGTTCGTCGTTAGCTGCTCTCATCCTGCCGCGAGCGAGGACTCCAGCCCGGGACGGCCAGACCAGTAGCCGTCGCAAAAGCCCTGGGGCGAAGCGAGACGCAGCCGTTGCATCCCGGATTCGAGATCGAGATCTCCCCGCAGATAGTCAGCGAAGGCCTCCAAGACCCGCACCGTGTGGTGCGACTGGGGGCTCACCCGGAGCAGGTCCACGTCGAGGGAGGTGAGATCCTTTATGACGGGAAAGAGATTTTGGGTGAGGGCGGATTGGGTCTGGATGCCGTTGATGTTCAGGAACGGCTCTCCGTCCTGGGTGGAGACGGGCAGGCCGTCCGGATCATCGAGGCACCGGAACTGACAGTCGTCCTTGGGCAGGTTGTGGCTGCGTGCCGTGAAGCATCGGGCCGAGAAGGCCAGGGGCAGCCGGCCGAAGGCGAACACCTCGGTCTCTACGCCCTCGGGCCGGAGCGCCTGAAGCGCGGCCAGGGTCTCCCGGCCGAGCTCCACGGGCAGCACCCAACGGCGCATTCCTCGATCGAACAGGAAGGCCAGGGTATGTTGGTTGTAGACATTGATACCGGGGCCCGCAACGAACTCGCTTCCGTCGAGTAACTCCAGCGCGGCAAGGTCGTTCGCCTCCACGAGGAAGCGGCCGTCGGCGCAAAGACGACGCAGGGTCTTGAGCTCGCTTTCTGATTCGATCAGGGTCAAGGTGGAGATGACGGGCTGTTTCCCCGCGGCGGCGACCCGCGCCGCCAGCTCCCACCAATCCTCCGGGCTCAGCAGGCGACGTTTGGAGCAGACGGTCTCGCCGAGGTAGACCACGTCCACCGGCGCATCCAGCACTTCCTCGTAGAAGTCGAGAACCTGCTCCTTCGGCCAGTAGTAGAGCAGCGGGCCGAGAGAAAGTCGGGTTCGGGTTGGTTGTGAGCTCGCGTTTGCCGTTGTCATGACTGGTTGGATTCCCGGTCAGGTCTGCCGTTTCTTTGCAATGGGAGGGATCGGGGAGGTCCTACTGCCACGGTCGGTGGTAGGCCCCGAGCGTGGTCTGGCTGCCCTCCGAGACACGGCTCAGGGTATCGCGCCATGCCCCTTCGATCCGGAATCCAACCGGATTGCGCTCGCAGGCGTCCAGCGCGGCCCTCCAGACGCGGGTCACCTGCGCTACGTAGACGGTGCTGCGCTGGCGGCCCTCCAGCTTGACGGCGGCCACTCCGGACTCGAAGAGCTCAGGGAGCAGATCCAGCGTGTTAAGGCTGGTGGGCTCTTCGATGACGTGCGACAGCCTGCCGCCTGCCCTGTAACGGCCTTTGCACAGGGTCGGGTAGCTCGCGGGCTCGTCCGGGGCATAGCGCTCGATCAGCACGCCGCCAAGCCGAGTCTCCTGACCCGCCGCGGTGGTCTGCCACTGGACCGCGTGGGCGGGAGAGCAGGCGCCGCAGGTGTTCGGCGACTCGCCGCTCGCATAGGAGGAAAGTAGGCAGCGGCCTTCCACCATCACGCAGAGACTGCCGAACCCGAATAGCTCGACCGGAACGGGGCTGTGCGCGATCAGATGCGTCACCTGCTTCAGGGACAGCACCCGGGGCAGCACGACGCGCTGGATGCCGAAGTGGCGGTGCATGAAGCGGATGGCCTCGTAGTTCGTGGCGGACCCCTGTACGGAGAGATGCCGGGGCAGATCCGGGTGTTGGCGGGCGGCATAGTCCAGCACGCCCATGTCGGCGCCGATCAAGGCGTCCGCCCCCAGGTCCGCCGCTTTGTCGACGGCTGCCTGCCAACGCTGCCAGCCCTTCGGCTGGGGGTAGGTGTTGATGGCGACGAACAGCTTCACCTTGCGGTCGTGGGCATAGCGCAGCCCCTCCCGGATCTGCTTGTCGTTGAAGTTCAGGCCGGCGAAATGACGTGCGTTGGTGTCGTCCCGGAAACCCACGTAAACGGCGTCGGCGCCGTTGTCGACAGCGGCCTTGAGGGCAGGTAGGTTGCCTGCGGGGCAGACGAGCTCCATGGGGTGTCTCCGTTCGGTATTCAGGCCGTTTCGGCCGCGGGAGCGATGCTCATCGCTGTGGCCGGTTGTCCCTGCCGCGTTCCGCGCCGGGCCAACTCACCGTGGATGGCGTTGAGGACCGCCCACTTCCGGTTGCACCAGCCGGGCGCCAGCAGGACGTCCAGCGAGGCCGTTCCGGTCAGGCGGTGATAGAGCACCTCCGGCGGAGTCTGCTCGATCAGGTCCGCGGCGATCCGGACATAGTCGGCCATCTCCAGCGGACGGTATCGGCCGCCCTGCCAGTCGAGCGCGAGCCGGGTGTGGCGCACCACGTGCAGCGGATGCAGCTTCAACCCGTCTACCCCCAGCTCGAGCACGCGGGAGAGGCTATCCAGGGCCTCGCCTCGTCCCTCGCCCGGCAGGCCGACGATGAGATGCGTGCAGACCGGCAGCCCTCGGCGGTGGGCCGCGCGCACGGCCGCCCGGTACTCGGCGAAGCCGTGGCCTCGATTGACTCGGGCCAGGGTCGCGCCGTTGGCGGATTGGAGACCGAGCTCCAGCCAGACCTCGTGACCGCGATCCCGATAGCGGGCGAGCAGATCCAGCACGGCGTCGGGCACGCAGTCGGGGCGAGTCCCGACCGAGAGCCCGATGACCCCCGGGCAGGCGAGCGCCTCGTCGTAGAGGCGGCGCAGGGCGTCCACCTCGTCGTAGGTGTTGGTGTAGGCCTGGAAGTAGGCGAGAAAACGCTTGGCGCCGGTGCGCGTGGCCAGGACCGCGCGGCCGGCAGCGATCTGCTCGGACACCGTCGGCGGGCGTTTGGCGTTGGGGCTGAAAGAGACATTGTTGCAGAAGGTACATCCCCCCCTGCCCTTGGTACCGTCCCGAT
The DNA here is from genome assembly GCA_034716535.1 of Pseudomonadota bacterium. Taxonomy (GTDB): domain Bacteria; phylum Pseudomonadota; class Gammaproteobacteria; order Chromatiales; family Chromatiaceae; genus JAYEJW01. Next base: position 6,899 of record JAYEJW010000240.1, read on the forward strand.
TGGGGCAGGTAAATCCCGCGTCGATCGCCAGCTTGTGGACCCGGCGCCCGTGGCGTCGCAAGAGGTACTGGCCGAAGGTGTTGACGCGGTCACTGAGTGCGCCGGTCTTGTCGGTTGCCTGCAGCATCCCCCCAAGCTATCTGAAGAAGCAGCCCCTCCCTTTGACACGGATCAAACAACTGTCACTGGATTGTTCGAAGTCCTTCGATTCAGGCGGTGAGTCGGGCGTAGAGCAGCGGCAGGCGGGAGGGGAGCTCCGAGGGCCTGCGGATGACCACGTAGCCGCCGGTGCCGAAGAGATGCGGCAGGTAGTCGTTGCCGCGCTCGTCGATGGTGACGCAGAAGGGTTCCAGTCCGAGGCGCCGGGCCTCCCGGACCGCGTGCCGGGTGTCCTCGATCCCATAGCGGCCCTCGTACTTGTCCAAGTCGTTCGGCTTGCCGTCGCTCAGCAGCAGCAGCAGCCGCCGTCCCCCGGGTTGCTCCTTCAGCAGGTTGCTCGCATGGCGGATGCCCGCTCCCATGCGGGTGTAGTAGCCGGGTTTGATGGCCTGGATGCGGCCGCGGGTCCCCGCCCCGTATCGATCGTCGAACCCTTTGAGCGTATGCACCCGAACGGGGTCCCGACGGCGGGAGGAGAAACCCAGCATGCCGAAGCGGTCTCCCGTGGCCGTCAGGCTCTCGGCGAACAGGAAGAGACTGTCGCGAATGACGTCGATTACCCGGGCGTGGTCATCGATCCAGGTGTCGGTGGACAGGGACAGGTCCGCCAGCAACAGGCAGGCGAGGTCCCGGGCACCGCTGCGCATGTCCCGGTAGAGGGCATCGGCGTTGTTGCCCACACCGGCGCGCCGATCGGCGGTGAAGCGCAGATAGGCGTCCATGTCCACCTCCTGGCCGTCCGGTTGGCCGCGGTGCCAGGTCCGCGCCGGGGCGAGCGCCTGGAACTGGTTGCGCAGCCGCTTGGCGGTGCGGCGCAGGCGCGGGGGCAGCTCGCAGGGGGCGGCATCGGCGGCCAGCATGGGGACGATGCGGCAGTGATTCGGCTGCAGGCGGTTGCGCTTCCAGTCCCACTCCGGAACCAGCAGCCCGTCGGAGAGCACCAGGTCGTCCTCCGCTTCCGCGGGAAGGTCCAGGTCGAAGCGAAGCCGAGCGCCGGATGCCTTGCGGTCGCGCGCGACGGCGAGGCGGTCCATGTCCTCGGCGGCGATTCTGGCGCGCTCCAGATCCTCCTCCTCGTCGGTTCCGCGGTCGACCTTGACATACTCGCCCCAGGTCAGGATGTTCTCCATGCGAACGGTGATCAGTCCCTGATCCTTCTTCGGCATCTCGACACGATCCGCTTGCCGCCGCCGGCGCTTGCCCAGGTCCTCCACGCGGTCGTCGCTGGAGACCTGCTGCTGCTCGGTATCTGCCGACCCTGGGTCGCCGGCGGGCAGCGGTGGATCGGGATGCAGCCATAGGGGCACGGGCTGCGGAGAACGCTTGGCGCCCGGTAGGCTGTCTTGGCTTCCCGGGTGCAGCAGCGCCTGACGGATCGCCCGCTCGCGGGCCGCCTCCGCGGCGGGTAACCGCTCCGGATCCGGACGCAGCTTCAGATGGGCGGCGACCAGGCGCTCGTAGCGGCGAGTCAGGCCCGGAAAATGCGCGAGCGCGGTTCGCGTCAGGCGCTGATTGTCCCGGAACCAGTCGGCCGGCTCCCCCTCCTGATTCGCCGCCAGGGCCGCCAGCCACAGGTAGAGGTCACGGTTCAGCATCGGGTGGGGGAAGCAATCGATGATTGGAGGCAACCGCAGCGAGCGCTCGTCGCGCCAGGCCAGCTCAACCTTCTCGCCGATGCCCGCCAGGCGCTGCAGGAACCCCCGCCGGGCGCCGTGGGCGGTCGCGTCGGCGACCTCCACCTCCAGACCGCCGTCGCCGCCAAGCGCGCGGAACAGGATGCTTACCGTCTGTGCGACGTCCTCGAGCCGTACCGCGGCTCGGGGATGACGCCCGTCCGCGACGCGCGTGATCAGCCGATGCCAGACTTCGCCGACGTGCTCTTCCATCTAACTATCCTGTCGCGAAGCGATTCCGCTCACCATCGGTATCAGCAGGTGCAGTCTCCGCACCGGGGGGGGCTGCGCGGAGTCGATGCGGCTTCCCATCGGCTTGGGGGGTGCGGACGCACCGGGCCTCCCCGTCACCACCGGCAGCGCCTCCTGACCGTCGACCCAGCGCAACAGGCTGCGTTGCGGATCGTCCCCCTGGATCCGGGTGCAGGCGCCGATGCACTCGGCGCACTCGGCGCAGGTGAACATCTTGCGCTTGAGGGTGCGCGGCTTGAGCCGCATGGGACAGGCGTTATCGCAGGCGTTGTTGCAGTTGGAGCAGGCGCCGGCCCGGGCGGTGTCGAAGCCGACGACCATGGCGCGGTCGTTGCCCATCCAGGCCAAGCTTTGAAACAGGCCCACGGCGCAGGCGAAGCGGCAGAACAGGTGCCGGGCGAGGAGAAACTCGACGCTCAGAGCGGACGTTGCGGCGGTGAGGAAGACCGCCTGGTTGCGCGTGAGCTGCGCGGTGAACAGGTTGTGATAGATCTCGACGGGCGGCAGCAGATATGTCAGCAGGACCAGCGCCCACAAGAAGGCGAATCCGAAGATCGCGAGCAGCGTCGGCAGCCAGTACCAGCGGTTCGGTTCCATGAGCGTGCCGTCGGGCTGCATCTTGGGCAGCGGCCGACGCTCCCACAGGCTCGGCTTGCCCGAGGCTCGGCGCATGAGACGATTGATGAGCTCGACCACAGAGAAGTGCGGGCAAAGCCAGCCGCAATAGAGGCGGCCGTAGCGCCATGCCAGCCAGAGGAACAGCGCCGCGCCCCCGAAGAGCGGTAGGAAGCCGCGCAGCAAGAGGTTGGCCGTGGCGTCGCCGATCCCGGAGCGGCCGGCGAGAAAGTCGTCGATACCCAGCGTCCAGTCCTGTCCAAGCAGGATCGCGTGGCCCTGGGTGAGGTCGATGCGGAGAATGTCCAGCGGCGGTGCGAGCACGAACAGGGCGAAGAACCCGATCTGGAACCAGGCCCGACGGCGTTGGAGCGAGTTAGCCATGCGTGTCCATCCCTGCGCAGCCCTGGGGCAGGCGCGGGCCGATCAGCGGAAAGCGCCAGCAGGTCCCGGCCATGGCCTTGGAGAGACCCACGATGCCCAGCAGGACGAAGGTCGAGTGGCAGACGGTGAAGTAGATGATCACCAGGGTCCAGGCGAGCACGCCCTGGTAGCCCAACATGAGGAGGATCAACCCGTTGACCACGACAAGCAGGATTCCCGACCACAGGCTCGCGGTAACGGCCTGGTGGATGTGGGCCGCGGCCAGGGGCGGGGTGTTCCGGTCGCAGCGCAGGAAGAGTATCACCAGGACCACGAAGGCGACGACCGGCAGCACCAGCAGGTTGGCGACGTAGAGGGATTGGGCGAGGACCGCGGTGCCGGTCCCGGCCGGGTTTGCTTGCTCAGCCGAGTGTGGCATCGATGACTTCTCGCAGCGCCGCGAGAGTCTCTGCGTCGTCGGTCAGGGGCTCCACCAGGGCGGCAACGCACGCCTCGCGCACGTCCATGCCGCTGCGGATCAGGGTCGCGGCATAGACGAGAAGACGGGTGGACGCGGCTTCCTCCAAATCGTGGTCCTTGAGGGCGCGCAGCGCCCCCGCGAGCATGACCAGTCGTCGGGCCTGCGGCTCGTCGATTCCGCTCTCACCGACAAGGACCTGAACCTCCAGATCGGGCGACGGGAAATCGAAGCTCATGGCCACGAAGCGCTGGCGGGTGCTGGGTTTCATGCCCTTGAGCAGGTTCTGATAGCCGGGGTTGTAGGAGACCACGAGCATGAACCCCTCCGGTGCCTGCAGGGTCTCGCCGGTGCGCTCCAGGGGCAGCATGCGGCGGTCGTCGGTGAGCGGGTGCAGGACCACGGTGGTGTCCTTGCGGGCCTCGACGATCTCGTCCAGGTAGCAGATGGCGCCTTCGCGCACGGCCCTCGTTAGCGGACCGTCGCTCCAGAAGGTGCCGCCGTCACCGATCAGATGTCGCCCTACGAGGTCCGCCGCAGTGAGATCGTCATGGCAGGCGACGGTATAGAGCGTGCGGGCGAGGCGGGCCGCCATGTACTGGACGAATCGCGTCTTGCCGCACCCCGTCGGACCCTTGATCATCACCGGCAGGCGGTTCTGATAGGCGTGCTCGAATAGGGCCACCTCGTTGCCTTGGGAGCGGTAAAAGGGCAGGTCGGAGTCGATCCTGCTCAGCGTTGCGCTCGTTTCCACCTTTGCTCTCCTCTCAGCCTGCGAGGTAAAAAGCCGTCCCGATGAGTATGCCCGGTATGAACAGCCACAAGAAGATCACCCAGTGCCAAAGACCCCTTACGCGCGTGAGCCCCATGAAATACTCACCGACCATCTGCCCCTTGATCAGGGCGAACAACAGGACGAGTAAGGACACCCACAGCCCGCTCATGCCCAGGGTGCCGATCACGAAGGTCGTGAGGGTCAGCAGGAGCATGACCGAGTAGACGATGGTGCAGGGACGCATGAGTCTCTTTTCTGCGTTCATCGGGGTCACCGCATGATGTAAACGAGGGGAAATAGGATCAGCCAGACCAGATCCACCATGTGCCAGTAGGAGGCCCCCGTTTCCACGCCCGTGTGCTCGGTGGCGGAGTACGCTCCCCGCCGGGCCTTGATCGCCACTGCGGCGAGAATGACCATGCCGAGGATGACGTGCATGAAGTGAAAGAACGTGAGTGAGAGGTAGAACATGTAAAAGGTGTTCGTGCTCAGGTTGATTCCTTCGCCGAAATGGTGGGCGTACTCTGCCGACTTCACCACCAGAAAGAGGGCGCCCATCCCGAGCGCCGCCAACAGCCAGCGCACACACCCTTGGTCGCTGCCCACGCGAATCGCGGCTACGGCGCGCACCACGAAGTAGCTGCTTGTAATCAGCGCCAACGTATTGATGAAGGCCGCCCTCTGGTCCAGAGTGCGCTGATACTCGTTGAACAACTCCACGTTGCCCATTCGGGTGAAGGCATAGGCCGCGAAAAAGGCGGCGAAGACCCCGAGCTCCGCCAGGATGAAGATCCAGATGGCGAGGTCACCGGGGGGATAACGCTGCGTCTGGACGGCCTCTGCCGGTACTGCCACTGGATCCTCCTGGGCGCGTGGGGTGCCTCGTGCCTCCCATCACCGGACATGCTAGAAGCGGCGGGTTCGTTTGGCTTTGACCAACATCAACCCGGACTCGGCGGGCGCGGCGGGTATATTCCACCCTGGACAGAATGGCGGCGCATCCCTGCACCGCGGAAATGCTGAATAGCTCGGCGTCCCCCTAAGCCGACAGGCGATTGATCGCCGAGACAAGCTGCGCGCAGGCCTCGGCGCAGTCCTTGCACTCCACATGCTTGTCTTCATGCTTGCGACACTCGACCTCGCAGTCCTCGCAAGCCTGGCGGCACACCGCCGACAAGGTCTTCACATAAGGCGAGTTGGAGGCGAGCTGATAAGAGAACGCCTTGCAGATGGGCAGCATCTCGTTGACCTTTCTCGCGCAATCCGCGAGGCTGGTATCGCCCTCCTGAAACGCGACCAGGCAATGGGCGGCGCACTGCTGGCCCTTCATCACGCAGTCGTTGACGTCGCCGTATCATT
>JAYEJW010000241.1:0-12557 GCA_034716535.1 Pseudomonadota bacterium
GGAAAGAGCACCCTTCTGAAGCTCTTGGCCGGCCGGTTGGCTCCGAATGAAGGCGCCATGTCCGTCCAAGGGCGAGTGTCGGCGATCCTCGAGCTGGGTACGGGCTTTCACCCGGAAATGACTGGTCTGGAGAACATCTGGATGGGTTGCGCGCTCATGGGGTTGAGCCGGCGTGAGACCGAAGCGGTGCTCCCCGAGATTGTCGACTTTTCCGAACTCGGCGACTTTGTCGCCCAGCCGGTCAAGACCTACTCGTCGGGCATGTACGTCCGGTTGGCCTTCTCCGTGGTCACCTGCGTCGACCCCGAGGTCTTGGTCGTGGACGAGGCCCTGTCCGTCGGCGATGGGCATTTTCAGAAGAAGAGCATCGACCGTATGCGGCGGTTTCGCGAGGAGGGAAAAACGCTGGTTTTCTGCTCCCACAACCTCTACCACGTGAAGGAGCTGTGCGCCGAAGCGATCTGGCTCGATCACGGGCGCGTGCGCCTGCATTCCGACGCGGGCTCCACGGTTGACGCCTATCAGGATTTCCTGCGCGCCAAGAATGGAGATCGGAGGTCGGATGCTCCCCCCACAACGACCCAGGCGCCGCCCGCTGTGCAAACGGCTGCCGCGCAGACGTTGCCCGCCGAGCTCCTGGATGTGACCCTGCTCGACTTCGAGGAGGGACCGGACGGACAGCCGCTCTATCGCACGCACCGTCCGTTTCGCGTTCGTGTCCGTTGCCGGGTCAATTCGGTCTCGCCGGACGACGTCTATGTGGGTATCGTTATCCGCAGGAATGACGAGGTCCAATGTTACGGCGTAAGCACCGCGTTCGACGGTCAGGCGCTGGTCCGGTTGGACGGTAGCGAGTACGGCATCGTTTACGAGATCGAACGCCTGCCGCTTCTCTCCGGCCAGTATGGCCTTGAAATCTGGTTGATAGACAGCACCAGCGTCCACGTCTATGACGCGCGGGAAAGATGCTGCAAGTTTTCGGTACGCCAGTCCAGCGTCGAGGTGGGAATGACCTGGATGGACCACCGATGGGCGGCGCCGTGAGCACCAACGGAGGCTTTTTCGACGGCTCATCCTGGCGGTATCGTCTCTATTTCCCAACCATCGCCAGGTTGCCCTATGCCGCGGCCTATCGGCTGACGGACCTCTACGGCTCGCTGCAGGCGGACCGGCTCAGGGCAGAGCGCGCTGAGATCGGCAGGCAGATGCAGCGGGCCTTGCCTGAGCTGGACCCGGAGAGCGTTCGGAAGCAAACAGCGGTCTTCTACAGGCTCGCGTCCAGGGACATCGTCGATACCTGGCTGATCCCCCGACTCCAGGCCGGCGCTCGCGCAGAGGACCTGGTGACGGCCGAAGGTCTCGACCGATTGGTGCAAGCCCGCGCCGATGGCCGCAGAGTGCTGCTCACGGGGGCCCATTTCGGAAGGTTCTGGATGGCCGGGCTGCCCCTGGTCGAGCAAGGCCTGTCCGTAGGGACCATGACGCGGGATCGACCGGACGAGAACGTACACGGGCTCTCTAAGGCCGAGTTTCGCTACAGATCCTTTAAGTTGCGAGTCCTCGCCGAGGCGTTGCGCGGGCCCTTCCTCGTCGAGGGGGAATCCCTGAAGGCGCTCTACTCAGCCCTCGACGCACAGGCGATGGCGATGATCTTCGATGTCCCTTATGAAGAATCACGTCAACGGGCAGTGCAGGTTCCATTCCTCGGCAGGCCCGCCCATTTCCCCACCGGCGTGGCGCGTGTCGCAAGAAAGGCCGGGGCACTCATTTTCCCCTATTTCATGCGTGAAGATGGCTATCGGCTGGTTGCGCAGTTCCTCCCTCCGATCGACCCTGAGCCCTTATCCGACGAAGAAATCATATCGAGACTGGTGGCGCTCCTCGAGCAGCGCATCAGGGCGGAGCCGGGCCAGTGGTGGCTTTGGCAGGCCCTTCCGCTTTTTTGGCGCTGACCGATCGGCTCGAGTCCGATGAGTTTCTTCCTCTGCTTGTAGACCCCCTTTGATGCTCTGACCATGACGACGGATTACCACTGTGAGCTGAATCTCGAGGTGGCCAACGAGTCCCACACCCAGATCTTGCGGCGGATTCACCGCGGTGCCAGGGTCTTGGAGCTCGGTTGCGCGACGGGCGATATGTCGAAGGTCCTGACCCGGGATCTGCAATGCACCGTCTTCGGCGTCGAAAGGAATGCGGATGCGGCGGACAAGGCCCGCACCCATTGCGCACAGGTGATCGTGGCGGATCTGGACGATTCGGGGTGGCTCGAGCCAATCGCAGACGAGAGATTCGATGTCATAACCTGCGCCGACGTGATCGAGCATCTGGTGGATCCGGTGGCCGCCCTAGAGCGCAGTCGCGGCCTGCTGAAACCGGACGGATGCCTGTTGGCCTCGATACCGAACGGCGCTCACGTTGCACTTCGATTGGAGCTGCTGGAAGGGCGTTTTCACTACGAAGACAGCGGTCTTCTGGACCGCACGCATTTGCACTTCTTTACACACACGTCGGTCCAGACCCTGTTTCAGAGGGCGGGATACGCTGTCGAGGAGCTCAGCTATACCTTTCGCGATCTGCCGGACTCTATCATCGGGGAGCGCCTGGCGCGCATGGGCCTGGAGCCTTCTGAGAAGACGCTTGCCCTGCTGCATGCCCCGGAGGCCGTCGCCTTTCAGTTCATCGTCCGGGCGCTCCCGGCTCAGAGCGCGTCGTCAACCGTCCATGAGCTGACCGATCTACCCCTGCAGGATTCCCTGGAGTACACGCGAAATCTCCTCGAGGAGCTGCACCAGACCCGCTTGGTCGCCCAGGACCGACAGCGCGTGATCGACGACCAGGCCCGGAACCTGGAGGTCCGGCAGCAGGCGTTAGAGCAGGCTGCAGAGGAAAAAGAAGCGGCTTTAAAGAAAAACAAAGCGGATGCTCGTCGAAGTGCGGGTGAGATTGGGGCGTTGCGCGATGAATTGTCGGCGCAGGCCGGACAGTACGAGCTGACCACACAGGCGATTCGCGAGAAGGACGCGATCATCAGACACCTCCAGGGACTCGTGACCAAGGAAAAGCGTGAGGTTGCGGCGCTGCGCGGTAGTGTGGGCTGGCGTTTCTGGCTCCTTGCGAGCCGGCCTGCCAAGACGGCCAGGGAGCTGCCGGCAAGGATTCGCGACGCTCGGCGCGATTGGTCGGGGTACCGGCGGGCCAGCCGTCTGCGCCGACGCCTGTTGCACCTCGGGGGGACTCGGGCGCTGGAGAACTATCACAACCTGCGTGCTCAGGCGCTGCCTGATGCGCTGGACCCTGTGTACCGCACCTGGATCGAAACTCAGGAGGCCCGTAAAGAACCCTCTTACGATGGCGTCCACGATTGGGTCGAGTCACTGGACCCTGTGATTCGTTTCTCGATCGTCATGCCGGTCTACAACGCCGCCGAGGGATGGCTGCGCGCCGCCATCGAATCCGTTCTCGCTCAAAGTTACCCGTTCTGGGAGCTCCTGCTCGTCGACGATGCATCGATTGAGCCCCGCGTAGCGCCGATCCTGAAGGAGTATGCGCTCTCGGATGGCCGGATACGGTGTATTTTTCGATCGGAGAACGGTCACATCGCGGTGGCGTCGAATACCGGACTGGACGCGGCGAAAGGTGACTACGTCGCCTTCATGGACCACGATGATCTGCTGCCTCCCCACGCCCTTTACCATGTTGTAAGGGAAATCAGGGAGCATCCGGATGCGGCGGTCATCTACTCCGACGAAGACAAGATAACCGAGCACGACCAACGCTTCGCCCACTACTTCAAACCAGACTACAACCCGGATCTGATGTTGTCCCACAACATGGTCTGTCACCTGGGTGTCTACCGGCGGAGCCTGTTGGACGAGCTGGGCGGCTTCCGGAGCGAATTCGACGGTGCGCAGGATTATGATCTCGCCCTTCGCGCGATCGAGCGGGCCGGCCCTGAGCGGGTTCGGCACATACCCCGCATTCTCTACCACTGGCGGGCCGTCCCCCAGAGCACGGCGTCCGGTGCTGACGCCAAGCCCTACGCCCTCAATGCCGCGATCCGAGCCGTAACAGAGCACCTGGAGCGCACCGGCGCGCCGGGCGCCGAGGTGCGGCCGTCGGAGCTGATCCACGGCATGCTCCGCGTCCGGTACGGCTTGCCGGAGCCGGCGCCGCTGGTGAGCATCATCATGCCGACGCGCAACGGTTACGACCTGATCAGCACTTGCCTGGAGAGCCTGTTCCGCAAGACCGAGTACGGCTCGTACGAGGTGCTCGTTGTCGACAATCAAAGCGACGACCCCCAGACCTTGGACTACCTGGAGGGCCTCGATGCCGAGGGGCGCATACGTCTGCTGCGCTACTCGAAGCCGTTCAACTACTCGGCGATCAACAACTTCGCGGTCAAAGAGGCGCGTGGTGATGTACTCGCCTTCCTCAACAACGATCTGGAGGCGATCTCGGGAGATTGGCTGACGGAGATGGTCAGCCATGCCGTCCGTCCGGCGATCGGGGCGGTCGGTGCGCGCCTATGGTATCCGAACGACACGCTCCAGCACGGGGGGGTCGTACTCGGGTTGGGAGGTGTAGCGGGTCACGCAATGAAGCACTTCCGACGCGAAGACCGGGGCTACAACGCGCGCGCGGTCCTGATTCAGAATTACTCGGCGGTCACCGCGGCCTGCATGGTGATCGAGCGGCGGGCGTTCGATCGCGTCGGGGGCTTCGACGAGGTCAATCTGCCCGTCGCATTCAACGATGTCGACTTTTGTCTGCGGTTGCGTGAGGTGGGCTACCGGAATCTGTGGACCCCTTACGCGGAACTGTGGCATCACGAATCCGCTTCCCGTGGTCCGGAGGACACGCTGGAGAAGCAGCGCCGCTTCGGCAAGGAGATCGACTACATGCGCAGGCGCTGGGGTACCACCCTCGACACGGACCCTGCCTACAATCCGAATCTTACGCGCGGCGCCGAGAACTTCGGCCTCGGATAGGACCTTCTGCGCCAACCGTGCGATCAATGTGCGCGACGTTCTGAGTATGTGTACGAGGCGGTCCTGAGGAAGTGTTCGCCTGTTGTCTTTCCGGATCGATCAGATGAAACAAGAAATAGGGGCTTCTCCTCTCGTCAGCGTAAGTATCGTCAACTTCAACGGCGGCGAGTTGGTGCTCGATGCGATAGACGCGGTTCTCCAATCCTCGGTGCCGGTCGAGGTGTTCGTCGTCGACAACGCCTCTTCAGACGGAAGCCGAGAAAGGATAGAGGCGGAGTATGGCGCGAGGGCTCAGGTAACGCTGATTGCGAACAGAGAGAATTTGGGTTTCGCCAAGGCCAACAACCAAGCCCTTAGGATTGCGCGTGGCGCCTTTCTCCTGTTGTTGAATCCCGATTGTCTGGTCAAGCCGCGGACACTAGAGGGAATGCTTCGGGAAATGGAGGCGCGTCCGGATGCGGGTATGGCCGGTTGTCTGGTACGAAACCCTGACGGTACGGAGCAGTCGGGCTGTCGACGAGAGATCCCGAGACCCTGGCCCAGCCTGGTACAGCTGCTCCGCCTTCATCGCCTGTTCCCCGACCGCAGCCGAGCCACCACGATCGATCTGAGCCGGTTTCCACTGCCGGCGACGGCCCAGGAGGTCGCGGCCATTTCCGGATCCTTCATGTTTGTACGTAGAGAGGCAATGGACGATGTCGGGCTGATGGATGAAGGCTACTTCCTTCATTGCGAGGATCTGGACTGGTGTGCGTCATTCTCGGAGCGCGGGTGGAAGATTCTGTTCGTGCCTTCCGTGGACGTGGTGCACTACAAGGGTTCTTGCAGCAAGGACGAGCCTGTGCGGGTGCTCTGGTACAAGCACCGGGGCATGGTAAGGTTCTATCAGAAATTCCTCCAGCGTGACTATGCCCTTCCCCTGACTTGGTTAGTGCGCTTGGGTATCTGGTCCAGGTTCGTGCTGCTGGCGATCCACACCAAGTTGCGCGGCCTGGTAAAGTCGTTGGGTCCCTGGCGTCGGCGCTCGTCTCAGTCGGCCCACCGCGCCGCCCCGGTCGCTCCGTTGGGTCCTCGGCATTCCGCGACAGGCGTTGAGACCGACGAAGCTCGCGTTCTTCGTGGTGTGCCCGTACTGGTGACCGGTGGAACAGGATTTATCGGTTTCCATCTGGTCGAAACCCTATTGGACGGGGGAGCTGGGGTCCGCATTCTCTCTCGCAGTCGGGAGAAGGTGGCGCGCCTTTGGCCTTCCGGCTCGGTTGACGTGCGAATACAGGACCTCACGGAGCCGGCGGGGCTTGAAGATGTGTGCCGGGGAGTGGATACCCTGTTTCACCTGGCCAGTTATGCGCACGATGCCGATGCCACGGAAGCGGAGCAGAGACGACAGCATAAATCGGTCACCGAAGAGGGGACAAAGGCGATCCTGGATGCGGCGGTTGCGGCTGGCGTCCGTCGGTTCGTCTTCGCCAGCAGCGTCAAAGCGATGGGCGAAGGCGGTCACGGCATGGTGTCCGAGGATACGCCGGCTGTTCCCGAGAGCGCATACGGCCGGTCCAAGTGGGAGGCGGAGCGCGCAGTGCTCGACGCACAGCGTTTCGGGCTGGAGGTTTGTGTGCTGCGTTTCCCGATGGTGTATGGGCCCGGAAACAAGGGGAATCTTCCCAGGCTCATCGCGGCAATCGATCGGGGCCTGTTCCCCCCTCTCCCGCCTGGCGTGAATCGGCGGTCCATGGTGCACGTGCACGATGTTGTGCAAGCGTTGTTGCTCGCGGCAACCCACCCTGCCGCCGCCGGTAACAGCTACATCGTGACCGACGGCCGCTTCTACTCCACCCGCCGGATCTACGAAATCGTCAACGAGGCCCTGGGGCGAGAGACGCCGCGCTGGAGCATTCCGGTGGGCCTGCTGGAATCCGGCGCCCGGGTGGGGGACTGGCTGGGATCCTTGGTGCGTCACCCCATGCCCCTGAACAGTGCGAGTCTGCACAAGCTTCTGGGGTCTGCGGAATACTCCTCGACGCGAATTCAGCATGAGCTCGGCTATTGCCCGCGCTATACCCTCGAGGAGGCAATTCCATCGCTCATCGCCGAGTATCGCATGGGCGAGGCCGTCTGAGCGTGCCTGGCAAACCTCGGGCGAGTCTCGCGATGTCCTGGCAGCGCCGCTTAGCGACGGTCCGGAAGCTTGTGCGCGATTACACGCGGTGGCACGGCGGCGGCATCAAGGGCCTGTCGGCGCTAATCGGGCGCAGTGCCTATTATCTGGTGCGCCTTGGTCCTCGCGGCCTCGTGCAACGCGCCCGCGTATTCTACGCCGTGAACCGCGGGGCGCCCGCACCCCTCGTCGACATTCGAGGTGGGAGTCGCTCGACCCTGCTCTCCTGGGACATCGTTCCACACCAGGAATCCGTCGATATCATCGTCTGCGTCCACAATGCGCTTGAGGATGTCCGCCGTTGCCTTTCGTCCGTGCTGCGGTACAGTTTCCCCCCGTATCGGCTGGTGCTGGTGGATGACGGTAGCGGTGCGCCGACGCGCGATTACCTCCAGACGTTCGCAACGGCCCAAGGCGCCGTGCTGCTGCGTAACGAGGCCGCGAAGGGCTACACCCTCGCCGCGAACCAAGGATTGCGCGCATCGAAGGCGGACTACGCGGTTCTGCTCAACAGCGATACGGTGGTTACGGAGAGCTGGCTGGATCGTCTGCTGATGTGTCCGCGCTCGGACCCGCGCGTGGGTTTGGTCGGCCCACTGAGCAACACGGCGTCCTGGCAATCCGTGCCGGAGGTCATGGTTGACGGTGACTGGGCGGAGAATGCGCTCCCCCCGGGACTCACCGTTGACCATATGAGCAGTCTGTTGGCCGCCGCCTCGGGGAGAGTCTACCCAAGAATCGGATTCTTGAACGGATTTTGCTTGCTCATAAGGCGGCAGGTTATCGAAGAATTGGGTCTGTTTGACGAACCGAATTTTGGTGCCGGCTACGGAGAGGAGAACGACTACTGCCTGCGAGCCCACCAGGCAGGCTGGTCCCTGGCTGTCGCCGACGATGTCTATATCTTTCATGCGCAATCCCGCAGCTACTCGAACGAACGGCGTCTTGCCCTGAGCCGACAAGCGGACAAGAATCTCGCACAGAAGCACGGTCAGGACGCCATCCTCGCCAACCTCGTGAGCTGTAAGTCGGACTTGGTGCTGGAGGGCGTGCGGGCACGCGCCCGGGCGGCCCTGCTCCGAGCCGAACGGGTAGAAGCCGGTCGGCGGCGTTGGGAGGGCAAACGCGTCAGCATTCTCTTGCCCATCACAGAGCCGGGTGGCGGAGCCAACGTGCTCGTCAACGAGGCGCGGGCAATGGAGCGGATGGGAGTGTCCGTCCGCTTCGTCAACCGGGCCGGAAACCGGCCGTTCTTCGAGCGCGCATACTCGGATCTGGGTTTCCCGGTGGACTACGTGGAGTCACCCGATGATGTCGCGAAGGTTTGCGAAGACACAGACGCAGTCATGGCGACGGTCTACTCGACGGTGCGGTGGCTGCTGGCACTGGCGCGGAACGATGAAGCTGATCCGATACTCGCTTACTACGTGCAAGACTTCGAGCCGGATTTCTTCGCCCCCGGTTCACGGGAACGCCGCGAGGCGTCGGCCTCCTATTCGTTGGTCCCGGATCTGGTGCGGGTGACCAAGACGGAGTGGAATCGGCTCAAGCTGCTGAAGGAGACGGGCCGCGACGCCCTGGTCGTGGGACCCAGTTGCGACATCGACCTCTTTCGACCGCGTTACTCCAACGAGCACCGCTGGCCCAGGGGCCCCTTGCGGGTTGCGGCGATGGTCCGACCTTCGACACCGCGACGGGCGCCGGAGTTGACCCTGAAGGTCCTCGAAGAAGTCGAGCGTCTACTCGGAGATGAGATCGAGGTCCGTCTGTTCGGCGTGAATCCGGAGGACCCGGATTATCGGGCCCTCGTGGGGGGCTCGCGTTGGCGCAATGAGGGCGTATTGGGGGGGGGCGAGCTCGCGGCGCTTTTCAATGCCTGCGACCTCTTTGTCGATTTCTCCGTCTTCCAGGCCATGGGCCTCACCGCGCTCGAGGCCATGTCGTCCGGCGTGGCCGTTATCGTGCCCGAGCAGGGCGGTGCCACCAGCTTCGTCACGCACGAGCATAACGCCCTCGTCGTGGACAGCAGTGACCAGGATGCCTGCGCATCAGCCCTCGTCCGGTTGCTGACCGATCACGAGCTGCGCGCTCGCCTGCAGCGGCAGGGACTCGCGGATATCGCGAGCTATGCACCGGAGCACGCGGCGTTTCGGTTGCTCGACGCCTTGTTTACGCAGCAGGAGGGAGTGTGACCCTGCGTCTGCATTTGCTGCCGGAGCACGATGTCTACGGCAATCTACATGGCGTGGGCCACGTCCGTCTTTTGTTGCCATTCTCCCACCCCGCCCTCTCCGGGCGAGTCGAGGTGACCGCCGGTACGGAGCTTGCCGGCAATCTGACGGCGGATGCGATTGTCGTGCAGCGTTTCTGGCGTCCGGACATCGATGAAGACAAGGCCTGGGAGCTGGTGAGGCGTGTCCGTTCAGCCGGCTCGCGGCTGGTGTATGAGATAGACGACAATCTGCTGGATCTGCACGCTGGTGAGCCCTGGCATGGAACGCCGACCTGGAAGCAGCGCGCGGCGGTGAACCTGTTCGTTCGCGAGGCTGATCTGGTGCTGGTGTCCACCGATCCATTGGCGCGCCGCCTGGCGCTCTTGAATCGCAACGTTCGAGTGCTTCCCAATGCGCTCGATGAACGCCTGTTTCCGCCGGGACAGGATGCGGCCCAGGACCGCGACCCGGACAGGCTGATCATCGGATACATGGGGACCTTGACGCACCTTCAAGACCTGATGCTCGTGGCCGAGCCTCTACGGGCACTCTTGCGCGAACAAGGGGGCCGCGTCGTGCTTGAGATCGTGGGGATCAGCTCCGACCCTCGCATTCGAACCCTGTTTCAGGGGCTTCCTGTGCGATTCGTCGATCCCGGCGACAACGTTGCATATCCGCGGTTCTTTGGCTGGGCGTCGCAGACCCTGAGCTGGGACCTTGGCATTGCGCCTTTGGAAGGCCGCGGGTTCAGTGAGTTCAAGTCGGATATCAAGTTTCTCGATTACGCGCTTCTCGGGATTCCGGGCGTCTATTCCACGAGCACGGCTTATGGGAACAGCGTCGAAGACGGCGAGACGGGATTGCTGTGCGACAATGAGCCCGAGAGCTGGTATCGGTGTCTAGGGGATATTCTGGACGACCCTGAACAACGTGCGCAGTTGGCTCGGCGCGCGGCGGACCATGTCCGCGAATCCCGTTCCTTGCGGGTTTGCGCCCACCGCTGGCTCGATGCCTTGACCCGCTGAGCCGTTGCGGTAGAGACAAACGGCCACGGTTTTCCATGCGATTCAATAACGTCTTCGTCGTCATCGTCACGTACGAGTATCCTTATCATCGGCTCGCCGAGCTCCTTGAAACCTTCAGTGCGCAAGTACGAAACGTTCTGCTTGTCGATAATAACGTTCGCCCGGATTCTCAAGGCATCGCTCAAATCCAGGATCGCTTCGCCAACTGCAAGGTCATCGTCAATGAAGCCAATCTGGGTTTGGCGAAGGCGCTGAATCTTGGGCTGGAGCGTGCTTTGACGGAGCGGGCTGAGTACGCATTGCTGCTGGACCAAGACAGCCGACCAAGTCCGGAGATGCTGAGTCGCTTGCTGAATGCGGCTCGCAAGTTAGAAAAGACGCAGGTGGAGGTCGCAGCGCTTGGTGCGTCCGTTTGCGACCATCGGCGGTCGAGCGCACTGCCGTTTTTGCGGTTCACACGAGCCGGTCTGAGAAAGTTCTTTCCGACGTCAGCTGACGACGAGCCGATCGAGTCGGACTTTCTGATCACTTCCGGGTGCCTCGTCAGGGTCTCGTCGCTGCACGAGATTGGAATGATGGATGAGACCCTGTTCATCGATAACGTCGATCTGGAGTGGTGTTTCAGGGCGCGCGCCACGGGCTTCCGTCTGTTTGGCGTGCCCGGCGCGGTTCTCTACCATCGGCTCGGTGACCGGGTGGCGCGAATCCCGCTGGTCGGACATGAGGTCATCCTGCACGGTCCCCCTCGGCAGTATTTCATGACGCGAAATCGGTTGCTGCTTTATCGGCGGGCTTACGTTCCGCTAGCTTGGAAGCTCATCGACTTCCCCCGTATGCTGTTCAAGCTCCTGTATTTTTCTTTGTTCGTGAAGCCTCGCCTGGAGAATCTCAAGTGTATGGCCGATGGGGTAAAGGACGGGCTGCGCGAGACGTCGAACTTTTTCTACGATGAGAGCGGATCTTGCCATGACAGCTGATCGCGACCATGACCCTGTCCCGACCGGCGACCTGGATGTCGATGAGTTGATGCGCCAAGTCCGCAGGGAGGTGAAGAGCAGGGGCGCAGCGCTCTCCTCACCGGCGCCGAAGGACCCGTCCGACGATTCGGCCGCGCGTTCGCCGACAAGTCCAAACACAGGGCATTTCGAAATCAAAGGCGAATACGATCTGGTCGATTTTCTTGCACTGGAAGACGAGGCGTTTCTTCGGGCCGCCTACCAGGGCATCCTGCACAGGGAGCCCGACGAGGGTGGGCGCGGGCACTTTCTCGACCTGCTCCGTTCGGGGGCAGTTTCGAAGGTCGAGGTCCTCGGCCGATTGGGGTATTCGCAAGAAGGCCGATCGAAGCGGGTGCTGGTACGCGGACTCAGGCGGCGGTTTGCCCTCGAGACCGCGTTTCGTCTTCCCCTGGTGGGCCAGATCCTTGCGCTCGGGCGTTACCTTCTCAAGCGGCCCCGAGTCGCCGCGAAACTCGACGCCATGGAGGTTCGAGCGGCACGGAAGCAACTGGAGGCCAGGCGCAGCTTAGAGGCGTCGGCACGTGATCTGCGTGATAAGGGCGATGGCGTCGAGGTCCAGCGCGATCTGGATGCGCTCGCCGAGAGCCTGCAAAGTCGGGCCGATGCAGCGGCGGTTCGGCGTCACTTGGCGTCGCTTTCCCAGAGGCTGCAGCGTCGGACCGATGCCGTCGACCTCCTGCGCAAGGCCGATGCGGCGGAATTTCGGCGCCAGCTCACGGAGCGAAAGTATGAAATCCTTGCGCAGCAGCGCCAGATATCCGTCCTTCTGAAGGCCGTTGAAGAAGGTCGCGCCAAGCGCAGTGACGATCAAGCGGTTGTTGCCTCGGCGCGCGAAAGCGACCGATGGCTGGACGGCTTTTACACAAGCTTCGAGAACGCATTTCGCGGTACCCGTGAAGAGATAAAGCGCCGCTCCGAGCCTTATCTGTCCTTTGTGCGCTCCGCCGGCGCCGGAAGCAAGACGAGCGCGGTACTGGATCTGGGGTGCGGGCGAGGGGAATGGCTGCAGCTGCTGAGAGAACAGGGGCTCGCTGGAAAGGGGCTCGATACCAATCGCGTTACGATCGAGCAGTGCCGGGAGGCGGGCTTGGATGTCGTCGAGGGGGATGCGATGGAGTACTTGCGCGGCCTGCCCGATGCCTGCCTGGGAG
>JAYEJW010000242.1:0-12500 GCA_034716535.1 Pseudomonadota bacterium
ACTTTGATTATACCGCGTATTGAGCCCTTATTCGCGATTAAATGCTTGATTTCGAATTGAATAAACCAGCCATCACGGTTAATGAAACCCATTGCGCAATGGTTATTCATGGAATGCTAATATAGCATGCCTATTGGTGGCGGCTAATATTCTAACGCCCCAAAAAGTACAAAACTTCAGCTACGATATTCTTGGGGGTCGATGGCATGCTTTCGCAGCTTCTGGTGAACCGCTCTCGGGCTGATCCCGATATGCCGGGCAACGGCACTCACGTTTCCGCTCAGGCGTTCCAGCGCGGCCCGAATCAGCTCTTTCTCGGTATCCATAGCAGCCCTTTTGGTCATTTCCCTCAAATTTAACTCGCCGGAGACACGGTCGGCGCCGTGGTCGGTCAATTCCTCCCTGTTCAACCGAATTGACTCGATGATGGGTCCGTTAGAAAAAAGGAATGACCGCTCCAGTACGTTCTCCAGTTCCCGGACGTTTCCTGGCCAGGAATACCCATTCGCCTGCTTCCAGGCCCGCTCGCCGAGCACCTTTCGGTTCTGGCGGTACTTAGCCGCGATTTCGCGCAACAGGTGATGAACCAACGCGTTTACGTCCTCGCGCCGTTCGCGAATTGGCGGTATGGAGATAGGGACTACGTTGAGCCTATAGTAAAGATCGCGACGAAACTCCCCAGCCTCGACTCGCTCCTCAATGTTACGGTTGGTTGCCGCGATGATCCTTACGTCAGCCCGCAGTGTTTGGTATCCTCCCACCCGATCGAACTCGCCTTCCTGCAGCACCCGCAGTAGCTTGGCTTGGGCAGAGACCGGAAGACAGTCGATCTCATCGAGGAACAGGGTTCCACGTTCGGCTCGCTCGAACAGTCCATGATGAACATCGTAGGCCCCCGTGAAGGCCCCTTTCTCATGCCCGAAGAGGGCGCTCTCGACCAGATTCTCGGCAATGGCTCCTGCGTTTACAGCCACGAACTCACGCCCGCACCGGGGACTCAACGCATGCACGGCGCGCGCGACGATCTCCTTACCGACGCCTGTTTCACCGCTGATCAGCACGGTGGCGGTAGTAGGTGCCACGATCTCCACCGCTTCCAGCGCCCGACGCATGGCGGCGCTCTCGGCGATAATCTTGGGACCTCGGGTGCCACAGGCACCCGTGTCCTTGCTACCGACGCACCGGACTTTTTGGATCTTCTCCTCCACGCGGACCCGGAGCTCCGTGGAGGCCGCATGACTGATCAACCTACCTTGTTCATGGTGATACTCGTCCCCCGGCAGACTTCGTGAATCTTCGGGATCGGTATAGATACAGACATCGCAGACACCGTCCCCGGTCGCGATCCGGCGACGCAACTCCACCTTTGCATAGCCGAAGTTACGAGCAGCGATACCACCAAATACACTCGAAGTCATCCGGCAGAGCTCCGGTGCTTCTCTTACAACCTCACCGAATGGACATCGGTTATTCACTACTCGCACGATACCCGGCTCGCTGGAGGTCCTGGAAAAGTTGCCGCCGATCTGATTCTTGATTTTCAGGATAATGTCGGTGTACTGATCCAGATCGATAGGCCCGGTCAGCCCCATCTGCTGCCGGCACGCGGCCTCGAAACAGGGTCCTGCTGTCAGACCGATGTGCTCGATATAGCTGAGGTCATCCTCGCATTCGGCGCAGCCAAGCCGCTTGGCTGCCCGGAAGCTCTGGGCAGCGAAGGTTTGGAGGAAGGAAATAGGGCTCAGTTCATACGCCGAATGTTTGTCCACGTGTACTCACCCCTCGCGTAGGTCGCGTGTTGTCGCGCGGGCGGCGACGGAGCGGACATCTCGCCCCGAATACAGGGAAACCCGCGTCCCGCGTGTCCTAAGCGCCAACGGCGTCAGCGAGCTCTGCGGCGCACGGTTGCCTCCCACACGCCCGGCAGAGCAGACAAAAATAGGCGTTGCGCAGGTGAGCCGTAATGAGCGTGGTTCCGCCGAGCACCGTCAGGGCGACTTCCGCTGCCTCGCTCATCCCACCCTCCGGCACCAACACACCCGCCGAAAGCATTCCGAAACCGATCAGGCCCAAAAACACAATCTGCCACCGGCGATGGCGCCGATAACCTGGAACGAACGCCAGCAGGCCTATGCAAAGAATGCTGAGCGCAAAGCCCGCATGCGTCTGGCGTTCGAAGATCTCCAACGCGGGCAACACGATCACCAGCAGCGGGGTGGCCACGCAATGCAGGATACACAGCGCCGAGGCGCCGATGCCGGCCAGATCCCAGGGCCTTGCTTTCGATAACGTAAGACGAAGTATAGTCATTTTTTGTTCCTCCTCGGCTCGTCGCTCAATAGCGCCTCCCTCGCGCCGAACCCATCTCGAATCAACCGAAGGCCCGGGGCTCGGAGTGACGCCACTGGATTCGGTCAAGGGCAGCAGCGGCAACCCTTTCCGCATTCGGGAAGGGAACGTGCGGCCATGTCTCGGCCACGCGCTACGAAACCATGCACCGCCGGAGGGGATAGAATGCGCCGCCGTGCCTGGCCTCCGCACGAAGTGCACGCGGGGGCCTCCTCGGCAATTGCGTGGTGTGCCTCGAACTGGAACTGACACTCAAGGCATTGGTAGTCGTACGTTGGCATCTGCGGCTCCTCCTGGGTAGGGAGATTGACAATATCGGAAGCCCGCCGGACAACCAGCCCCCCGGCGGGCCTCGGACAAGTGGACGGGGGGTTCCCCGAAAAACCGACCTGCCGCTATTTCCAGCGCGGCGGCTGAGAACCCTGCACACCCATACTGGCGGCCGAATACTGGGTTCGCGCCCGCGCGTCTGAGTCAGTGGTCGGGGCCCTGAGGCGGCGGAACTCTGTCTCCCATATCCATCCGCTGACGACGATGTCATCCGGGATGAGGGGATGCTTCTGGAGATATTCGACGCAATTGATGCAGGTTTCGTCCACGTCGTCCATCATCCCAATCCACTTCCCGAAGGCACCCGGCTGGAGGGCCATCTCCGGAAGCGAAGGGTCCATGGGCACGTTGTCCACGTCGATGCCTTTGGCCTTCAGCGCCGCCTCCAGGTCGTTGCCGTTGGCCGAAAGCATTCCGCATCCGGTGTGCTGCAGGACAATTATTTCTTTGGTCCCGAAGAAGTTGATGGTCAGCATCGCGGAGCGGATAGCGTCGTCCGTTACGATCCCTCCGGCGTTTCGGAACAGATGCGCGTCGCCACCACCGACCGGGGTGTCGGCGCGAATGCCCAACGCTTCGTCCACTGGCAGGCGCTCGTCCATGCAGGCCAGGACCCAAAGCCGGCGCATGTTCGGGCCGTCGGCGCCGTATTGGCGGCGAATCGCCCATCGGTCATATTCGGTAACTCGTGCCTCGAGTTGTTCTTTAAGCGTTGCCATTGGCACACTCCTATTCAGCATTTTCTGATCGTGGCCGTTAATCCGGGTACGAAACTACGCCCGGTTTACGATGTGCAGCACCATCTGTGCCAGAAAATGAATCTTGCTAAATCAGTTAGTTACATTTTCAAATGGGAAGTCCACTGGACGCCCATCTTCGCGCGGGATGCGTTTCTTGGGTCATAAAACGATTAAAAACAGATAGCTAGAGCTTTGTAGCAACGCTTCTTGGGTGCGAAGCAGCAGTTCGCACCCAAGAAGAACTGTCGTAAGTGGGTAAGGATCTAAGGGGGGCTTCGTGGTTTGCGCATCGTTACCGTGGCAATCGCGTCGTGCGGGGTTTTCCCTTTGCTGTTGGACAACTTGAGCCAGATCGCTAATGTCCGCTGAGCTCGCGAAAGCGGGCACCTCTGAGCCCAGCGCCACTGACGGCAATGGGTCGATTTCGGACCTACAAGGGGCTCACTTTCTCGGATTCATCTACCATCCGTAAGGCGGTGGCGAAGTGAAGAATTCTTGGAAGTCCGTGACAGAATACTGTTAGGAACAACAGCGGGGGGCCTGAGACTGCACGCGCAAGGATTTGGCGACGGACGTGACCGGGGACCGCGGCAGCCGTGACACCGAGGAACAGGAAACGCCTCCTGATCGGAGGTCTCCTCGGTGTTGGCCTGATGGCGACCGCGGGATGGTTCGGTCTCAAGGCGCTGGTGGGTGCCACCGTGCCACCCGATGTCCAGGTCGAGACGTCCAGGCTCGTACTGGACCGCGGGGGACGGCTCTTGCGCCCCTTCGCCGTGTCCAGCGGCCGTTGGCGGCTTCCGGTGGCCCTCTCGGACGTGGACCCGATGCTCATCGCGATGCTTCTGGCCTTCGAAGACAGGCGGTTCCACGAGCATCCTGGGGTCGATATCCGGGCACTTCTGCGCGCTGCGGCGCAGGTAGTCGCCAACGGACGCATCGTCTCCGGAGGCTCCACGCTCACCATGCAGTTGGTGCGGCTCCTGGAAGGCGGGTCGACGCGCTCCCTTCAAGGGAAGCTGCGGCAGGTTCTCGCCGCGCTGGCGCTCGAGCGCCGCGTAGACAAGGATGCCATCCTAACGGCCTATCTGACCGTCGCCCCGTACGGCGGCAACATCGAGGGCGTTCGCGGCGCATCGCTGGCCTGGTTCGGCAGGGAGCCGAAGCGCCTGACGGCGGCGCAGGCCGCCCTCCTGGTCGCCCTGCCGCAATCGCCGGAGGCACGCCGGCCGGATCGGGATGTAGATGCCGCGCGCCGGGCCCGGGACCGGGTGCTGGCACGAGCGCGTGGCGCAGGGATTATTGACGAATCGGAGGAAACGGCCGCGCGCGGGGAGCGGATCCCGACCCGCCGGCGGTCCTACCCGATCCTGGCCGCCCATACGGCGGAGCGCTCAGTGCGCGAGCGACCGGGGTTTTCGATCCATCGCCTGACCATCGATGCGGATTTGCAGGAGCGGATGGAGCGTCTTGCCGCCGAGCGTGCGGACGCGCTCGGGCCCAAGGTGTCGGTCGCCCTACTCGCCGCCGATCACCGCAGTGGCGAGGTCCTCGCCTCCGTCGGCTCCACCAATCTCTTCGACGTTTCGCGCGACGGTTTCGTTGACATGACCCGAGCCGTGCGCTCGCCGGGGTCCACTCTGAAGCCCCTTATCTACGGGCTTGCGTTCGAGGCCGGGATCGCGCATCCCGAGAGCCTGATCGAAGACCGCCCCACCGGCTTTACCGGTTATGTCCCTGGAAACTTCGATCGCCAGTTTCACGGCACGGTGACCGTGAGGCGTGCCCTGCAGTTATCGCTGAACGTGCCGGCGGTGAAGGTCCTGGATGCGGTCGGCCCCGCGCGCCTGGTGTCGCGCATGCGCCGTGCCGGCGCGAGGCCCGCTCTTTCGGACCTCTCCCCGCCGGGACTCGCGATCGGGCTCGGTGGCGTGGGGGTGACGCTAACCGACCTGGTGGAAATCTTCGGGGCAATTGCCCGTGGCGGTAGGTCCCTGTCTCTGAGGGAGATCCAGGACGGCCCCGGGACAGCGGGGGCTGTCCGGCGCGTGCTCGATGAGCGCGCCGCCTGGTATGTCGCCTCGATACTCGCCGGCGCACCGACTCCGGCCAATGCCTCGGTGGGTGATCTCGCCTTCAAGACAGGTACTTCCTACGGATATAGAGACGCCTGGGCGATCGGCTTCGACGGTCGCCACCTGATCGGCGTCTGGGTCGGCCGACCGGACGGTGCACCGGTTCCGGGTCTGGCGGGGATCGATGCGGCTGCGCCAATCCTGATCGACGCCTTTGCGCGCATTGGGACCCTTGTGCGCCTGCCTCCGGCACCGCCCGGAGTCCTCATCGCCTCATCTGCGGACCTGCCCCCTCCCCTCAAGCGGGTAAGCCGTGCGCGCTCCGAGTCCGAAGAATCCCTTGCGGGATTGCAAGTCGCCTTTCCGCCGGACGGCGCCCGAGTGGATCTGGGATTGAGCTCCGGCAAGACTGCCGCGCTTGCGCTGAAGGTTCGAAACGGCTCGCCTCCTTTTTCCTGGTTCGCCAACGGCGCCCCGGTGGAGCGTGAGCCCTTCTCGAGAACCGCTTATTGGGCACCGGACGGCCCCGGTTATGCCACGCTCTCGGTGGTCGATGGCCGGGGACAGTCTAGCCGGGTGACTGTTTTTCTCGAATAGGAAACCAAAAAAAACCCCCGCACAATCCCTGCGCGGGGGCCATGTCGCCGGGCTTGGTTGGCAAGTCGTTCCGTGGGGGCTAAGCTTCCTGCAGCTGGGTGTCGTCCTAACTGTCCTTCTTGGCGACAGCTTTATGATGACACATGCCCGGCAAGGTAAATGTCGTTCGATTCCGCAGCCCTTGTAGGAAATTTCTGACGGGTGCGTTGCGGCTGTATCCCTCGCCCCGTATCCTTCACACGGATGCAATCCAGGACCGATCTCTATCCCCGCCTCGAACCCTACGCCACCCACCGCATGGCGGTGGACGGCATCCACAGTCTCCACGTTGAAGAGTCCGGCAACCCCGACGGCATCCCGGCCGTTTTCCTGCACGGCGGACCCGGGGCGGGATGCGAGCCCACCCATCGGCGTTTCTTCGATCCGGCGCTCTACCGGATCGTGCTGTTCGATCAGCGCGGCTGCGGCCGCTCCACTCCCCACGCTGAGCTCCGCGACAACAGCACTTGGCACCTGGTTGAGGACATGGAGCGCATCCGCCGGGAGCTGGGCATCGAGCGTTGGCTGGTTTTCGGCGGTTCCTGGGGGTCGACCTTGGCGCTCGCCTACGCCCAGACCCATCCGGGGCGCGTTTCCGCCTTGGTTGTGCGCGGGATTTTCCTGTGCCGCCCGCAGGAGATCCATTGGTTTTACCAGGAGGGGGCGAGCTGGGTCTTTCCCGATCTGTGGATGGATTTCGTCAACCCCATCCCGGAGAACGAGCGGGCGGACCTGCTTGCCGCCTTCCACAGGAGGCTCACGGGCAACGACGAGATCGCCCGGATGGCTGCCGCCAAGGCCTGGTCCGTTTGGGAGGGGAGTACAGCCACGCTCCTGCCGAACGAGGACGTTCGCGCATTCTTCTCCGAATCCCGCGTGGCGCTCAGCCTGGCGCGCATCGAGTGTCACTATTTCGTCAATCGAGCGTTTCTCGAGCCCGAGCAACTGCTGCGTGATGCCCACCGAATCGCCCAGATCCCGGGCGTCATCGTGCAGGGCCGTTACGACCTGATCTGCCCCATGCGTTCCGCCTGGGAGCTGCATCGTGCCTGGCCGGCGGCCCAGCTCGAGATCATCCCCGACGCGGGTCACTCCGCCTTCGAGCCCGGCATCCGCCGCGCTTTGGTGGCGGCCACGGACCGCTTCGCGCGCGAGCTTGCATGATCCTAGAAACGGCAATTGACCGCCTGCCGCTTCCAGGATGATCGGGCTTCTTCAACGGGTGCGCGAGGCGCGCGTCGACGTGGCGGGGGAGACGGTGGGAGCCATCGGCCCCGGGCTTCTCGTGCTTGTGGGGGTGCAGAAGGCCGACGACGAGTCGAAGGCACGGCGGCTGCTGGAACGGCTGCTGGGCTATCGTGTCTTCCCGGACGATGCGGACCGAATGAACCGGAGCCTGGCTGACATCGGTGGCGGTCTGCTCCTGGTTCCGCAGTTCACCCTGGCTGCGGATACGAGGAAGGGGACGCGGGCGAGCTTCACGAGCGCGGCGCCCCCGCAGGAGGGCGGGCGGCTGTTCGACTATCTGGTCAGGGAGGCCCGCTCCACGCACCCGCAGGTCCAGACGGGGCGCTTTGGCGCCGATATGCAGGTGAGCCTGGTCAACGACGGCCCCGTCACCTTCTGGCTGGAGACCTGATGCGTCCTGATCCAGCGCACGGGCCCGGAAGCCCAGCCGCCGTCTCTGAGCTTAACTCTCCGTGTCCCCGTTCCTCTGTGGTTTAATAAGGATTACCAGTGAACAGCACGGGCAACGACTGAGTTTCGTGGAACAGCAGACGACGCATCGCACCGCGCAGGTTGAGCGTAACACCCTGGAGACCCGTATCCGGGTCAGCATCGATCTGGACGGCAGCGGCCGCTCCAGCTTCAAGACCGGGGTACCCTTCCTCGAGCACATGCTGGACCAGGTAGCCCGCCACGGCCTCATCGACATCGGGATCGAGGCCGAGGGCGACCTGCACGTCGATGGCCACCACACGGTGGAGGACATCGGCATCACCCTGGGCCAGGCCCTTGCCGAGGCGGTCGGCGACAAGAAGGGCATCCGCCGTTACGGCCACGCTTACGTGCCGCTGGACGAGGCCCTGTCCAGGGTGGTGATCGACCTCTCGGGCCGTCCCGGATTGGAGTTCCGGGTCGACTTCACGCGCGCCATGATCGGAGCCTTCGATGTCGATCTGTTCCACGAGTTCTTTCAGGGGTTCGTCAACCATGCGGCCGTGACGCTGCACCTGGACAACCTGCGCGGCCAGAACGCCCACCATCAGGCGGAGACGCTGTTCAAGGCCTTCGGCCGAGCCCTTCGCATGGCGCTGGAGCCCGATCCGCGCATGGCCGGTGTGACGCCTTCGACCAAAGGCGCGCTGTGAGCCTGCATTCGACCCGACAGAGGTGAACTCCCGGTGCTGCTGATCCCCGCCATCGATCTCAAGGACGGTCGCTGTGTGCGTTTGCGCCAGGGCCGCATGGACGATGAGACCGTCTTCTCCGACGATCCGGTTCAGATGGCCGGCCGTTGGGTGTCGGAAGGCGCACGACGTCTCCACCTGGTGGACCTCAACGGCGCCTTTGCCGGGGAGCCGGTGAACGGCGGGGCGATCCGCGCCATCGCCGCGGCCTACCCGGATCTGCCGATCCAGGTCGGGGGCGGCATTCGCGACGAGGCCACCATCGATGCCTATCTGAGGGCCGGCGTGACCTACGCGATCGTCGGCACCCAGGCGGTCAAGGAGCCCGCCTTCGTGGCCCGCGCCTGCAAGGCCTTTCCGGGTCACGTGATCGTGGGTCTGGACGCGAAGGACGGGCAGGTTGCCATCAAGGGCTGGGCGGAGATCACCGAGCATCGGGTGGAAGACCTCGCCAGGCGCTTCGAGGCGGACGGAGTAACGGCCATCGTCTACACGGACATCGGCCGTGACGGCATGCTGAGCGGTCCCAATGTCGAGGCAACCCGCGCGCTGGCCGAAGCCGTCCGCATCCCGGTGGTCGCTTCCGGCGGCATTACCAATCTGGATGACGTACGTGCCCTCTGCGCGGTGGCGGACAGCGGCATCATGGGCGCCATCACCGGGCGCGCCATCTACGAGGGCACGCTGGACTTCGGCGAGGGTCAGCGGGTGGCCGATGGCCTCGGGGATCAGCAATGACCCAACATGCGGAGTGAATCGCTTTGACTGAGAATTGGCTCGATGCTATCAAGTGGGACGATAAGGGTCTCGTGCCCGCGATCGCCCAGGAGACGGGGACCGGCAAGATCCTAATGATGGCATGGATGAACCGGGAGGCCTTGGGGCTTACCCGTGAGACCGGTCACGCGGTCTACTGGTCCAGGTCGCGGCAGAAGCTCTGGCACAAGGGGGAGTCCTCCGGCCACCAGCAGCTGGTCCACGCCATGCGGCTCGACTGCGACGGGGACGTGGTCCTGCTGGAGGTGGAGCAGAAGGGTGGCATCGCCTGCCACACCGGTCGTCACAATTGCTTCTTCCGCGAGCTCGAGAACGGGGAATGGACGGAGGTGGAGCCGGTCCTCAAGGACCCCGAAGCGATTTACGGCCAGGCATGAGCCCGGCGGTGCGTCGCGGTAGTTCTTCGGAGGGGCCGCGGCGCGACGATCCCGTGAAAGGAGCTGTAGCTCATGAACGACGTCCTGGAACGCCTGTCTCAAGTTCTGGAGGAGCGTAAGCAGGCAGACCCCGACTCATCCTACGTGGCAAAGCTCTATGCCAAGGGGCTGGACGCCATCCTCAAGAAGATCGGCGAGGAGGCGACCGAGACGGTGATGGCGGCCAAGGATGGGGCGGCGGACAAGATCGTCTACGAGGTGGCCGATCTCTGGTTCCACAGTCTGGTTCTTTTGGCCCACCAGGGCCTCGGCCCCGACGCCGTGCTGGCGGAGCTGGACCGGCGTTTCGGGCTCTCCGGACTCGAGGAGAAGGCACGCCGCCCGGAGTGAGGCGGAACCTGCACGGTTCGTGGCTCTTGGGTTATTATCCCCGATTCGCGTTCGGTCCCGGGTCTTTCGGAAAACCGCAAGGCCGCGTAACCGACCATGGCGCCCCACCTGCGGGGCGCGTAATACAGATTCGATAGACTTTACGGCCGTCCACTGGAACGGCGTCGGAGGAAACCATGGGTATGGGTGGCATCAGTATCTGGCAGCTATTGATCATACTGGTGATTGTATTGCTGCTCTTCGGCACCAAGCGGCTGAAAAGCATCGGATCGGACCTGGGCAACGCGGTCAAGGGCTTCCGCAGTGCCATGACCGAGGGCGAGTCCGAGAAGAAGGAAGACGCCGAGCCGAAGAAGCTGGAGGAGACTTCGGCCAAGCGGGTGGCCGAAGGCGAGGATGCCGCCGAGGCAGGGGCGACGCTCAAGGATAAAGAGAAAGAGAAGGTCTGATTGCTCATCCCCGCGGCAGAGCCATGCGCTAGGTTTCGTTCATGTTTGATGTCGGCTTCTGGGAGCTCGCCCTCATCGGGCTGGTGGCGCTGCTGGTTGTGGGGCCGGAGCGGTTGCCGCGCCTGGCACGGACCGCGGGCCTATGGATCGGGCGAGGCCGCCGTATGTTGAGCTCGGTCAAGGCGGAGATCGACCGCGAGATGAAAGCGGACGAGCTCAAGGAAATCCTGGACAAGCAGGCCAAGAACAATCCCTTGGAGACGATCCTCGAGGAGCCCACAGAGCATCAGAAGGAAGAGCAGCAGAAACCGGACGCGCCCAAGCCGCACGCGCCTCCAGGCGGGACAGGGACGCCTGCAAGACAGGACTCCAGGGCTGAGTAATCAGCTCCTATCGTGCGCGCAAGCCGGGAACGGGCCCGGCGAGGCGGATGGATCCTCTCACCCGATAGCCGTGCGTGCTGCGAACCGATGCTGAGCATCCCGCCTTCGCCGCGCTCCCGCGGACGATCCACCAACCCACTCGATTAGGTACCCGAACGCGCGATGTCCTCGCCGGCGAACCACGAAGAACCCGGTCCGGAGCAACCCTTCGTCTCCCATTTGGTGGAGCTACGGGACCGCCTGATGCGCATGGTGATCGCCGTGCTGCTCGTGTTCCTTGTGCTGTTCCCCTTCGCCAACGACATCTACAGTTACGTGGCCGCTCCTCTGATGGCCCAACTGCCCGAAGGGACCAGCATGATCGCCACCCAGGTGGCGTCCCCCTTCCTCACGCCGTTCAAGCTGGCCCTGGTTTCCGCTGTCTTCCTGTCCATGCCCTATCTGCTGTACCAGTTCTGGGGATTCGTTGCGCCGGGGCTGTATCAGCACGAGAAGCGGCTCGCCGTGCCGCTTCTCGTCTCCAGCATCCTGCTCTTCTACCTGGGAATGGCCTTCGCCTACTACGTCGTGTTTCCGTTGGTGTTCGCCTTCCTGACCGGTACGGCCCCCGATGGGGTTGCGGTGATGACGGATATCTCCCACTACCTGGATTTCGTCCTCACCCTCTTCTTCGCCTTCGGCATCGCCTTCGAGATCCCCATCGCCACCATCCTGCTGGTGTCCGTCGGCATCACCACCCCAGAGAGCCTAGGCAGAAAGCGCCCCTACGTGATCGTGGGAGTCTTCGTGGCGGGGATGCTGTTGACGCCTCCGGACGTGATCTCCCAGACCCTCCTGGCATTCCCCATGTGGATCCTGTTCGAGCTCGGAATCTTTTTCTCCCGTTTCTTCCAGCGGCGCAAGGAAGAGGCCAGCCAGGCGCGGGATGCCGCGGAGGGGTCCAGCGTCCTTTCGGCCGCCGCCGCAGGTGGCGGGGCCGCTTCCTCGCCCCCCGGCGAGGGGTTGAGCACCGAGACCGCCGGCCCGTCGGCCTCTTCCCCCAGCGGAAACGAGGGGAATCCGAAGGGCGGCGGTGGAGGGGTCGTCGGCCGTGATATCTCGGGTGGCGATCCCTTCGACGGGGAGCGGTTCGCGCCCATGACCGAGGAAGAGATGGAGGCCGAGCTGGACGCCATCGAGGCCGACGAGGATGTCGAGCCCCCGGACGAGGACCTGCCGGATCCGGTGGAGGAAAAGCTTGAGCGCGTCAAAGAGCTGCGTGATCGCGAGGAGGACGAGGCCGCGGTGCGCCGCTTGCTCTACGAGGTCCTGGCGGAGGGCGACGACGACCAGCGCCGGGTGGCGCGCAACATCCTCGATCAGCTCGACACCCCCTGAGGTCGAGATGCGCACCAGAGGCACCAGAGGCCCCTCGCACTCGCGCCCCCCTATAGCGGCCGGGATCGCACTGCTTGCCGCCAGCTGTCTGTTCCAGGCCGAGCTCCTGGCCCATCTTTGTCAGTTCCAGGCCGAATTTCCCGGAAAACGGGCTGATTTTCCAGTTCCCAAAAATAGCTATTATCCAATAATCAATAAGATACAAA
>JAYEJW010000243.1:0-71796 GCA_034716535.1 Pseudomonadota bacterium
ACCCTCGCCGCACTTTCCTTCTTTGGCGCCCTTGTCGCCGCCGCACTTGCCCTCGCCGCACTTGCCCTCTTTGGCGGCCTTGTCGCCGCCGCATTTGCCTTCACCGCACTTGCCTTCGGCTTCGGCGAGCTGCATGTAGCCGCTCTCGAGCTGCGTGGTGCCGAACGGGTTCTCGGCGGCGCTGGCCAGGTTGAACGCGGACAGGCTACCAACCAGGGCAGCGCCAACGACGGCGGCGACGGGCTTGATGCAGGTGTTCTTGGACATGGTTATCTCCTTGGGAGGATTGCAGGTTTGATCGGTGGTTTGCTCGGTAAGGGTTCCGTAACAAATACCGACCATTACGCTAAGTATTTTATTTGACAACACAAGGCGCCGGATCTTCAACTCGGACTTTTCCATGCTGCCCCTGCCGTCACCCCATAAGACCCCCGAGAACGGGATTCTCTTTCGCCGCGCCGGGGTTGCCTTGCTCCACCGCTGTGGCTTTCCCGGTTCAGGGGCGGCTGCGCCCTGTCCCGGCCAGCCGCCGGATGTGCTCGAGATAAGCCTTCTCGTCCGGTGGTTGCCCCGCCCGTTGCGCCTCCCACAGGCTCTCGGCCAAGCACTCCATGACTTCGTGCTCCGCTTCGTGGGGGCTACCGAAGCGGCCGACGAGCGTTTGGTATAACGCGCGTACGCCCGCCGGTCGGTCGGTGCTCACCTGCTCGAGGATGGCGATGTGCAGGCTCAGGTGGAGGAAAGGATTGCCCTGCCCGCCTTCAGGCGGGAATTCGCGGCCGACAGCCGCGTCGGGGTCTTCCAGCAGGGCGTGATACTCCGGGTGCTCGCGGATCACGACCGCGAGCTGCTGCTCGAGCGGATCCAACGGCTCGCCGGCGCGGGCCTTGCGCCAGGCCTCCAGGAAATACCTGCGCATCGAGTCGCGGTCTTGGGTGAACACGGTCTTGAGATGGGGTCTGTCAAGCGCCGGAGCGGATCTCCGAGATCAGGGCGTCTTCCACCCAACGGGCGATGAGTCCGGCGGCCCGCTGGGGCGCATTGAGCTCGTCCACCCACTCGGGGAGCCCGGCGCAGATGTCTCCGAAGCATTTTCCTTCCCCGGCGATGTCCAAGGCCCAGGCCTCGTCCACGTCCAGCGAGCGGAAAAAGGTCTGCAGGCCGCGGCGCCAGATGGCCCAACCGATGGGGTAGTCGTTTTTTTCAGGCTTGATGGGCCGCGCGCCCTGGTCGATGGCGTTCCAGAGCTGGGGGACGTTCCACGACAGGTTCAGTCGCCGCACCGATGGATGTAGCCGAAAGCTGACGTCGGCCCAGTCGTCGGGCCCGATCCGCTGCAGGTCTTCGCGACCGATCGTCGGCCTGTCTGCGGCGTCGAAAGCGTCCCGCAGGGCCCATTCGAAGGCGGCCATCTCCGCCAGGACGGGTATGTCCGCATAATCGAGTGATTTGGCCAGGTAAGCGCTCAAGCCGTCTCCGAACCAGCGGATGGAGAAGTGGTGCGAGGGCCGGGCGTCGATATACGCCATCCCCAGCGTCTGGAAGCCCTCGTCGCCGAGCAGCGTGTGGAGCGACGGATAGGCATCGGACAGGGCGTCGATCAGGCGTGCCCGGTAGGCGTTGCTGTAGATGCCGAGGCGCTGCCCCGCATCCAACGGTCCCGCGTCGACGATGCGCGCCTGGAACGATTCGCCGCCGCGCAGCAGCGCGTCGAGAAAGTCGCCCTGCAAGCGGCGCAGATCAGACAAGCTCCGCCGCCTCCCGAACCGGTTCCGCGATACGCCTGGCCCGCTGCAGCTCATCCAGCAGGGTCTCAAGCGGCGGTATGTTGTCGTCGCGCTCGATCATGCAGGAGACATCGCCGAAGCGCCGCACCGCCTTTTCATACAGGGCCCAGACCGGCTCGATGATCGCCGCGTCATGGGTGTCGATGATGTGGCTGCCATAGTCCGTATGGCCCGCCAGGTGGAACTGCTGCACCCGCTCCGGGGGCACGCCGTCCAGGTACGCCTCGGGATCGAAGCCGTGGTTGACGGCGCTGACGTGGATGTTGTTGATGTCCAGCAGGATCAGGCAATCGGCCGCTTCCGCTACGGCCGCGAGGAACTCCCATTCGGTCATCCGCGAGTCGCGGTAGCCGAGATAGCTGGAGACGTTCTCCAATAGGATGCGCCGCCCCAGCCACTCCTGGACCTGGTTTACGCGCTCCGCTACATGGCGCACCGCCTCTTCCGTGTAGGGCAGGGGCAAGAGATCGTGGGCGTTGATGCCGTCGAGCCCGGTCCAGCACAGGTGGTCCGACACCCACTGGGGCTCGACGCGATGCGCCAGGGCCTTGAGCTCGTTGAGATAGCTCTTGTCCAGGGAATCGGCGCTCCCGATGTTCAGAGACACGCCGTGCAGAACCAGAGGATACTGTTCCCGGATGCGCTCCAGGTAGTACAGGGGCTTGCCGCCCGGCACCAGATAGTTTTCGCTGAGTGCCTCGAACCAGTCGACCGACGGCTTCTCGTCGAGGATGGTCTGATAGTGCTCTTTTCTCAGACCAAGACCGAAGCCGAGATAGGGCAGGCGCTTTCCCGTCGTGTGCATTCAGCGTACCGGAGAAATGTGGGTGAATTGGGGGGATAATATCGCTTGTGGGGCAGCCTTGAAGCGGTCAAGGCTTTTCAATCGTTGGCGGGACTCTCGAGTGACCCGCACGTAAGCGCCTATCTCCCTGTGGCAACCGCATGATCCCGGCCAGGGACCGAAACGGTCCCCTGGCCGCCAGGGGCTGGCCTTACTTGACCTCGCCGCCCTTCTCGTCACACTCCTCCTTCGTCATCTCGACCCAGCCTTTGCCCTTACAGCTGTTCTGGCCTCCGCAGGCGTTGTCCGCCGTTTTGCAGGCCCCCGTGCCCTTGCAGGCGTTGACGCCGTAACAGTGGACCTTGGCTTCCTCCGATGCCGCTGAGGCTACGCCGGTGTAAGCGGCTCCCGCCATGAATAGGCCCGCGGCTGCGGCGGCAATGGCGGCTCCGGTCAGCTTCTTCTGTGGGTTCATGAGATTTCTGATCCTCTTTGGTCGTTGGATATGCGCTGTACGGGTTCCCGCCACCGGGTTGCCGAAAAAGCCTTCTTGGGCTCTAGGTGCGGTTCCCGCGATTGAAAATAGTCGAGAGCAAGGCGACTTGCAAATGCGAATCACTAATGCATGCCCGGACTCGACACTCCCCTATTGCAGTGGTCAGCTCTAGGACGGCAACAGGCGTCGATTCAGACCGGAGATGCGCACGGATTCTTTCAAGCTCTCGAGTGAATCGGGCCTGTGAAGGACGAAAAGGGCGGCGCTTGGACGGTTTCAAGTCTCGGCCGCTCTCGGTTCGGGGGGCTTCTCCCTGTATTCGCATAGGTCTCGGATGATGCACTCCGGGCAACGCGGGCGGCGAGCGGTGCAGACGTAACGGCCGTGCAGGATCAGCCAGTGGTGGGCGTCCTGCAGGAACTCCTTCGGCACGAAACGCAGCAGCCTCTTCTCGACCGCCAGGGGCGTCTTTCCGGGCGCGATGCCGGTGCGGTTGGCGACCCTGAAGATATGGGTATCGACCGCCATGGTGGGCTGGCCGAAGGCCGTGTTGAGGACCACGTTGGCCGTCTTGCGGCCGACGCCGGGTAGGGCCTCCAAGGCCTTTCGGTCCGCCGGCACCCGGCCCTGGTGCTCTTCGACAAGGATGCGACAGGTCTTGATGATGTTCCTCGCCTTGCTGTTGAAAAGCCCGATGGTGCGGATGTGGTGCTTCAGTCCATCCTCTCCCAGGGAGAGGATGGCCGCGGGGGTGTTGGCGATCGGAAACAGCCGTGCGGTGGCCTTGTTTACCCCCTTGTCCGTGGCCTGGGCGGAGAGGATGACCGCGACGAGCAGCTCGAAGGGGGTGGTGTACACGAGCTCGGTGGTGGGTGTCGGGTTGGTGGCCCGCAGCCGTTCGAAGATGCGGCGTCGTTTATCCTGGTTCATAGGGTTGGTAAGGATAGGGTCGCGGCGCGCTTGCGCCAAGCGCCTTGCAAGAACTAGATTACTGTATAAAATTACAGTCATGGTCGAGGTACTAGAGGGAAACAGCCATGACCCGCGAGCTCACGCCCCGCCAGCGCCAGATCTTGGAGCTCATCCGTCGCCA
This sequence comes from Pseudomonadota bacterium, assembly GCA_034716535.1. GTDB lineage: Bacteria > Pseudomonadota > Gammaproteobacteria > Chromatiales > Chromatiaceae > JAYEJW01. Next base: position 4,161 of record JAYEJW010000243.1, read on the forward strand.
CATCCATGACACCGGCTTTCCCCCTACGCGGGCGGAGATTGCCCAAACGCTCGGCTTCCGCTCGGCCAATGCCGCCGAGGAGCACCTGCGAGCCCTGGCGCGGCGGGGGGTGATCGAGCTGCAGCGGGGGACCTCCCGGGGCATCCGCCTGCTCGAGGCTGCGGAGGATGAATTCTTCTTGCCGGTGGTCGGAAGGGTGGCCGCCGGCAGCCCCATTCTGGCCGAGGAGCACATCGAGGACCATCACCGGCTCGATCCCGGCCTGTTTCGGCCCCGCGCTCATTACCTGCTGCGGGTGCGCGGCAGCAGCATGCGGGACGCGGGCATCCTCGACGGCGACTTGCTGGCGGTGCACCGCATCCAGGAGGCCCAAAACGGTCAGATCGTGGTGGCGCGGCTGGAGGACGAGGTCACGGTCAAGCGCTTCCGCCGCCATGGCCGGTGGCGTCATCGGGTGCAGCTATTGCCGGAGAACCCGGCCTTCGAGCCCATCCAGGTGGACCTGCGGGTGCAGGACCTGGTGATCGAGGGGCTGGGGGTAGGGGTGTTGCGAACCGGGTTGGAGATGCCGAGGCGGTTGTGATGGGACGGTAGGGCGCAATAGCGAAGCGTATTGCGCCGGACGAAATGACTAACGAACCGAAAGATCACCGCATGTCTTCGCCTCGTATCGAGAAAACAGCCAATGGCGACCTCCCCACGACGAGGCGAGTCACTTTCTTTGTACGGACAAAGAAAGTAACTCGTGGCCGCTGCGCGTGGCCGACCAGAACGCAACCGCCCGGTTCGGCCGCGAAAAGGTGCGACAAGCCAGCCCCATGCGGCGCAACACGCTCCGCTATTGCGCCCTACGCGGGGCGCCCCGAAAAGCCTCAAATCGCCGTCCGGGCGATTTGTCCCGGCACGCGTCCGCTCACTCGGCAAGACGAGAGGGGAACACACCAGCGCCAACTGCTGGCACCTCCAAGTCCCCTCTGTCGCGCCGCGTATCGCAGGGTTTTCCGAACAGGCCCATGAGCCTCGAAGAGCTCCTCGATCAGCGCCAGGATCTGTGGCGGGGCAGGACGGTTTCCGCCGCCACTCCGCCCGGGGTATCCACGGGCTTCGCCGCCCTGGATGCCATTCTGCCCTGGCGGGGCTGGCCGCCAGGTGCCCTGAGCGAGATCCTGGATAACCGCCCCGGCGGTGCGTTCGCCCTCGTGCAGCCGGCCCTGGTACGGCTGAGCGGGCAGGCCCGCTGGCTGCTGCTGGTCGATCCGCCCTGGATTCCCTATGCGCCGACCCTGTTTGCCGCGGGGGTTGATCTGAGTCGGCTGGCGGTGGTGGAGGCGGGCAAGGAGGCCGCTTGGGCCGCCGAGCAGGGCCTGCGTTCCGGGGCCTGCAGCGCGGTGCTCGCCTGGGGCGGGCGCTGGGAGAGCGCGGCGCTGCGCCGGCTCCAGTTGGCGGCGGAGGCGGGCAATGCCATGGCCTTGCTGTTTCGCGGCGAGGCGGCGGTTCGGCAACACTCCCCGGCGGCTCTGCGCCTTCAGGTGCGGCCTTCGATCGCCGGTGTCGAGGTGACGGTGCTCAAGCAGCGTGGCGCTCGTGCCGGCGCGACCCTGGAACTGCCCCTTTGGGCCGAACCCGACGTCCTGCCGAGTGCGATTCTGCCGCCCCGGTCGTTTCGACGCTCCTGCGTGAACGATGAAGGTGATTGGAAGTGAGGAGTCTCTGTGGGAGGGGGGCTGCGCACCGCGATGCCCGGGCGCTCCCACAAGAACCGACGCTTCGGTTCGGGCGGCTATAGCTACCCACCTCGATGAATGTACTCGCCCCGTGCGCTGGCTCGCCATCCATTTGCCCGCCCTGCCCCTGGAGATCTACACCCGGGCCCTGGAGACAGAAACGCCCCTGGCGGTGAGCCAACGGCGGAAGGCCGAGCAGATCCTCCTGTGCAACAAGCCGGCCTCGGAACGTGGTATCCGTCCCGGCCTTCCGGTGGGGGGCGCCTTGGCCCTGGCCGCCGACTTGCGCGTCCTGCCGAGAAAGCCCCAGGCGGAGCGCGCCGCCCTGGAGCGACTCGCTCTCTGGTGCGGCCGGTTCACCCCGGAGGTCAGTCTGGAGCCCCCCCAGGCCCTGGTGCTGGAAGTTGCACATAGCCTGCGCTTGTTCGGGGGGGCGCAGGCCCTGCTGGAGCAGATATCCTCAGGGGTGAAGGGATTGGGCTATCGGGCCTGCTGCTGCCTGGCGCTCACGCCGGCTGGGGCACTGGCGTTGGCCGCCTGCGGTCAGGCCGGCGTGATTCCCGGTGCCGACGCCCTACGCGCGGCCCTGGCCCGGCTGCCGCTGGCCGCCCTCGGCCTCGACGAGCGGGAGCTCGCGGACCTGTGGCGCATGGGGTTGCGCCGGATGGAGGATCTACTGCGCCTGCCGCGGGCCGGACTCGCCGAGCGTCTGGGGGTGGAGCGCATCCACCAATTAGAGCGGCTGTTGGGGGAGGCGCCGGATCCGCGCCCCCGCTTCGAGCCGCCGGCCCGCTATCGGGGCCGTCTTGAGCTGCCAATGGAGGTGCCTGAGTCCGGCGCCCTGGTGTTCGCCTGTCGGCGCCTGATCGACGAGCTTGCGGGATTTCTGCTGAGCCGTCAGGGCGGAGTACAGCGGTTGGAGTGGCGCTTCCACCATGAGGAGGAAGAGGACACCCGGCTCACCCTCGGCGCCGCCCGACCCGAGCGGGACCCAAGCCGCTGGCTGGATCTGCTGCGGGAACGCCTGGACCGATTGCAGTTGCCGGCGCCGGTGCGCGCCCTGAGCCTGGATGTCCGTGACCTGCAGCCTCTGCCTCCGGCCACCCTGCAGCTGTTTCCGGAGCTCGAGCGCCCGCGTACCCCCGATGCCCGCCTGCTCGACCGCTTGCGGGCGCGGCTGGGTCAGGATGCCGTGCGCGGGCTCGCACTGGTGGCGGACCACCGCCCGGAGCGGGCCTGGTGCTGGTGTTCGCCTGGGGAAGTGGGCTCAGGTGGGGGGCGGCGCCGCGACCGTCCCCTCTGGCTGTTGCTGGAGCCGGTGCCGCTTCAGACGCGCAACCGCCGCCCCTGGTGGGACGGCGAGCTCGATCTCGGCATGGAGAGAGAACGCATCGAGACCGGCTGGTGGGATGGTCACGAGGTGGCGCGAGACTACTTCGTCGCAACCACCCTCAAGGGCGAACGGCTATGGATCTTCCGGGAGCTCAAGGGCCGGCGGGGGTGGTACCTGCACGGGTTGTTCGGCTGACTGGACCGGGTTGCATCACGGCTTCCACCGGGCTCCGACTCTTGCACCTGCGTTGGGGTGCATCTCGATGGTTGCCATTGCCGCCAAGTAACCCGTAGCAACGACAGCGGCTGTCCGTAACGTCAGGTGCGGTACTGGCCCAAATCCAGTCGGTACTTGGATAGTTTGAGGTAGATCGAACGACTGGTGAGTCTCATATTATTGGCGATTGCGCTCACATCACCGCGGTAACGCCTTAGGGAATGCTCGAGGTATCTCATTTCTGCCTGCTCGATAAGCTGGCGTTTGTACTCTTGCCATTCCTGGGCGGGCGGTTCGGCAACATCGGCCAACGCGGTTTCCGCTTCGATCTCAACATTCAGGGCGATATTCTCAAGAATCTCACCGCTGGCAAACAGATAGCTTCGTTCCAGGACATTCTCCAGTTCCCGTACATTCCCCGGCCAGTCGTGGGCGCACAATTGCTGCATGACATTAGGGCTCACCGCGACAACCGGTTTTCCATACCGCATCCGCAGTTTCCCAAGGATGTGCTCTACCAACCGCGGAATGGCCCCAGGGCTCTCGCGCAACGGTGGGATATGAAGGTTGACGACATTGATACGAAACAAGAGGTCATTCCGGAACTCACCTCGCCGCACCGCTTCGCAAAGCGACTTATTGGTAGCAGCGATGATGCGGGCATTCGTTCGCAACACTTGGGTTCCACCGACGCGCTCGTATTTGCCTTCTTGCAGCACGCGTAGCAGGCGCCCTTGGGCCGATGGGGTGAGCGAGTCGATCTCATCGAGAAAGAGCGTGCCGTCTTGCGCACGCTCAAAATAACCTGCGCGCCTTTGAAAGGCGCCGGTGAAGGCCCCTTTCTCGTGACCGAACAAGGTACTGTCCACCAACTCCTCGGGAATGGCCCCACAGTTGACTGCGACGAAATCTTCCTCGGCGCGACCACTGAGAGCGTGCAGCCGTCTGGCTACCAGCTCTTTGCCGACACCTGTCTCACCGGTGACGAGCACGGTGGCGGGCGTAGGAGCAACGATATCGATGGCAACCAGGAGGCGCTTGATAGCCGCCGAACAAGCCACGAGCTGAGGCAATTGCTCATGCGTACCCTGCCCCCCAGGAGCACCCCTGAATCCGGATTCGGAGATATCGCAGTATTCGACACCCGGGCGATTGCGTGCGGTATCCCGGTCCAGGTAGATCGCCAGCTCGCAGTGCCGGGCAATCCCCTTGCAGTGTCTGTTGATCGCGACCTTGGCGTAACCGAAATTGCGAGCCGCGATGTTACCGAGTATTTTGAAGCCGATTTCGCACAGGCCGGAGTCGAGCAGTTCCTGGTAGTCGGTCAGGGGACACTCGGTGTTCACCAGTCGCACCGCGCCATTCCCTGCGGACAGGACGCCGGATTTCGCACAGCCACCACAAGCGACCCGATCGATCAGGCGAGCATATTCCTTCACCGTCATGGGCCGGTCGAGCAAGTCGGCATCAATACGATATGTTGCTTCCAAGCAGGCGCTGGCGTTCTGATCTAGTTGTGACCATTCCGCCGGCCGCCTCCCTTTGCGAACCTTGGTGCAGGCATCCAACAACCCGATTACCATCTCGCGTGACGGCGCTTGGCTACGCCGCGGACGCAGTTCCGTTATGGTATCCATGATCCTCCCCTTGACAGGATCTGGCTGGCACTAGCTGGCGCGCCTGACACGCGGCTGCGAGCAGCCTGTTGTATTATAAAATTATTATATTTAGATTTAGAAAAACCCCCGTACTCTTGTCTTTTTTTCTAAGCGTACGCTCGGCGGGTGTTCCCAATGGGGAGTATCGAACAACTATCTGAGTGAATCAAGCAGGTATTTCTTGGCGTTGGTGGTACGAACGTACAGGTTGTCGTAAGAACAGACCTTGGCGGTGATCAATCCGGCTGGTAGCCGAAGCCGAAAGCCACCGGCTTGGCCGGTGAAGTATTCACGACACCGCATCCGCCGGAGGCGTTTCCTCGAGGCTGCCGTTCAGGTAGTCGAGCTCCAGGGGCGCTATCTGCGTCAACAGCTTGCCCAGCCAGATGTAGAATGGAGTCGGGCAGCTTGCCTCCAGCCGAGCGCCGAACGCCGGTAGCCACCCGACGAGGTGGCGCTCTAGAAAGTCTCGCTGGGCGAGGAGGTAGCCGTGCAGAAGCTCTCCTTCCTGCTCGTCCCGGGCCTGTGCCTCCTTGAACGCAAGGAAGTGGAGAAACTGCAACTCCACACAGAGGTGGTCCGGGAGCTCCCGCTTGCCCTCCTCCGGGTTCACCTTCAGGCCAAAGTGTTTGTAAAACTCGCTTAGCCGGATCATGTGCCCTGTTCTCTCGACGCCCTTCAGATAGATGCCTTCATAGGGAGGGCAGGGAGGCTCCGGGGCACCGACATCGAAGGTTCCCGTATAGGCCGCCTGAAAATCCTCGATTCGAACCTTCTCCAGGTCGCGCTGAACCTTGTCCTTGTGACCCGCCTGTTCGTCCACCAGGCTCTGGAGGTGCGGGAGCAGGGACAGTTTGTCCCAGAGCTCTGACAGGAAATCCCCGTTCTGATACCGTGCAAAAAGCTCAGGTGTCGGATACCTGAATGATTGAGACAACAAGCTGTAAACCGCACTCCTGACGGTTGGGTCGGCAGTCATCATGGGTGATGTTGGCAGGTCACTCATTTTTATTCCTCTTTCCGTCTGACTTCAGGTTGAGTATAAGCGTCCGGCTGGCTTGCAGCCGGACGCTCTCGTACCTGCGATAACGTGCCAGGCAGTCAGTCCTGGGTCATGGTGCAATGATCAGGGTGCCGAACAATCCGATGAACTTACTGCCGTTTCGCTCGTCCCTGTCACCGTCCCAGTTTGCCCAAACCGTTGCATAGGTTCCACCCGCCTCAAGAGTGACCATGTATCCGCCAGGCCCGACGTCGGTGGCGTCGGGGTGAGCCGGGTCAGGGTTAGGCGGGCCAACCATGGCCCGCCCCATGATCACCGTCCACCGGTCGTTGCTCCACTCCTGGGCGGCATGAAACAGGGTCGGGTCATCGGTTTCATCGGTTTCCAGGGTGGTGCCTGCGCCATTGGTGACGATGTTCTCGACCTCGACCTTATCAGGCCGCCAGAAATGGAGATTCACTGGGCAGCACCTGGCAAAATCGAAGCCTGGCTCGCCGGGCAGAAGACCATGCTCATCACGCCCATCGCAGCGCATCCCCATGTGGATCATGGGCTCACTCGTCTCACCGGGGACACAGCCTGGATAGTCGGATTCCGGGTAGGGAATCATGAGCGCGAGGGCATCGAAGAAACGCGGCACATCCCTCGCGTTCTCGTCGAACGTCTCATCCTCAAATTCCACCCGGAAGAGTATCTCCCCGCCGTCGTGAATCGATTTGATGGACAGGTGCCGTACCGCTTCAGGATTTACCTTGGCCCAGTCATCGAACGAGTCCTTGGCATTCGCGCTGGCGAAAACAATATACTCCAGCGGCACGTCGGTCGCCGTCGCCGATGTCCAATCCGGGTGTGACGGGTTATTCGCCGGCCCAGTGGGATCGGCAAAAGTAAAGCTCCCCACACGCACGGCGTTGACCTGATAGGTATCCGTATCGGTCGGGAAACCACTGCCTGTCGTAGGTATGAGCAGGGCTGGGAGGACCAGGCTCAGTGTCAGCGCCTTTGCGATCTTCATAGAGACTCTTTTCATGGTTTACCCCTCCGTTATCCCAAGTACAGTTGCAGCCGATCGGACTCTTCGCGTGCCACGAGGATGTCTACCAGCGCGGATGATCCGCCGTTCGCCACCTTGGCCCGCTCAGTCTCCAAGATCCTGAAGATCTCTTTGATCCTCCTCATGCGTTGGCGAAGTGTCTGGTTCGCGTCGTCGCCGAACATTTTCGCCAGCAACTTGATCGGAATACGCTGGCTATTGGGTACCAGCCGGCCATTTCGCCGAAACCCGGGTGGGCTCAGCGGTGGGATGTAGAAGAGGTTCGGCGCCGTGCCGAACTCGGGGTGCAAGCGCAGCGCGACCCCCCAAACGTCGACCAGTTGGTTGACGTTTTTCGCCAGGTTCTCCGCCGCGTTCGGGCCCAGGTCGGGATCGTAGAACCCCGCGAAGCGGATGCGGCCGACGCACTGGTTAAAGCAGAAGTTTTCCCGCGGTGGTTGGAGGTTGTCGGGACCCGTATCCTGCTCGATCCTCGGGTAGCAGAAGATACACTTCTGCGACTTCTTCTTGGCCGCATTGTAGTAAACCTTCTTATACGGGCAGGCCGCGACGCAGCGGCGGTAACCTTCGCAGCGGTCCTGGTCGATCAGGACGACTCCATCCTCTTCCCGCTTGTATATCGCGTTCTTGGGGCATGCGGCCAAGCACGCGGGTTTGGTGCAGTGGTTGCAGAGTCGAGGCAGGTAGAAGTAGTGGGTATTGGGGTACTTGCCGGCCCCGACATCTTCATCCCAGTTACTCGAATAGGCATCGGGGCCGTCGGGCGACGGAATCGGAACCATCTGGCTCTCTGTCGCCGCGAAGGTATCACCGACCGGAAATGTCCCAGGGGGCTCATCCACAGCGGAGCTTCCAAGCACCTCATCATAATTGTATTCCCAGGGAGCGCCATAATCCTCAACGATGCCGGGGAGTGGGCCGAGCGGATCGACCCTCCAATCGTCGGGGTCTGTGGGGTTTGTGAACCCCCCGCCCAGTTCAGGAGTAAATACGCCTCTGGGATAGCCCCTGCCGGGCATGGTTTCGACATTGTTCCAGTACTGATACAACAGCCCTTCGGGGTTGTCGGGGAGGTTCTCCAGCGGAATATCGATTCTGCCGTCCGTCCACTGGGTCTTGCATGCCATGGTGCAGGTATGACACCCAATGCACTTGTTGAGGTCGAATACCATTCGAACCTGTTTTTCAATTGTGGCCATATCGTTCTCCTAGCTCTTTAACATTTGGTTGAACCGAGATGTTGACTCGCTAAGGCCTTATGCTTAAACCTTGCGGACGTCCACCCGAGTATCCTTCTGGTTTCCCGTAGGACCCCAGTAGTTCAACCGGAATGTGAGCTGTCCGTACTTACCGGCGAGCTGGGTCGGGTTGATGCGGACATGGGTCGGCGCCTGCCATCCCGTATTGGACTGGTAGCGCTCCCAGCCGTGGTACATCAACGCCATCCCCTCCGGTACTCGTGGCGCAATATTCAGATGCACCTGGACGGCTCCATGATCATTGAAGACCTCGACGAGCTCGTTGTCCCGCATGCCGCGGCGTTCCGCTTCCTTGGGGTTCAGATAGACCACTGTCCGGCCGCGTTGCAGTCTTAGCTGGAACTTGGCATCGCGCCAGGTGGAATGGATGGACCAGCGGCCGTGCGGCGTACTCCAGCGCAGCGGATAGGGGTCGGCATCCACCGTACCCTTGTACGTCGGCAATTCCTCGCCAAACTCATTCAGATACCAATCGTGATCGATGTAGAACTGCTGGCGGCCAGTCATGGTCCCTATGGGCTCGAGCTCGTCAAACATTCTCCCGTGGGTGTGATAGGCCACGCCCTCCTGCAGGCTGGTGGTCCAGGCCTCGCTGGTCGCTCCGAAACGGTAGGGTTGCTTAATGATTGAACCTGCGGGTTGCGCATTCAGGTGGGCGTCATCCACGAACCTGTGCTCTCCGTCGAGGGTCATTGCAATACCGCCTTCGGAACCATTGGTCTCGACGGCATTGTCCAGGATGAACTGGCACGCATCCTTGTCGTCTCCAACATCGCCCCCCTCGACGTTCAAGGTATCGAAGTCGTCCAGGAGGCTGCTGAAATCCCTCGTAATGGTTGTGCCGTTCGGCACCTGGTCGTCAAACACGAACCCGGTGGCCGCGAGCGCATCGGCCAGGGAGCGCCAGATCTGCCAGTCGCTTCTGCTCTCGTGCAGGGTGTCGATGACGGGCGTGAACGGAATGGCGTAGGTGTGCAGGTCCGTGGTGTTGAGGTCCCACTTTTCCATCATGCTGGCCGCAGGGAGCACAATATCGGCAAAGGTCGCCGTGGTATCCATGCGCAGATTGACGTCAACGATCAGATCAATCTTCGGCAGGAGGTTGTTTACCAGATCATTCCAACCCTTGGCCTGATTGATATAGTTGGCGCCCCAGACGAACAGGACCTTGGGCACTCTGCCGTTGTTGAGGGTGCCTTCGGGCCACAGCGGCATCCAGCCCTTGCCGACACTCTCTTTGATGTACTCATTGATGGATCGCGGATAGAGATTGTCGACATCGGATTCGGCCTCGCCGTGGACATAGGTCCACAGGGTCGTGTTCTGGAAGCGCTGGGCAGGACGGCCATGGGGGAAGGCGAGGTGGAACCACGCCTCCTCCGGCCAGATCTTCTCCTGGCCGACATAGTGGTCGAAACCGGTACCCGGCTTGCCGACGTTCCCGGTCAGGGCCAGCAGGAGGATCTGGGCGCGGTTGGTAAGGTCGTTGTGGAAATAGTGGTTCGTCCCTGCGCCTTCGATGATCCGGGCCGCCTCTGCTGTTGCAAACTCTTCCGCCATCTGGACGATCAGTTGCGCGTCCAGATTCGTGATGCTGGCGACTTCGCTAATCGTAAAGGGTGCCAGTTTCTCGACGAGCCGTGAGAAGACGGTGGTGACCTCTGTACTCGTGGGCATGTCGTTGCCGGGCCAAACGGTGAAGGTCCCTTCCAGTGCCGGATCGATTGCTCCCAGAGCCAGGGTTTGGTTGGGACTTCCCAGGGTTCCGGGGGCCTCCACTGGCCCGCCCGTGTTGATGTCCCACAGGTAGTAGGTATTAAACCCGACTGGATTCACAGGACTGCCATCCGCGTTCAGTCGGTCATCCTTGCGCAGGAACTTCCCGGTATCGGTTCGGACCAGGAAGGGCATGTCGGTGAAGTGCTTTATGTAGTCGATATCATGCAGGCCGTTGTCGATGGCGTATTTGGCCATGCCGAGGCACAGGGCGGCGTCCGTGCCCGGCGCGATGGGCGCAAAGATATCGGCGTGGATCGCGGTCGGGTTATAGTCCGGGAAGACCGCGATGCTGCGGGTCCCTCGCATGCGTCCCTCGGTGTAGTAGTGGGCATCGGGGATACGGGTCTCGAGCAGGTTTGCCCCCATCAGCATGATCAAGGTCGAGTTCACCCAGTCTGCGGACTCGCAGGCATCGGTCTGAATCGCCCAGGTCTGCGGTTGGCCCGGAGGCAGGTCGCAGTACCAGTCATAGAAACTACAGGCCACGCCGCCGATCAGGTTGGCCAACCGAAAACCGCCTGCCACGGTAATATGGTGCTTGGCAGGGATGGCGGCAAAGAAGGTGACAGCATCCGGGCTGTAAGGCATCTCAGAACCGGCATTGTCCATCCATGGCGTGTCAATGGTATCTACTATCTTATTGGCGATATGGCTGAGGGCCTCTTCCCAGGTCACTCTTACCCACTTCCCTTCACCGCGCGCCGTGCCCGGTTGTCGCATCAGGGGATACTTGGTCCGCTGGGGCCCGTACACGTATTCCTTGTGGTTTGCGCCCTTCTGACAGCCCCTTGGGTTGTAGACGGGCAGCACATTGTTGATCTCCGGATAATCCGCAAACTGCTCCTCCTTGAAGACGACATTGTTCTTGACGTACGCCTTCCAGGTACAGGAACCGGTGCAGTTTACCGAGTGCGCCATACGGCCGAAGTAGTCAAAGGTCCATTGCTCCCGGTAGAAGTCCTCCCAACTCCTATAGGGATAAGCCCCCATCGGGTCCAAGACGGGGAGCAAGAGATCGAGTGCCAAGAGATCTTTGGCAGCGAGGACCCCTGCTGCAGCCGCTGCGGTCTGCAAAAATTGACGTCGGGTAATTTCTTTCATAGCCATGTCGTCTCCTCCTCGTTGTCAGGGCTTCGCGAGCCCTTTCTCAAGAAAGTGCCCGCAATTCCCGCGCCATGAACGAATTACCTAAGATTGTTAATGAGTTACGCTTGGCTCAAGCGGGTGAAACTCCACCGCACTGAAGTTTCGTGTGTCGGCCGCAAACTATCGTCAAAGCCAAAACGTACTAATAATGAAGGAGTTGCCTCGTTGAAACGGGGTTTCACAAGGGAAATGGGGTTTCCCGGCCAAGCTAGCCGTCTCACCGAAACGTGGGCAGATTTGACTCTTGTCAAAGCGTCCCCCCGGCCTACCGTCAGGCCAAGATGAAACGCATGGGTACGGGGCCGGAGCTGGGCCGTTCGCAGAAGTGTTTCTTAAACCCGCTGCCAGCCCTGCGGCGGCATCAGGATTTGGGGGGTGGGTGGGTTTCCAGCAAATGCCCCGGGAATCTTGTGGCTCAAAAAAAGAAAGCCCGCCGATTGGCGGGCTTTTTTCTGCCGGACGGAATCGTCGCTCAGCCGAGCTCGTCCGCGCCGATCTTCTGCATCAGGCCGAAGCTCTTGACGAAGGGGCCGGCCATGCGCGGGTCCTTCATCATTGCCTTGTAGTCACCGACCTTGAACTTGAGCTTGCCGGTCGCATAGGAGGTGCCCAGCCCCATCATGCCGATGCCCTTCTTCACCCACTTGAGCCAGTCATCCATATCGGCACGCATATCCCAATCGGCGGTCTCGCCGTTCCAGTCGCCCGCACGTGTACACACGCCGTTTTCAACGACAAAGACCCCGCGGGGGTTGTCCTCGTTCTTGAACCCGCAGCAGATCACGGAGTTGAAACCGATCTCGGCCAACTTGTCCTTGACCCCGGGATCGCCGTTCCAGGCGTCCATGAGCTGCTTCATCCACTCGTCGGAAAAAAGTGCGGCCATTTCGTTTTGTCCTCCAGGTACGCGGTAACAGGCGCCGCCGCGCACGGGTCGGCTACGGCGGCAGGGGGTACTGTTGTGGTTTTGACGCGGGTGGCGCCGCGCCTTAGCCATGCGAATTCTAACAGGATGGCGGAAAAAGCATATGCGTAGAGCCCCTCTTTTCGCCCCTGACGCGCGGTGGCGACGCAATTTAATGATTTTGAAAGTGAAAAAGCGCGTCTGGGATGCTGTACGGGGATCTGTACTTGCTGTTGGGAGAGACTCTGCTCACGGAGGACTTCTCCGTCGGGGACAAACGGACGCGAGGCGAGCATTTCGCGCAGACTTGTGCGCCGACCGCTAAGCGAATTCGAGCTTGAGTCCCGCCGCCTTCAGGCGCTCTGCCTCCTGCTCCAACTCCAGGCGGGTTAAGGGGTGCTGCTCCAACCAGTCGTCGGGAAAATCGAGTCGCAGCCGCTCGCCGATGGCGCTGAGCATGGGATGCGGCTTGTTGGTGGGGGACCGCCCCCTGTGCAGCAGTACCGCCAGGCGCAGGATGACGCATAGGTGCCGCGCGCAGTCCTGTACTGGCCGTGGCAGGCCGAGGAACTCCTGAACCGGGAACTTGCGTCGGTGCCCGAGCACGAGGGCCGCGAGCACGGCCTGCTCCTGACGGGTGAAGCCGGAGAGGTCCGCGTTACGTAGGAGGTAGGCGCCGTGCTTCTGATACTGGCTGTGCGCAACCATGAGCCCGATCTCAAACAGGCGTGCCGACCAGCCGAGGATGCTGGGGTAGTTGGGGTTGTCTAGAGACCAGGCCTGGGCGACTTGGCCGAACAGAGAGAGCGCCGTGGTCTGCACCCGGGCGGCGTGGTCCTCGTCGATCCCGAAGCGCTGGCTCAGGGAGCTGACGGTGCGCTCGCGCACGTCTTCGTGGCGGATGCGGCCCATCATCTCGTAGATGAGCCCTTCGCGCAGCGCCTCGTCCGAGACCTGTATGTGCTCGATACCGAGATTGGTGAACAGTGACCGCAACACCGCGACACCGCCGGCGAAGACGGGTTTGCGCTCTTCGGCCAGACCTTTGAGGTCGATGTCCGAGGCATTGCCGAAGTTGATCAGGGCCTTGCGTAGATTCGTGAGGGAGTCGGCCGAGATGCCGTCCTGGCACCAGCCTTGAGCCGCCACGACGGCGGCGATGGCCTTAATGGTGCCGGAGCTGCCGACCGCGTTGCGCCAGCCCGAATGGCGGAAAAGCTCTCGAACGGGCCGCACTTCCAGCGCCCCTGCGAGCTCGGCTCTGTCCATGCTCTTCGCCGTGATCTTGCCGCTCGGGAACTGCTGGCGCGACATGCTCACGCAACCCATGTGCAGGCTTTCGCGCAGCCTCGGGGTGAAACCTTCCCCGACGATGAGCTCGGTGCTGCCGCCGCCGATATCCACCACCAACCGCCGCTCGTCTCCCGCCGCCAACCCGTTGGCGACCCCCAGATAGATCAAGCGCGCCTCTTCCCGGCCGGCGATGACGTCGATGGGATGACCCAATGCCCGTTCGGCGTGCTCCAGGAACCCCGTCTCGGGGCGCACCTGGCGCAGGGTGTTGGTCCCTACGGCGAGCACGCTGCCCGACGGCATACCGCGCAGACGCTGGCCGAAACGCTCCAGGCAGGCGAGCGCCCGCTCCGCAACTTCGGGGCGCAAGAGCTTGTTCTCGGTGAGCCCCTCACCCAGGCGCACCATCTCCTTTATGCGATCGATCGCCTGCAGGTGTCCTTCATTGACCCGGGCAACGATCATGTGAAAACTGTTGGAACCCAGGTCGATCGCCGCCACCGTCTCAGGAAGGGACGCTTCGATGCGTTGGGAGGGCTCTGCAGGCATAGGTTTTCTCGGCGTGAAAAACGGTGCGGATGGTACCAGGATCGCCCCGGAAGAAGACACAGTAACCAGGATTCGTTAGTGACACGGCCACGGGGGGCTGAAGATGGTGAAAGAAAGTCGGCTAGGTGCAGATTCCGGCGTTTCCTGCCCGTTGCCTCAGGCGCCGGATTTTTCGGGTATCACCTTGGTGAAGCTGCATCCGAGACCGGTGCTCGCCGATTACCTGGCAGCGATGCAGCTGGCGAACGCGGAGGCGGCCGAGCGTCTGGGAGACTATATGTTGCTGTCCTGGTACGACCGCGATCGCGACTTCGAATCGCCGCAGCATTCGAGCGAGTGCCACCAAGCGAGCGCGGTCCCCGGCTACGTGGACTACGGCATACATCACGGGGCCACCTTGATGGTAGACATTGAGGACGGGCGCTTCGTCTTCTTCTATCTGCCGGTCTCTATCTAGTTTTGGATTCCGGACGCTTTAACCATTCGGGTAGACGCTGAACTCATGACCGGAGCGCCCAGCACCACGCCTTCGCGCGCAAGGGTGCTCCGCTGGAGAACCGGTTGGAGAACCTCTACAGCCTGATGCCGCGAGGAGAGAAACCGCAAGACGGGGGCGTTTGTTTCGCCGTCCCCGTCTTGCGCGGCAGTCACGCCGGTCCGGCGCTGCTGCCGCCTAGAATCACCACCGTGGTCCGCGTGAAGGACGCTCGCCGCGGGGTTTGGCCTGGTTGACTTTGATGGTGCGGCCCTTCAGGGCCGTCTCGTTCAGCCCCTTGATGGCGGCATCTGCCTCCGCGTTGTTCGACATCTCGACGAAGCCGAAGCCTTTGGATTGGCCGGAGAATTTGTCGGTGATCACGCTGACGCTGGAGATTTCACCATAGGCCGCGAAAGCCTGCTTCAGATCGTCTTCGGTAACGCTGTAAGCCAGATTGCCTACGTAAATGTTCATCAAGTTTCGCTCTCTTTAGGACTTGTGCATTGGCATAGTGAGAAAACGGTCGAGTAATCAATGCACAACTTAAACGACGGTCGAAGGGAACCCCTGAGTATCTCAGCGGTACCCTAAATACAGTATGTGCGCGCCATTTTCAAGGTCAATGAGCCTCATCCGGCGCTGTTTGGCGTGCAAGACCTATAGGGTGCGGTCGTCGCGACGCCGCTGCTGCCGGCCGGAGCGGTTTCCGCTCCGATTGTTTCGACGACGCGGCGGCGCGTCAGAATGCCGTGAAGGCTCCGCTGTACCTGTGCGGCTGCCGCCGAGCAGCTCAAAGCCGTCGACGTGCTGCAGCGGGATGTCCCGCCGCAGCAACCGCTGGATGTCGATGAGCATCTTGTTCTCCTCCGGACTGACCAGGGACAAGGCGGTGCCGTCGGCTCCTGCGCGGCCGGTACGGCCGATTCGGTGGACGTAGTCCTCAGGCACGTTGGGCAGCTCGAAGTTGACCACGTGAGGCAGGCGGTCGATGTCCAGACCGCGGGCGGCGATGTCGGTGGCCACCAGGGCGCGGACCTCACCCTGCTTGAAGTCCCGCAGGGCACGCGTGCGGGCGCTCTGACTCTTGTTACCGTGGATGGCAGCAGCGCTGATGCCGTCGCGCACGAGTTGATCCGAGAGCCGGTTGGCGCCGTGTTTGGTGCGGGTGAAGACCAGTACCTGCTCCCAGCTGCCGCTATGGATCAGGTGTGAGAGCAGCTCGCGTTTGCGCCCCTTTTCCACCGGGTGTGCGACCTGGCTCACGCCCTCGGCGGCGGTGTTGCGGTGGGCCACCTCGATAAGGACCGGGTCGCGCAGCAGACGGTTGGCGAGCTGCTCGATCTCTCGAGAGTAGGTGGCCGAGAATAACAGGTTCTGGCGCGTTTTGGGGAGCAGGGCCAGAATGCGGCGGATGTCGTGGATGAAACCCATGTCCAGCATCCGGTCCGCCTCGTCCAGCACCAGGATCTCGATGCGGGACAGGTCCAGGGTCCGCCGGCCGGCATGGTCCAGCAGTCGGCCCGGCGTGGCCACTACAAGATCCACGCCGCGGCGTAGGCGATCGATCTGCGGCTGCATGCCGACGCCGCCGAAGATAACGGCCGAGCGAAGAGGCAGATGCTTGCCATAGGTGTGCACGCTCTCACTCACCTGGGCGGCCAGCTCCCGGGTCGGGGTCAGCACTAGGGCGCGTGGGTGACGGGTCCTGTTTGGACTCTGATTCAGCAACTGCAGCATCGGCAGCGTGAAGGCGGCAGTCTTGCCGGTGCCGGTCTGTGCCCCGGCGAGGATATCCTTCCCGGCGCGGACCTCGGGGATGGCCCGGGCCTGGATCGGCGTGGGATTGGCATAGCCTTGCGCGGCTACGGCGCGCAGCAGTTCGGCCGATAGGCCGAGAGATTCGAATGACATGGTGCTCCTGGGTCGGCCTACCCAGGATCACTGGGCCGGTCTAGGCGGGATGACGATAGACGTTCGGGATGAGCCTGAAAAGGAGGGAATCAACCGCGAGACGGGTGCGCAGACCGGACAGCGCATAATCAGGGCGCGAGTATAACCGACAAGGACATTTGGTAAACAGAAATATTCCCAACGGCCCTGCCAGGCGTTTGGATTCGTCGTGGGCGCTGAGGAGCCCGGCGCGCTCGGACTCAAGAGGTGGTGGGGGAGGGGACTCCGAGTGCCTCCAGATAGTGGTGCGCGCTCTTGGCCTGGTTGTAGTCGGCCACCGCGGCCTTCAGGGTCTCGGGGGACAGGCGCCGGTCCAGTGTTTCAGCCATGGCCCGAGCGAGCGCTTCCACGTCTCCCACGGGGACCAGCGGGCCGAAGCGACCGCCGTCCAACAGCTCCCGCGGTCCGCTCGGGCAGTCCGTGGACACCACGGGCGTGCCGAGTGCCATGGCCTCGGTGAGCACGTTGGGGGAGCCTTCCCAGGCGGAGGAGAGCACGAAGAGCGCCGCTCTGGCGACGAACGGAAAGGGGTTGCGCTGGAAGCCGGGCAGGTCCACATCCTCGCCAAGGTCCAGCTCTGCAATGAGCCTCTGCAGACCCTCCCGGCCACCGCCTTCCCCCAGGATGACGAGTCGGCTGGGGCGCTGCTCCCTGATCCGGGCGAAAGAACGGATCAGGGTCGGGAAGTCTTTCTGGCGCTGGAAGCGTCCCGCGCCCAGGATCACCGGCGGTTGCCCTTGCTCGAACCAGGGGTGGGGGCAGGGCTCTGCGGCCAGGTCCATGAGCTCCGGTGTGATGACGGGGTTTCGGATGACCCGGATGCGGTCCCGCGGCATGTGCGCGACGGTGGCCGTGTCCTCGGCGACCCCTTCCGAGACCGCGACGATCTGATCCACTTTCGGATACAGCCAGCGGATCGGCAGGTATCGCAGCCAGCGTTCCGGAGGCGACTTGTCTGCCATGGCAGTGGACAGGTTGGTGCCGAGGCGCATGAGGATGGGGGTATCGGTACCGGCCAGGCGGCGCGCCAGCACGGCCGCGCGTCCCGCCCTGTCTTTGGCGGCCAAGAGGGCCGCTGGGCGACGCTCGCGCAGGTAACGCGCGAGGGCCGGCAGGGCGAGGAAGGTATGATCTGTCTTGAGGCGAACGACATTCACCTCCGGTGGGAGCCGCTCCAGGTGCGGACTCTGGGCGCGCACCAGCACTAGATCTACGGCCCGTCCCAGGTCCACGAAGCCGCGGATCAGGCTCACGACCATGCGCTCCACCCCGCCGGTCCCGGAGAAAGAAACAAAGACGGCGATGGGGCGGTTCTTTCCGGACATGTTCAGCGTCGTTGCGGCGGACCTTTACTCGCGGCATTCTAACGAAGACCTTGCGGTCCCTGTGCTATATTCCAGCGCCTGCCGCACTTCAGCCCTCCACACGCCATGAGCGACCCTGCAGCGCCTGTCGTCCAGAACGAGTACAAGCCGGCCTGGACCCTGCTCGTCGGCGTGCTCCTGATCGCCGCCGCCTACCTCTTCCCGGGACTTGTTGGCCACGATCCCTGGAAGCAGGATGAGGCCTATTCCTTCGGCATCATCTACAACATGTACGACACGGGGGATCTGGTCGTTCCCACCCTAGCGGCGGATCCCTTCATGGAAAAGCCGCCGGCCTATTACATCACCGCGACCGGAATGGTCCATCTGCTGGACGACTGGCTTCCCCTGCACGACGCCGCACGGCTGACGACAGCCATCTATCTCGGACTCGCCTTCCTGTTCACGGGGCTCCTGGCCCACGCCACCTGGGGGCGCGGCTACGGCGCGCTCGGCGTGCTGTTTCTTATCTCCACCTTGGGCCTGCTACAGCACGGCCACTACATGATCACCGATATCGCCTTGACGGCGGGCATGGCCATGGCGTTTTACGGCCTTCTGCGGGCCCGCGGGAGCGTCGGTTGGGGTGGTCTTTGGTTGGGCACCGGGGCGGGGCTTGCCTTCCTGTCCAAGGGGCTGTTGGGACCGGGGATTCTAGGGGTGAGCGCATTGCTGCTGGTCATGTTCCGTCCCTGGCGCACGAGCCGCTATGCAAAGGCGTTGATGGTCGCTGCGGCGGTGGCGCTGCCCTGGCTGCTGATCTGGCCCACGGCGCTGTATCTGGATTCCGAAGAGCTCTTCATGCGCTGGTTCTGGGACAACAACTTCGGTCGTTATCTGGGATTCGTGGAGCTGGGTCCGCCGTCCAAGGACCTGTTCTGGCTGCGTACCCTGCCCTGGGTGACCTTTCCGACGCTGCTGGTGGCCCTGTGGACCCTGTGGCGGCGGCGACAGGACGCCTTCGCCAATGACGGAGTGCGCGTCGCGCTTGTCGCCTCCGTGGTGGGCTGGGGGGTACTCTTCGCCGCCCACACCGCGCGGGATCTCTATGCCATGCCGCTGCTGCCCTTGCTGGCGGTGGTGGCGGCGGGTGCCGTGCGCAGTCTGCCCCGCTGGGTCGTGAGCGGTATCTACTGGTTCAGCGCCGTCCTGTTCGGGTTGCTGGCGGCTGCCCTGTGGGCACTGTGGCTCTATGGTGTGACCAAGGGTCAGCCGCCGCAGCTCTCGGTACTTGGAAAGTACCTGCCGCTGGATTTCGAGCCCTCCTGGCGCTGGGGGGCTTTCATCATGGCGCTCGTGCTGCAGATCTGCTGGGCCTGGATTCTCAGCCGATATCGGCCCGGGCGGCCCGCTGCGCTGCTTGCTTGGCCCGCCGGATTGATTCTGGCGTGGGGCATCGTCGCCACCCTGCACCTGCCCTGGATCGATCACGGGAAAAGCTACCGCTCCGTATTCGTCGAGCTGAAACAGGCCCTGCCTGCCGCGTACGATTGCGTTGCCGATCTTCGGGAGATGCGCCTGCGCGAGTCCGAGCGCGGCATGCTGCACTATGTGGCCGGTGTCACGACCCAGCATATCGAGCGTCCGCAGGACACGGACTGCGACATCATTCTCGTCGAGGCAAGGCTGCGTACCCATGGGGCCGACGTGGAACTCGGCCCCGGATGGCGCCGCATCTGGGAGGGCCAGCGCCCCGGGGACCGGAGGGATCTGTTCGTTCTTTTCCAACGCGTCGGGCCGAGCGGCTCTTGAGGACGCGCTGATATACCTAGCGATTCCTTTGATCCTCTTTGACCTGGAAGCCTTGTTTCGTAACGGATTGGCGCAAGGTAGACTTTCAATTGCACGAGCGTCGACCAAAGCGCGTAGGCGCAAACAGCCAATGGCTTCTTAACGAAGGTTTCCGATGAGCGATTCCGACCCCCTCACCGCCCCGTCCCGCTCCACCCCCAAGACCCACCAGCGGGGCAAGGACAAGCTCTCGCGCATTCCGGTCAAGGTGACGCCCTCGGACAAGCCGTTGCGCAAGCCGTCCTGGATCCGCGCCAAGGCGCCTGTCGGGCCGGGGGTGTCGCGTATCAAACGGCTCCTGCGCGAGAGCAAGCTCTCCACGGTCTGCGAGGAGGCCATGTGTCCGAACCTGGGGGAGTGCTTCACCCACGGCACCGCCACCTTCATGATTCTGGGGGACGTGTGCACCCGCCGTTGTCCCTTTTGCGACGTGGCCCACGGTCGGCCCCAGCCCCTCGATCCAGCGGAGCCGGAGCACCTGGCGGAGTCCGTCGCCACCATGGGCCTGCGCTATGTGGTCATCACATCGGTGGACCGGGACGATCTGCGTGACGGCGGTGCCGGCCACTTCGCCTCCTGCCTACGGGCCCTGCGGGCCAGGAATCCCGGGATCAGGCTGGAGGTGCTGGTTCCGGATTTCCGCGGTCGGGAGGGGGCTGCACTGGATCAGTTCATCGGTGAGGCGGTGCCGGACGTCTTCAACCACAATCTCGAAACCGTGCCACGGCTCTATCGGCAGGCGCGGCCGGGGGCGGACTACGGTGGCTCGTTGGGTCTTCTTGAGGAGTTCAAGCGCCGCAACCCGGGCGTCCCGACCAAGTCCGGTCTGATGTTGGGCCTGGGCGAGGAGCGGGAGGAGGTGCTCGCGGTAATGGAGGATCTGCGCTCGCACAGTTGCGATATGCTGACTCTGGGGCAGTATTTACAGCCGAGCCGGGCGCACCTGCCGGTGGCGCGCTACTGGACGCCCGAGGAGTTCGAGGCGCTGCGTGAGGCCGGAGGGGCCATGGGCTTTTCCAACGTCGCAAGCGGGGCCATGGTGCGCTCGTCCTACCACGCCGACCGGCAGGCAACAGATATCGTCCGTCCATGACACTGCTGGCGATCGCTATCGCCTTTCTGACAGTTGGATTGCACTCTACGCGGCCCCGCTGATGACGCTCGCGGCGGTCGTCCTGCTGCTTAGCGTTCTGTTCCGGAACCTCGCGGTTGCGGATGGACACTGGACTGATTAAGTGGGCTCCCTGTCCGGCTGAGTCATGAACGATGGATACGGTGTTCTATACGGTCGTCAAGAGCTTGATCCTGCCTCCGGGCGGGCTGATTCTGCTTTTTCTACTCGGTTTTTTTCTGGTGCGGGGTGTGCTCGGGCGGGTCTTCATTTTCATCGCGCTCACGGTCTTCAGCCTGATGACCTTGCCCGCAGTGGCGGGAAAGCTTATGGCCGGACTTGAGTCCTATCCCGCGTTGAAACTCGGCAGGTTGCTGGGGACCGACGCCGACGGGATACTGATCCTCAGTGCCGGTCGTTACACTTGGGCGCCCGAGTACGGCGGCGATACCGTGGGGTCCAATACCCTCGAGAGGTTGCGTTATGGGGCCTTTCTGCACCGTCAGACCGGATTGCCGATCTACGTGACCGGCGGCAGCCCGCCGCCCGAGGACCCACCCATGGGTCGGCTCATGGCACAGGTACTCGCAGGGGAGTACGGCGTCGAGGTGGCGGGCGTGGAGGACCGCAGTCTGACCACTGCCGAGAATGCGGTCTTCTCGGCGCAGATGCTGGAGCGTGACGGCATCGGTCACGTGCTTTTGGTGACCCACGCCTGGCACCTGCCGCGTGCGGTGGACGCCTTCGAACGGGCGGGCGTAGAGACGACGCCGGCGCCGACCTACTTCGTTCATCGTGAAGGCGAGGGTAAGCCCGATTACCGGCGCTGGCTACCCGATGCCGGGGCCTTCACGACCAGCTACTACGCCCTCCATGAGTATCTGGGCCGGGCCTGGTATCAGTTCAAGGCGACCGTGGGGGGAGGTGGTCGTTGAAACGTTCCATGAGGTAGCAGAGACAGTCCTGGCGGATGACGGCCTCGTTGCGGGTGAGCATGGAGGGCATAACCGGCAGCTTGAGGCGTAGCTCTCCGTCCACAAAGTGGAAGTAACGGTCGTTGACGTCGCGGCCTTGCTCGTCCCGCACATCCAGTCGGATTCCGTTGTTCCCGCCCAGCCGACCCAGAGGCGTGCCGCCGGGAAGCTCCCTGAAATTGAGCCGCTCCAGCTCGGGGGTGAAGAGGATGTCCGCGGCTTCCGGCGGGAATCCGAAGCTCACCTCTTCCGGCACCTTCACCTGCGCCACGGTGTGGAAAAGGTCGATGTCGTGGAGTGCCACTGGATGCTCCGGCAGGGCCGATAGATGGAGGCAGGCGTTCAGGTACTCCCGGGCGTGCTCGGTGCCGTGCTTCTCTCCCACCTTGCCGCACTCCAGGGTCACTGCCGGACAGAGCTCGGCCATGGCTATGGACTGTACGCCCCGCGGGCGGATGAAGTAGACCACGGTGCGACTGAACAGGGTTGCGAGGTGGAGGTAGCGGTTGTCCAGCAGGTTCACGCATCCGTAGTGGGGGTTGCAGCCGGTGTTGTTGTGGATGTCCACGCTGGCGAAGACCCCGCGTCGGGACATGATGTTGACAACCTGCTGCATCAGCGTGTGCTCCGGGGTGTGAGGCAGCTCGGTGCCGGGCCATACGCGGTTGTAATCCGGTTGGCCCGGAAGGCGGCGCACGCCCGCCGCCGCTGCGGAGGTGTTGCCGATGAACAGGCTCAGGGCCCGCGGCAGGCGCAGCTCGCCGAAGCGCTCCAGGTACCCCTGCAACAGGGTGCGAATGCCCTCCCAACCTACGGTCTCGTTTCCGTGCATGAGTACGGAGACGAACAGGGGCGGCTCCCGTTCCCCCGGTAGGTGGATCAGGGTGGGGGCGCCGAGCCGTGTTTCCAGGTTCCGGGAGTCCGTCTCCAGGAGTCCGTCGGGGAGCGTGTGAAGTTCCTGCAGCATGATGTTCTGGGGTGTGCGGTGCTCGTGTCTTTCGAAGTTCCAGGCTATAGCGTCCACTCATGCACGGGCCGGCCAGCCTGCTGACGCTCCAGATAGGCGCTGGTCAGCTCGGGCATCTCGGCTCCGTGACGCCCGACAAAGGCGCGCTGCCAGGCTGCGCCCGTCTGGCCGTTCTCCAGCCGACCGGCGATGATGCCCAGCCAATGGTCCGCTTCAGTGTCCATGATCCCGAGACCCAACAGGCCTCGGCGTGCCCGCGGCAACAGGTCTTCCTTCAGGATCTGGGCCAGGCCGGCGACGCGGCCATCGAGCCACTGGATCTCGGCCTGCAGGCCCGCGCGGGCGGCGGCGTAGAAGTTGTTCCTGGCAGTGGGGAAGGGGAGAGACTGTTCCGGTGGCTCTTCCTCTCGCGCCAAGGAGTGGACGGCACCGAAATAGAAAGCGGCATTGGCAATCGCGTCGGCGACGGTGGGGCCGGCCGGCACCACGCGGTGCTCGATGCGAAGATGGGGAGCGCCGGTATTGTCGAAGCCGATGAGTGGGCGGTTCCAGCGCCAAATCGTCCCATTGTGTAGTCGCAGGTGAGCTAGCCGTTCCGGGGGCTCGCCCATGACCTGCGGAAGCAGCACCGGATAGCGGACGAGATTCGCGCGGAAGCACTCGAGGATGGAGTGCTCGGCGTATCGGATGCCGAAGTTGACGCGCTCCGAGAGGATCGAGCCGCCGACCGAGACCGCTTGTTCGAACAGCGGAATGCGGGTCTCGTCCCACAACTCGCAACCGAAGAGAAACGGGGAATTTGCGCTCACTCCCACCATGGGGGCGGCCAGGATCTTGGAGCAGTTGTAGACGCGCGCCGCCTCCCGCGCACCGACTTTGAGGTGGATCTGGAACGAGGTGGCGGCCGACTCCAGCATCACGTCCTCCTGCTCCAGGTAGAGGCGGTCTTTGCCGCGGATCTCAAGCGAGAGTGGACGTCCCCGGCGCAGGTTGAGGATTTGCTCGTTCAAAGCCCGGTACCGCTTGCGCGGAGTCATGTGGTCGATCACCAGGTGCTCCGGGCGCACGGTCGGCAGGATACCGATCATGGCGAGCTGCGTATTCAGTCCGGCCGCGGCCCGGTTGCAGCGGGCCCACGTGGATTCGAGCTCCTTGGCCAACCGGCTCAGGGCGTCGCCGCGAAGGGGCTGCGGCGTGCCGTTGATTTCCGCGTTGAAGGTGGCGAGCTCGGGCACGACGAGCGGGTCGTTCAGGCGCTCCAGGAAGGGTTCGATGACCGGGGCGGGAAGCATGTCCTGACCCACCAGCCAGGCCTCCAGCTCGAAGCCCCCGACCTCCGTGGTGCCGGCGAGGACGCCCTCCTCGAACCAGGTCTCAAGAAGCTTCGTCTCTTCACGCAGGCGTTCGTCGAACGCTGCGAAGTCGGCGTCGGTGAAACGGGCTGCCTCGATTTCCTGTCCCATCGGGAATGCTCGACAAACGATCGGTGATCAGCAACAGAGCCGTCAGGTTCCCCGCCCCCAGCACTGGAAGGGTGCGGCAAAGGACGGCAACCTCCGCGGCGCAAGGGCGCACCCTCACTAGGACGGGGGCTGAGACTCTCTCGGGGTCATGGGGCCGAAATCTCCCATATCCCCCTCAACCTTTAGCATTCTGTCTAACGCTTGTAAACGTGCCGGGGTGCCGATATCGAACCAAAGCCCCGCGTGGTGCTCGCCATTCACCAGTCCCCGCTGCATGGCATCCCGTAGGAGGGGCGCGAGGGGAAAGGCGCCGCGGGCACAGTTGCGGAACAGCTCCGGGTGATAGATCCCGATACCGCTGAAGGTATATCGTGGGTTCCCCTGTGCGAGCACCTGCCCGTCATGGAGCGCGAAATCTCCCTCTGGATTGTGGAGCGGATTGTCCACCAGGACCAAGTGAGCCAGACGACCCTCGGAGATGCGCAGGCGTGAGACATCGATGTTGCTCCAGACGTCGCCGTTCACCACCAGAAACGGATCGGGGCCAAGCAGGGGCAGGGCCCTGAATATGCCCCCGCCGGTCCCCAGGGCGCGGTCCTCGGGAGAATAGCGGATCTCTATATCCCAGCGGCTGCCGTCGCCGAGGGTCTCCTCGATTCGGTGACCGAGATGGGCGTGGTTGATCACGATTCTTCGGAAACCGGCCGCGCTCAGACGCTCGATCCGGTGAACGATAAGCGGCTTGTCGCCTACTCGGAGCAGGGGTTTGGGGGTTTGGTCGGTGAGCGGGCGCATGCGTTCGCCGCGCCCGGCGGCCAGGATCATGGCGTTCATCGATCGGTCCGTGAGGCGGCTCTTCACCCGCCTACATCATCGGGGCGGCTACGGTTGTCAGTTCTTCGCTGGGAATCGAGCGGCGCGCGGGCAGGGACGGATCGCGCATGCTACGGCGAAATTTCCTTGAGGTAGTCGGGATTGCCGAGAACGCTCCGATCGATATTGCACTCGTCGGGTTGAAGAACTCTTGTGATCTTGAGCTTCTTATCGGGCTTCCCGGAGAAATCGGCAAGGTCCACGTAGTGTGGAGG
The DNA here is from genome assembly GCA_034716535.1 of Pseudomonadota bacterium. GTDB lineage: Bacteria > Pseudomonadota > Gammaproteobacteria > Chromatiales > Chromatiaceae > JAYEJW01. The sequence continues at coordinate 29,265 of JAYEJW010000243.1, forward strand.
CACGGTCCGGTGCTTGGCGTTCTTGAATACAAGCACCAACGGGCGGAACTCGTTCTTCGGGTTGGTCCGGATGACCACACCAATTCTCCCGTCTGTGAGCTGTATGATGCTGCCGGGAGGGTATAGACCGAGCGCTCGGAGAAAAGTGGACACCAGTTCGCTGTCATAAAGGTCGCCGCTCGAGGATTGTAAGATCTTGATGGCCTCTATGGTGGTCCTGCGGTTGCTGTACACGCGGTCGCTGGTGACCGCATCGAATGTGTCCGCGACCCCGGCGATCCGCGTGAACAGATCCAGCTCATCTTCCTTCAGGCCGCAGGGGTAGCCTGATCCGTCCATCCGTTCGTGATGAGAGTACGCCACGTTGATCACCGAGCTGCTCGCTCCTTGTGAGGAGATGAGTATGTCCCGACCTTGCGCCGCGTGCATCTTTATGATCTGAAACTCTTCTTGGGTCAGCCGTCCGGGCTTGTTCAGAACCTCCTCCGGCGCCCGAATCTTGCCCACGTCATGCAGCAGCCCGCCCATGCCCAACTGCTCAAGTCGTGTCTTCGGCATGCCGAGACGATGCCCGAGCAACATAGACAGGATCCCTACATTGATGCTGTGCCGAGAAGTGTACTCGTCTTTATCCCTAATGCTGCTCAGGAGCAGCATGGCGTCCGCGTTGCGGGTGATCTGGTCGGCGCAGGCCGTAACGACCTCCTTGACCGCGACCATATCGACAGTATGTCCACCGCGAACATCGGTGATTAGGGTACGCACGAAGTCTGTGGTCTCACCGAAGGGGCGGCGAGCGGCTTCCACCGATTCGATAGCCTCTTTCACCGACCGATGGGTGGGCATTCGCCGCGCCAAACTACGCAGGAGCCCCCCCAACTTACCCTTCCGGCGCGGGTCGGGCCCCCTCGGGCGAGGCTCGTTCGCGGCGGAGCTGATGCCTCGCGGCGGAGTGGGTTGCGTTAGCCTTGGCGTGCCGCCCTTCTCCGTGTCGACGTACACGTAAGAACAGGTCTCTTGGACGGCTTTGATGTCCTCGGTCGTCCTTAGGGGAAAGCCCTGAAATTGAAAGGGCGACTCCAACCAAGGACGGTCGAGCTCGCAGACGTACATGCCGATCTCGAGCTGCGAGACGGGCACCTTGATCCTATCGGCCGACGACAAGGTCCCTCTCCCGTGTCCCTATTTTCTCTCCGTGCGGCATTTCATCTGTGACTCCCGGCGAGCGGCTGCGTTGACGATCACGGCAGGGGCGTAAGTGCGAAGAAACAAAGAACACTATAGAAGAGATCAAAGACATCCGCGTTGTCGTTTTCGCGACCGTGACTGGCGAACAAGCGATCGCGGCAAGGATCCCTTTGCTAGCCACGCATCGAGTCGAAGAACTCGCCGTTGGTCTTGGTGGCCTTGAGCTTGTCGTGCATGAACTCCATTGCAGCGAGCTCGTCCATGGGGTGCAGGATCTTGCGAAGGATCCACATCTTCTGCAAATCGTCCGGCTTCATCAGCAGCTCTTCGCGACGGGTGCCGGAGCGGTTGATGTTGATGGAAGGGAAGATGCGCTTCTCCGCGATCCTGCGGTCGAGGTGGATCTCCATGTTGCCGGTGCCCTTGAACTCCTCGTAGATCACGTCGTCCATGCGCGAGCCGGTGTCGACCAGGGCGGTGGCGAGGATGGTGAGAGAGCCGCCTTCCTCCACGTTGCGGGCGGCGCCGAAGAAACGCTTGGGGCGCTGCAGGGCGTTGGCGTCCACGCCGCCGGTGAGCACCTTGCCGGAGGAGGGAACCACGGTGTTGTAGGCGCGGGCCAGGCGGGTAATGGAGTCGAGCAGGATCACGACGTCCTTCTTGTGCTCCACCAAGCGCTTGGCCTTCTCGATGACCATCTCGGCCACCTGCACGTGGCGCGTGGCGGGCTCGTCGAAGGTGCTCGAGATGACCTCGCCGCGCACGGAGCGCGCCATCTCGGTGACTTCCTCCGGGCGCTCGTCGATGAGCAGCACGATCAGGTAGCACTCCGGGTGGTTGTGACCGATGGATTGGGCGATGTTCTGCAGCATCATGGTCTTGCCGGCCTTGGGCGGCGAGACGATCAGACCCCGCTGGCCTTTGCCGATGGGGGCGCACAGGTCGATGGTCCGCGCCGTGATGTCCTCGGTGCTGCCGTTGCCGATCTCGAGCTTCAGCCGCTTGTTGGCGAACAAGGGGGTGAAGTTCTCGAACAGGATCTTGTTCTTGGCGTTCTCCGGCCTGTCGAAGTTGATGTCCCCGACCTTGAGCAGGGCAAAATAGCGCTCGCCGTCCTTGGGCGGGCGTATTTTGCCGGAGATCGTGTCGCCGGTGCGTAGGCTGAAGCGGCGGATCTGACTCGGCGAGACGTAGATGTCGTCCGGCCCGGCCAGGTAGGAGGCGTCGGCCGAGCGCAGGAATCCGAACCCGTCCTGGAGGATCTCGAGCACCCCGTCCCCGTAGATATCCTCACCGCGTTTGGCCTGAGCCTTGAGAATCGCGAAGATGAGGTCCTGTTTGCGCGATCTGCCGACGCCCTCGATATCCATGGATTGCGCTAGGCTCACCAGCTCCGGAACCGGCATCTTCTTCAATTCGGTCAGGTTCATGATGTATTTCTGAGGTTATGACACGGGTTGATCTGTACGCCCCGCCAAAGGATGTGGTTCGAGGTGCGGGGCGGGGGGGTGGTGACTTTCTCTGAAGAGGGGCGCCCGGGCGGGCTCCCCAATGGGTTAGGTCAAACGCCAGGGGCGACGAATTCGGGCTAGCTCGCGGGTCCTGTCACAGGTTGCTGTCGATGAAGGCAGTGAGCTGCGATTTCGAAACAGCGCCGACCTTGGTGGCCTCCACGTCGCCCTCCTTGAACAGCATCAGCGTCGGAATACCGCGGATACCGTAGCGCGGGGGGGTGTTGGGGTTCTCATCGATGTTGAGCTTCGCCACCCTGATCTTGCCGTCGTACTCGTCTGCGATCTCGTCCAGTACCGGTGCGATCATCTTACAGGGGCCGCACCAGTCGGCCCAGTAGTCGACGAGTACCGGATCTGGGGATTGCAGGACTTCTTGTTCGAAGGAGTCATCCGTTACATGGATGATGCGTTCGCTCACTGAGATAGTCTCCCATTGGGTTGGTTCTTGAGGGATGCAGGCTTGGCCTTTCGGGCACTCCGTGCATGGACGGAGAAGCAGGCGGGCGAATTGGCGTTGGAGTTTGCCCTTCGGTAAGATGCTATTTGAGCCAAGAATCCACAATTTTGCAAGTCCTCTGGTCACGGGAACCTCCGAATAACCCAATCTTGTGGTTTTTCAGAGTCGGGCATCCCCCCTGCCGAAGCAGGGTCCGAACGGGTCGGATCCTGCCGAGAGGACCTTTAATCGTTCCTCGTTTTCATGACCCAGACACACCTCACCGACACGCGTTTCGACTCCTTCGAGCTCGACGAGCGCATCCTCCAGGGACTCTCCGACGCAGGCTTTACTCACTGCACGCCCATACAGGCCGAGACTCTGCCGTTCGCGTTGGCCGGGCGCGACGTGGCCGGACAGGCCCAGACGGGAACCGGCAAGACCGCCGTTTTCCTCGTTGCCGCTTTGCAGCGGTTGCTCACACATGCCCCGCGACCGGAGCGTCGTGCGAACCAGCCGCGGGTGCTGATCGTGGCCCCCACTAGGGAGCTCGCGGTCCAGATCCACAGAGATACGGTGGTGCTCGCCAGGCACACCGGTTTCCGCCTCGGGCTCGTGTTTGGCGGCACGGGTTACCAACAGCAGCGCGACGACCTGGCGGCAGGGGTGGACCTCCTCATCGGTACGCCCGGACGGCTTATCGATTACTTCAAACAGCGGGTGTTCGACCTGCGGGAGGCCGAGGTGGTCGTGATCGACGAGGCGGACCGCATGTTCGACCTCGGCTTCATCAAGGATATCCGTTACCTGCTGCGCCGCATGCCGCCGCCGGAGAAGCGCCTCGGGATGCTGTTCTCGGCCACCCTGTCCTATCGAGTGACCGAGCTCGCCTACGAGCACATGAACCATCCCCACCCGGTGGAGATCGAGCCGGATCAGGTGACCGCCGATCGGGTGACGCAGCGCTGCTACATGGTGGCGAACGACGAGAAGATTCCCCTGCTCATCGGGCTGCTGCGCGGCATCGAGAACGCCCGCGTGATCGTCTTTGCCAACACCAAGCGGGCGACCGAAGGCATTTGGGGCTACCTCGAAGGCAACGGACTGCGCGCAGCGGTGCTCTCCGGGGACGTCCCACAGAAGAAGCGCCTGCGGCTGCTCAAGCAGTTTCAGGAGGGAGAGCTGCCTATCCTGGTAGCCACCGACGTGGCGGCCCGGGGCCTGCATATCCCGGACGTGACCCACGTGGTCAACTTCGACCTGCCGGACGATGCGGAGGATTATGTCCATCGCATTGGCCGTACCGCCCGTGCCGGCGCAACGGGCGATGCCATCAGCTTCGTGTGCGAGACTTACGCCTTCTGCCTGCCGGATATCGAGGAGTTCATCGGTGCGAAGATCCCGGTGGAGCCGGTGACCCCGGAGCTGCTTGCGGAGATCGATCCGCGGAACTTCGTGCGTACCGAGAGGCGGCCGCATCCCAAGGACAAGCGGCGAGGGCATGGTGTCGGGCACAAGTCCCACGGAAAGCCCTCCGCCGCCGGGAAAACCAAGGCGGAGAGCAAGGATGGTGACGCAGCGACCGCCAAGAAGCGGCGCCGCAGGCGCAGGCGCAGGCCGGACGAGACCGGCGGCGGTGGGGGCTCTGCAGCGGTGCCCCAGTCCTGATCGTTCTCGCGCCCGTTTCGGCTTAATCGCACAGAGGCGCCAGGATCTCTTCAGCAGGCCCGCAGCCCCGGCAGGAGATCCGCGAAGTGGTGGATGGAGGTGAACTCGCCCGTTTCCCGTGGTGGTGCCTTGGAGTCGGGTTCGAGCACCGCCAGCAGCCAGCGGAAGCCGTAGTCCCGCGCCGTGAGCAGCACCGCCTGGCTGTCGTCCACGAACAGTGTGCGCTCTCTGTCGAACGGCTCCACCGTTTGAACCCGGGGCCAGAAGTCGGCCGACTCCTTCGGGACCCGCAGGTCGTGGGCACAGATGATACGCTCGAAGTGTCCCGCCAGGCGCGTCTTCTCCATCTTCAGCGCGATGGACTTTTGATGCGCATTGGTTACGAGCACCCGGCGTTTTCCGCGGGCCGCGAGGGCCTCCAGGAAGTCCACGACGTGGGGGTGGACCGCGATCAAGTGATTCACCTCCTCCTTTAGCAGCGCGATATCCAGCCCCAGCTCTCGGCTCCAGTGGTCGATGCAGTACCACTCCAACGTCCCCTCGCGCCCCTTGTACCGGGCGTAGAGCTCCGATCGCGCCTGTTCGACCGGCAGCCCCCGCGCCTCCGCGTAGCGCCGAGGCACGTGCTCGAGCCAGAAATGGTTGTCGAAGTGCAGGTCGAGCAGGGTGCCGTCCATATCCAGGAAGACGTTGTCGACGGCGTTCCAGTCGATCATGGCGTGATTTGGCCTATGATGGTTCTAGACGAAGTTCCCGAGAGCATAACCAAGTCCTGATATCCGTGTCACAGAACGGGCCTGCAGAGGATCGCGTCGTGATCCGTGGATTCCACCCTCGCCCAGGCCCTTTTCAGTGCAGAGAGGGGGATGCAGCACGCCTGCGGTGCAGTATCCTTTGATCGGAGGGCCTCGCGTGTCCGAAAAACCGAAAATTCTCAGTCGCAAGCTCGTTGCTCAGACCGGTATCTTCAAGGTGGAGCAGGTCGATCTACAGTTCTCCAACGGCAACGAGCGCAGCTTCGAGCGTATCCTGGGCGGGCGGGGATCGGTGCTGATCGTGCCCATGCGGGATGCGGAGACGGTGCTCCTGATTCGGGAGTATGCCGCAGGCCTCGATCGGTACGAGCTCGGTCTGCCCAAGGGTATCGTGGAACCGGAGGAGAATCTGTTGGACGCCGCTCAGCGGGAGATCCGGGAGGAGGTCGGCTTCGGGGCGCGCGATCTGCGCCTGGTGCACAGTGTCTCGCTGGCACCTGGCTACATACAGCACCGTACGCACATCGTGCTGGCGCGGGAGCTGTTCCCGCAACGGGAGGAGGGCGACGAGCCGGAGCCCATCGAGGTCGTACCCTGGCGCCTGGACGAGGTGGATGCCTTGCTGGAGAGGGAGGATTTCAGTGAGGCGCGCTCAATCGCGGCCCTCTACCTTGTTCGGCGTTTTCTGGATCGCGAGTTGGGGAATTCCGGAATAGACGCCACCCCGCCGATTTAGTCGAATAGCTGAATAGCGCGCGAGCGGCGCAGAATCACCGCCCTCGACGACTCGGGAACGCCCGCCGCGTTCGGGCCGGTCACGGAGGAAACGAGAGCATCAGTACTGGAGGCAAGGCATGACCCGTTTTTCCGTGCTGTTGTCAGCGGTCTTAGCCGTCTGCTTGGTTTTACCGCCGACACCGGTTCGCGCTACTGTCGCGGATGACGACGCGATCTACAGTTTCGACGATTCCCCCCGGGAAGAGCCGCTGGTCTATCCGGACTGGTTCAACGACAGCTTTCTTGACCTGGGGGACGACCTGAAGGATGCCGCGGATGCCGGCAAGCAGGGACTCATGGTCTACTTCGGTCAGCGTCGTTGCGCTTACTGCCACAAGCTCATGGACGTGAATTTCGGTCTGACCGATATCGTCGAATACACTCAGCGCCACTTCGACATTGTGCCCATCGATATTTGGGGCGTTGCGGAGGTCACCGATCTGGATGGCGACCTCTTGACGGAGCGCGACTACTCGCTGAAGAAGGGCACCAGCTTCACCCCATCCATCGTCTTCTTCGACACCTCCGGCCGGGAGGCCCTGCGGTTGCGCGGCTACTACCCCCCCTACCAGTTTCGAGCCGCGCTGGAGTACGTGGCGGACGGCCACTATCAGCGCGAGTCCTTCCGCGACTACCTGGCTCGGGGGGAAGGGGGCATGGTCTTCGATTCCAGCGACCTCAACGACGAGGATTTCTTCGCTGCACCCCCGTTCAACCTGGATCGTAGTCGCTTCTCCAGTGAGCGGCCGCTGGCGGTGTTCTTCGAGCAAGGGGACTGTCACGCCTGCGATGTGCTGCACGGCGAGGCCCTGCGCGAGTCCGCTATTTATCAGCACTTCGAGCAGTTCGATAACGTGCAGCTGAATATGTGGTCGGACACCCCGATCATTACGCCCCAGGGCGAGCGGACGACTGCCAGGGACTGGGCCGCGGCCCTGGGGTTGTTCTACGCGCCCTCGATCCTCTTTTTCGACGAAGGGGGACGCGAGATCCTGCGCGTGGACTCGGTCGTGCGCTTTTACCGCCTGGGCAACGTGCTCAACTATGTCGCCAGCCGCGCCTATCTGGAGGAGCCGAACTATCAGCGTTGGCGGGTTACGCGGTCGCTCTAGCGGTTTATCGAAGCGCGGGAAAAATCCATCCTGGATTTCTCAGCGGTGCCCGGCCGACGTCATTCGCAGAATCGGTCGATGTATGCTTCGTAGGTCTTGCGCTTACGGCGCAGGACGACGCCCTTGCCGGCCTCGTAGCCGCGCCGGAGCTTCCAGTTGACCTCGTCGAGGAGCTGGCGTTTCTTCCAGCATTGCTCTTCGTTCCGCGCGGCGGGGGCAGGCTGCTTCGAGGCCGCGGTCCGAGGGTTTCCGCGGGGTTTCTTCGTTCGGTCCGCCCCGGCTTCCGACGGGAGCTCGGATGGCGTCCAGCCGGTTTTCCGGTCCTCCACCGTGACCTCTCGCCCGCTCATGTCGGAGTCGCAGGGGTGCTGGCGAAACTCGATCTCTCCAAGCGAATTCGTACAGCGGTAAACCCTGGTCTGTGCGCCCAGGTCCACAGCAGTCGTTAGGAAGAGAGCAAGCATCGCCGCCGCGAACGCCGGGTACGATCTCCGGCGCATTGCAGACGTACAGGATTTGGTCGGTCGTTGGTCCATGTCGCCCTGGTGTCCCTTACGCTACCTTTGCCGAAGTGTGCATGCCGTCGCCGGGGCTGTAAACAGCCGTTAACATATTCGAGCCGCCCTTTCGGCATTATGATCGATTGTCCGTGCTAACAAGACGGCCCATCTCGGGCCGAGCACCTAATCAAGTGGGAACCAGAGACAAGATGCAGAGTCTTTATGTCGCCGGTGCCGGTTCCGGCAGCGGCAAGTCCGTTGTGGTCCTTGGCATCATGGAGATGCTGTCCGCGGTCAACCGCAGGGTGGGCTTCTTCCGTCCCGTGGTGCGCAGCGGCGTTGAGGAGGACGACCTCACCAGCCTTATCCGGAGCCGCTATGCGCTCCCGTTCGCACCCGAGATGCTCTATGGCTGTACCGCGGAGACCGCGCGCCAGCTGGTCGCCGGTGGGCACTACGACGAGCTCATCAAGCTTATCCTCAACAAGTTCAAGATGTTGGAGGAAAAGTGCGATCTGGTTGTGTGCGCCGGCACGGATTTCGACGGCGTCGTTCCCTCATTGGAGTTCGACTTCAATGCCGACATGGCCAACAACCTGGGGTGCCTGATCGTCGTCGTCGTGAAGGGATTCGACCGGGGCCCAGAGGAGACCCTGGACGCCGTCCAGCTGGCCCACGAGTCGTTGTTGGACCGGGGCGGCGAGCTTCTGGCCACGGTGATCAACGGTGTTCCACCGGAGCATCTTGAGCTGCTGACGACCCGCGCCCGCAACGCGTTGCCGGATACCGAGCTCGTCTATGCGCTGCCGGAGCAGACAACACTCGGCATGCCCACCGTGGGTGAGATCCGCAAGGCCCTGGACGCCGACTGCTTGTGTGGCGACGGGGACGCCATGCTGCAGGTGGTGTCGAACTACAAAGTGGCGGCCATGGAAGTGCCGGACTTCCTGAATTATATCGAGGACGGATGTCTGATCATCACTCCCGGCGACCGTTCGGACATCATCCTGGCCAGTCTGCTCGCCGACGCGTCCGCGTCCTTCCCGCGGGTAGCGGGTCTGTTGCTCACCGGCGGATTGCAGCCGGCGGACAATGTGCAGAAGCTGGTGGAGGGTCTGCGGCGGACCAAGGTTTCCATCCTGCGGGTGCTCACGGATACCTTTACCACGGCCATGCACATCAATCAGGTGGAATCGACCATCCTGGCCGGGGACGAGCGTAAGCTCGCCGCCGCACTCGGTCTGTTCGAGTCCCATATCGACGTGTCGGAGCTGCAGCAGCGGGTGGCCGTGCGCCATTCGGTCCGGCGCACGCCGCTGATGTTCGAGTACGAGCTTATCCGCCGCGCCAAGTCCCAGCGCCGCCATATCGTGCTTCCGGAAGGCACGGACGAGCGGATTCTCCAAGCGGCGGAGATCCTCACTCTGCGCGACGTGGTGGACCTTACTCTGCTCGGCAACAGGGACAAGGTAGAGCGGCGTATCGCGGAGCTCGGCCTGAAGCTGGACGGTATCCCCGTCATCGACCCGGATTCGGCCCCGCAACGGGAGCGGTATGCCCAGACCTATTACGAGTTGCGCAAGCACAAAGGCATCTCCGAGCAGATGGCCTACGACTTGTTCGAGGACGTCAGCTATTTCGGCACCGCGATGGTTTACCATGGCGACGCCGACGGCATGGTCTCGGGTGCCGCCCATACGACCCAGCACACGATCCGGCCCTCGTTCGAGATGATCAAGACGCGGTCGGACGTGCTGATCGTCTCCAGCGTCTTCTTCATGTGTCTGGCCGATCGGGTCCTCGTCTACGGCGATTGCGCTGTGAACCCCAACCCGAATGCGGAGCAGCTGGCGGACATCGCGATCACCTCCGCGGCTACCGCCGCCGCCTTCGGCATCGAGCCGCGGGTGGCCATGTTGTCCTACTCGACCGGCGAGTCGGGCAAGGGCGCCGATGTGGAGAAGGTGCGCGAGGCGGTTCGCATTGCCCGCGAGCGGCGCCCCGACCTCAAGCTGGAGGGGCCGATCCAGTATGATGCGGCTGTCGATGTGGGCGTTGCGCGATCCAAGATGCCGGGCAGTGAGGTGGCGGGGCAGGCCACCGTCTTCATCTTCCCGGACCTCAACACCGGCAACAACACCTACAAGGCGGTGCAGCGCAGTGCGGGTGCGGTGGCCATCGGCCCGGTGCTGCAGGGTCTGAACAAGCCGGTCAACGACCTGAGCCGCGGCTGTCTGGTTCCGGACATCGTCAACACCGTCGCCATTACCGCCATTCAGGCCCAGGAAAGCGGCACGACTTCCGCGCAGTAGCAAGCTTGGATCTGTGGCGCACCGAATGCTGCTCCGGCATACGTGTGGAGTGCGGAGTGCGGAGTGCGGAGTGCGAAGTACGAAGTAGGTAGTGCAGGGCCTGTCAGAGCAGCACGCACTTCGTACCCCGTACTTCGCACGCGCGTCTCGTCCTGCGTCGGGCGTCGTACCGGGGGGTCTGAATCGGATATCTCGGAGCATCGACCATGAAAGTCCTGGTACTCAACTCCGGCAGCTCGTCCATCAAGTACCAACTCTTCCGCAGCGAGGACTGGGAGTCCGTGGCATCCGGTGCGGTCGCCCGTATCGGCGAGATGGAGAGCGACATGCGGGGCCGCTGGACGAACGCCAACGGGAGCAGCGATTCCTGCCGCGAGACCATGTCCATCCCCAGCCACCGGGAGGGACTCGAGCGCATTGTCGCCAGGCTGCGCACAAGCGGCGTTCTGGCGGACCTCTCGGAGCTGGGCGCCATTGGTCATCGGGTCGTGCATGGCGGCGAGGCGTTTCACTGTCCCACGCTCATCGACGACGACGTGGTTGCGGTCATCCGCGACATGATCCCTCTCGCGCCGCTGCACAACCCGGCGAACCTGGCCGGCATCGAGGTGGCGCGCAGGCTCTTCCCCGGAGTGCCGCAGGTGGCTGTGTTCGACACCGCGTTCCACCAGACCATGCCGCGCACAGCTTACCGTTACGCGATCCCTGAGTATCTCTATCGGGAGCACCGGGTGCGCCGTTACGGTTTTCACGGCACCTCCCATCACTACGTGGCCAAGCGCGCGGCCGGCTTCCTCGGCAGGCCTTTGGAGGGTTGTAATCTGATTACTCTCCATCTCGGCAACGGTGCCAGCGCCACCGCCATTCGGGACGGCAAGAGCCTGGATACGTCCATGGGTCTGACGCCGCTCGAGGGGCTTGTAATGGGTACACGTTGCGGCGATATCGATCCGGCCATCCACTTCTACATCGCCAAGCACCTCGGGTTGGATAACGATACCCTGGACGATCTGCTCAACCGCCAAAGCGGTTTGCTCGGGATCTGCGGCGCCAACGACATGCGGGAGATCCACCGGTTGGCGGACGCAGGCGACGAGAATGCCGAGTTGGCGATCGGCATCTTCTGCCACCGACTGAGAAAGTACCTGGGCGCCTACTACGCGGAGCTGGGCCGGGTTGACGCAGTGGTCTTCACCGGCGGCATTGGTGAGAATGACGGGGAAACGCGCGCCCGCACCTGCGCCGACCTGGGGAGTCTCGGCATCCACCTCGATGCCCGGGCCAACGGTTCCGGGAATCGGGGCGAGCGGGCCATCAGCGCGGCGACCAGCCCGGTCAAGGTGCTGGTCATCCCGACCAATGAGGAGCTGGAGATCGCCCAGCAGGCACTGCGGGCGGTTGCTTGATCCGGGATTTCGTAAGCGATGCCGCTCTCGCCGGGGGCCGGGGTGCGGTTTCCGGGTTCCCGCTTTGATTCCCATGTAAGAGACGACTTACAGGTTTTTCGGAAATGACAATCCTGTTAAGAACCAGCTGCGATCTATACTTCGCTTCAGCTTCAAACTGAGGGTTCGAGCCAGAGCCGACGGTTCTGGACCCTCCGGGCCGAAGCCTTTCCCAAGAAAGACAAAGAAATGGAGGATGATGTGGCAGAACTGGGCTGCAGCGCAGGAAGAGCTAACGGTCGCGAGCGCCTGATCCGGTGTCATCCTCATCAAAGGGAGACACGCGCGCGCGGGGACTTGAGGAAACGCTGATTGACCCAGCGCTCCGGTAAGAAGTGCCAATCGTTCAGACAAGGAAGCCGCCCCCGAAGTGGTGTGTGGGGCGGCTCATAAGGAGGAGTGGATGATTGCGATAGAAAAATACCGGTTTGAGATCTGCGGGTATTTGACAATTCGCAATCCGGTCATTCTTTTAGAAGGTTTTTCGCCCGTACCATCGAATCTTATGGTTTCCGCAAGGCGAGAAGCGACCCTCACTGGCGCTTTTCAACGAGCTCTCGAATCTTCTCCGCGTTGGCTTTGCGCTCCGGCGCCGGAACGGGGATCAGACCTCGGTCGATCAGGTATCCCTCCTCACCCGAGGCTCGCTCGTCCATGAGCTCGGAAAGGAAAGGCTCGAGTCCCGGGATCGAGTCCGCATGTGCGGCCTTGACATAGATGTACAGGGGGCGTGCGAGGGGGTAATCGCGGCTGTAAATGGTGTCGAAGGTAGGCTCGATACCTTCGATCTCGGAGGCTTGGAGCTTGTCCCGGTTTTGGTCGTAATAACTGAAACCGAAGATTCCGACGGCTTGGTCCGATTCGCCCACCTTGCGAACGATCAGGTTGTCGTTCTCACCCGTCGATGTGTAGGCGCCGTCCTCCCGGATAGCGCCGCACACCTGTCGGAATCGCTCGGGATCCGACTGAGAGAGCGCGCTCAGCCAGTCGAAGGACTTGCACCCCCTGATGAGCCCCCGCTCCACTAGCACGTCCCGAGTGCCCGAGGTAACTGGTGGACCGTAGACCTGAATCGGAACGTCGGGTAGCGTCGGGTTTGTCTCCTTCCAGCTCTTGTAAGGGTTCGGGACCAGTTGTTCCTCGCCATTTGGGTCCGGTATCCGCCTGCCGAGGGCCAGGAAGAGATCCTTCAAGGTCAGGCGCAGATGCGGGCCCTTGCCCGCGGTGGCGAGGATGATGCCGTCCCACCCGAAGCGCAGTCCCAGAATATCGGATACCCCGTTTTCTTGGCATTGTTGCAGCTCGCTGGCGACCATTTCGCGGGATGCCAGCGCAATATCCGCTTCGCCGACGCCCACGCCTCGGCAGAAGAACTTGATACCGCCGCCGGATCCCCATGCCTCCACCTGCGGGGTCTTGAAATCGGTGGTTTTTCCGATGTGCTCGGCGACAACGGTCGCGAATGGGTAGACGGTCGAGGACCCGACGGCCAGCACTTGGTCGCGGGCACCTGCCATGGGCGCGGCCGTGATCAGGGCGAGCGCGCAAAGCATCCTCGTGGCGGTCTTGCGTGTTTTCATCACTGTTGAAAGCTTCGCGGATCCGGTCTCAGCCGAGGTGCCGGGACCCGGGTAGGCCGAGGTCTTGCCATAGACGCAGGGTGGGACCGGCCTGGTTCATGGTGTAGAAGTGGATGCCTGGCGCTCCCCCATCGAGCAGGCGCCGACACATACCGAGCACGACGTCGTGGCCGAAGGAGCGGATACCGTCGATGTCGTCGCCGTAGCCCTGAAGACGCTTGCGGACCCAGCGCGGAATCTCTGCGCCGCAGGCGTCGGAGAAGCGGGCCAGCTGCGTGAAGTTGGTGATGGGCATGACGCCCGGGACGACGGGGACCCGGATGGCGAGCCGCTCGCAGCTCTCCAGGAACGCAAAGTACGCATCGGCGTTGTAGAAGTATTGGGTGATGGCGGCGTCGGCCCCCGCCTCTACCTTGCGCTTGAAGTTCTTCAGATCCTGCTCCGCGCTGGGGGCCTGGGGGTGATATTCGGGATAGGCCGCCACCTCGATGCGGAACCGGTCCCCGGTCTCCTCGCGGATAAAGGCCACCAGCTCGTTGGCGTAGCGGAATTCGCCGGCGCCTCCCGCCCCCATGCCCGATGGCAGATCGCCGCGCAGGGCGACGAGTCGGTGGATGTCCTGTTCCTTGTAATGATGCAGGATCTCCCTGATCTCCACGCGGGAAGAGCCGATGCAAGAGAGATGGGGGGCCGTGTCGATGCCGCGCTCGCGCAACAGAGTGACGGTCTCGAAGGTACGTTCCCGGGTGGAACCGCCTGCTCCGTAGGTGACCGAGAAATACCCGGGCGCAACGGCGTCCAGGCTCTGCACGTTGCCCTTGAGCTTCTCCATGCCCTCCGGCGTCTTGGGCGGGAAAAGCTCGAAGCTGTACGTCTTGTCGTCTTGTCGTTTCATGAGGGTCAACCCGCCGAGGCGCCGAAGACGCCAAGGTCATATTGGAATTGGGCACCGGTCGCACGGGGCAAGCCCCCGAGCGCCGCGCAACCCACCGTCAATACCTGTAGTAGTCGGGCTTGTAGGGGCCTTCCACCGGAACGCCGATGTAGTCCGCCTGATCCTGGTCGAGGGTCGTGAGCGTTGCGTCGATTTTCCCAAGGTGCAGGCGCGCGACCTCTTCGTCCAGCTTCTTGGGCAGCACGTAGACGCCCACCGGGTACTGATCGGGATTGCCGAAGATCTCCATCTGGGCCAGGACCTGGTTGGTGAAGCTGTTGGACATCACGAAGCTCGGGTGGCCGGTGGCGCAGCCCAGATTCACCAGGCGTCCCTTGGCGAGCAGGATGATGCGCTTGCCATCCGGGAAGATCACGTGGTCCACCTGGGGCTTGATCTCCTCCCACTCGTACTGCTCGATACCGGCAACGTCGATCTCGTTGTCGAAGTGGCCGATGTTGCAGACGATGGCCTGGTCCTTCATGGCGGCCATATGGTCGCGGGTGACGATGTCCTTGTTGCCGGTGGCGGTGACGAAGATGTCCGCGAGCGGTGCCGCCTGCTCCATGGTGACGACCTTGTACCCTTCCATCGCCGCCTGCAGGGCACAGATCGGGTCGATCTCGGACACCCAGACCATGGCCCCGAGGCCCCGGAGGGACTGGGCGCAGCCCTTGCCCACGTCGCCGTAGCCGCAGACCATGGCGACCTTGCCGGCGATCATGACGTCCGTGGCGCGCTTGATCCCGTCCACCAGGGACTCGCGACAGCCATAGAGGTTGTCGAACTTTGACTTGGTGACCGAGTCGTTCACGTTCATGGCGGGGAACAGGAGTGTGCCGTTCTTGGCCATCTCGTAGAGGCGGTGAACCCCGGTGGTCGTCTCCTCGGTGACGCCCTTGATGCCGTCGGAGATCTTGTGCCAGTGCCGGTTGTCACGCTCGAAGTTGCGTTTGAGCGTGCCGAGTACGGCGCGCGATTCCTCGCTGTCGCCCTGTGCCGGTTCGGGGATGCCGCCGGCCTTCTCGTACTCGACGCCTTTGTGGATCAGCAGTGTGGCGTCGCCCCCGTCATCCAGAATCATGTTGGGACCGCCGCCGTCCGGCCAGTTGAGCACCTGCTCCGTGCACCACCAGTACTCCTCCAGGGTTTCGCCCTTCCAGGCATAGACGGGGATGCCGTAGGCGGCGATGGCGGCGGCGGCGTGATCCTGGGTGGAGAAGATGTTGCAGGACGCCCAGCGGACCCGGGCGCCGAGCTCAACGAGGGTCTCGATGAGCACCGCGGTCTGAATGGTCATGTGAAGGCTACCCGTGACGCGGGCACCCGTCAGGGGCTTGGAGGCACCGTACTTTTCGCGCAGGGCCATCAGCCCCGGCATCTCCGTCTCTGCAATGGCAATCTCCTTTCGGCCCCAATCGGCCAAAGAGATGTCGGCAACCCTGTAGTCGGGAAACTCACTCATGGTAGTCAACTCCGGTGAATATCAGAGTGAGCGCCGTTAGAAAGGGTGTCCTTCTACCGAGCCTGGCGGGTCCTGACCCGTCGCAGCGCTCCTCCGTGAAAGAAAAAAGACAATTCAGAAATTAGAGTCCCGCGGCATCACGCAGGGCCGCGGCCTTGTCCGTGCGTTCCCAGGTGAACTCCGGCTCCTCGCGCCCGAAGTGGCCGTAAGCGGCCGTCTTCCGGTAGATAGGCCGGACCAGGTCGAGCATCTGGATGATGCTGTAGGGCCGCAGGTCGAAGTGCTCCCTGACCAGGGCGGCGATCCGGTCCTCCGGAATCTTTCCTGTGCCGAATGTGTCGATCGTGATCGAGGTCGGCTCCGCCACGCCGATGGCGTAGGAGATCTGGATCTCGCAGCGCTCCGCAAGGCCCCCTGCCACGATGTTCTTTGCAACGTAGCGACCGGCATAGGTGGCCGAGCGATCCACCTTGGAGGGGTCCTTGCCTGAGAACGCGCCGCCGCCATGGCGGGCGGAGCCGCCGTACGTGTCGACGATGATCTTACGCCCCGTCAGGCCGCAGTCCCCCACCGGGCCACCGATGATGAAGCTGCCGGTGGGATTGATATGGAACTTGGTGTCGCCGTGGATCCATTCCTCCGGTAGTACGGGCAGGACGATGTTCTCCATCACCGCCTCGCGCAGGTGCTTGTAGTCGACGTCCGGATCATGCTGGGTGGAGAGCACCACTGCGTCCACGGCCTTCACCTTGCCCCCCACGTAGCGCAGCGTCACCTGGCTCTTGGCGTCGGGCCTCAGCCAGGGCAGCACGCGGGCCTTGCGCATCTCGGACTGGCGTTGGACCAGGCGGTGAGCGAAGGTGATGGGCGCGGGCATAAGCACGTCCGTCTCGTTCGTGGCGTAGCCGAACATCAGCCCTTGGTCGCCTGCGCCCTGCTCCTCCGGGCTGAGACGATCCACTCCCTGAGCGATGTCCCCCGATTGTTTTCCGATCAAGGAGATCACCGCGCAGGTCGACCCGTCGAAACCGACGTCCGAGCTCGTGTAACCGATGTCGGTGACCACCCCTCGAACTAGATCGTCGAGGTCGACCCAGGCGTCGGTGGTGATTTCTCCCGCGACGATCACGGCGCCGGTCTTGACCATGGTCTCGCAGGCCACCCGTGCACGCTCCGGGTTCGGATCCTTGGTCAGGATCGCATCGAGCATGGCGTCCGAGATCTGATCCGCCACCTTGTCCGGATGCCCCTCGGAGACCGATTCGGACGTGAAAATAAAGTCTTCTGCCATTGATGGATGTCCGTTGTCGAGATTGACAAATTACCAGGGACCTTGGGTTTTCAAGGTCCCGAGCGCCGCGCCGCAGCTGGCGGCATGGATAAAATTTCTAATTCTATCGCCTGCATATACGCTTTCCTAGGGTCGGGGTTGGAATTCCCGTGACTTCGGGTAACATGTCGCGGCGACAAGTCAGGCCAGTTCAGGAGGCATATCCGTGGTTTCATTGCAGACCCCAGTGTGTGAGTTCGGCAGGCCAGCACCGAATTTCTCGCTTCGCGGTGTGGACGGCAGGACCTGGACCCGCGATCAGTGCAGAGGCGAGAGGGGCCTGCTCGTCATGTTCATCTGCAACCATTGTCCTTACGTCAAGGCGGTTCGCGAACGCATTGTCCGCGATGCCCGCGAATTGGTGCAGCAGGGTATCGGTTGTGTTGCAATCATGTCCAACGATCCGTCCGATTATCGCGAGGATTCCTTCGAGAACATGCGGCGGGTGGCGGAAGAGCACGGGTTCCCGTTCCCCTATCTGGTCGACGAGACACAAGAGGTCGCGAAGGCTTACGGGGCCGTGTGTACGCCGGACTTCTTTGGCTACGACGCCGGGCTGGGCTTACAGTACCGTGGACGGCTGGACGAGAGTCGCAAGGAGGCAGCCCCCCCAGGGGTCAAGCGCGACCTGTTCGAGGCCATGAAGCAGGTGGCTGAGACTGGTAACGGACCGCGCGACCAGCTTCCCAGCGTCGGCTGCTCCATCAAGTGGAAGGAGTCCTGAAGCTGGACAACAGCTGAAAGCGCGCCGCCTGCCGCGGGTCAGCCGAGGGGCTCGTTGCTGCCGATGGCCCCCTGCGGTCGGGAACGCTTCCGGCCCGCGCGTCCGTCAATAAATCGAAATATAAGGAAGTTATAAATCAATTTTTGACCGCATAAGGTGAGTTTCTTTGAAGAGACCCGCCTGGTTGCGTCAGAATAGGCGACCGTTCAAATCTTCTGGTTGCCGGCTCCGTTCGGGGAGGGGTTGCCGGGGCAACGAATCAGATGCCGGCCGTATCCGGAGCGGAACGCCCATTTTCGTCGTTTCCCTCCTACCACTCGTCGTAGGTTCGCCGCTCGGGCCCGCTTGCGGCTGGCGGAACGCTTTGGTCATTGTTTACAGAGGAGGGGTTAAATGTCCTCACGCAGAGAGCTCGCTAACGCCGTCCGCGCCCTAAGCATGGATGCGGTCCAAAAAGCCAAGTCCGGCCATCCGGGCGCCCCCATGGGCATGGCCGACATCGCCGAGGTGCTGTGGAACGACTTCATGCAGCACAATCCGGCGAATCCGGGTTGGGCCAACCGCGACCGCTTCGTGCTGTCCAATGGTCACGGCTCCATGCTCATTTACTCCCTGCTGCACCTGACCGGCTACGGTCTGGGCATCGACGATCTGAAGTCATTCCGTCAGCTTCACTCCAGGACGCCGGGGCACCCCGAGTACGGCTACGCGCCGGGTGTGGAGACGACCACCGGTCCGCTGGGACAGGGCATCACCAATGGCGTGGGCATGGCGCTGGCGGAGAAGGTGCTGGCCGGCCAGTTCAACAAGCCGGGCCACGAGATCGTTGACCATTACACCTATGTGTTCCTGGGCGATGGCTGCCTCATGGAAGGCATCTCCCACGAGGCATGCTCGCTGGCGGGTGCCCTCGGTCTGGGTAAGCTGATCGCCGTCTACGACGACAACAACATTTCCATCGACGGCGAGGTCCGCGGTCATGGCGACACCCCGGCCTGGTTCCTCGACGACACCCCCAAGCGCTTCGATGCCTATGGCTGGCACGTGATCCCCGTGGTGGACGGTCACGATTCGGAGGCCGTCAAGGCCGCCATCGAAGAGGCCCGCTCGGTGACCGACAAGCCGTCGCTCATCTGCTGCCAGACCATTATCGGCTATGGCTCGCCCAACAAGCAGGGGAAGGAAGATTGCCACGGCGCGCCCCTGGGCGACGACGAGATCGCCCTGACCCGCGAGTCCATCGGCTGGGGCCACGCCCCCTTCCATGTGCCCGATGCCATCTACGCCGGCTGGGACGCGAAGGAGGCCGGCGCCAGGGCCGAGTCCGACTGGAACGAGCGTTTCTCCGGCTATGCCGACGCCTACCCGGCCGAGGCCGCCGAGTTCGAGCGCCGCATGGCCGGAGAGCTGCCGGCTGACTGGGAGGTGCAGGCCCAGGCATTCGTCGATTCGGTGGTGGAGAAGGGCGAGACCATCGCATCGCGGAAGGCCTCACAGAATGCCCTGAACGGTTTGGGCCCGCTGCTGCCCGAGTTCCTCGGCGGCTCCGCCGATCTGGCCGGCTCCAACCTGACTATCTGGAAGGGCTGCAAGGGCGTCGGCAAGGAAAATGCCTCCGGCAATTACCTGTACTACGGCGTGCGCGAATTCGGCATGTCCGCCATCATGAACGGTGTGGCCCTGCATGGCGGCTTCATCCCCTACGGCGCAACCTTCCTGATGTTCTCGGAGTACGCCCGTAACGCGCTGCGCATGGCGGCACTGATGAAGATCCGGTCGATCTTCGTCTACACGCACGACTCCGTCGGTCTGGGCGAGGATGGCCCGACCCATCAGCCCGTCGAGCAGGTCCCGACCCTGCGCATGATCCCTAACATGAACGTGTGGCGTCCCTGCGACGCGGTCGAGTCGGCCGTCTCCTGGAAGGCCGCCATCGAGCGCAAGGACGGCCCGAGCAGTCTGATCTTCTCGCGTCAGGGGCTGGCCCACATGGACCGCACCGATGCGCAGATCGCCGACATCGCCCGTGGTGGCTACGTGTTGCGCGACTGCGACGGTACCCCGGACGCCATCATCATCGCCACCGGCTCCGAGGTCAAGCTGGCGGTCAAGGCCGCCGAGGCCATGGCTGACCGCGCCGTCCGCGTGGTGTCCATGCCCTCCACCGATGTCTTCGACGTCCAGGACGCCGACTACAAGGAGTCCGTGCTGCCGAGCGCCGTGACCGCCCGCGTCGCGGTCGAGGCCGCGGTTACCGACGGCTGGTGGAAGTATGTGGGCAGCCAGGGCGCCGTGGTCGGCATCAACCGCTTCGGCGAGTCCGCTCCGGCCGGCGAGCTCTTCAAGGAGTTCGGCTTCACCGTGGACAATGTCGTGTCCACCGTGAAGGGCGTTCTCTGAATCCGAAAACAGGGGGTAGGGCCGCCGGCACCCCCGGTGGCTGCCCCCTGAGATTCCCGCCTTCGGGTTGATTCTCTCTTCCACTCACAGGAGTAATCGAATGACTATCAAAGTTGGTATCAATGGGTTTGGCCGCATCGGCCGTATGGCTTTCCGCGCGATCTCCAAGGACTTTCCGAACATCGAAGTCGTCGGCATCAACGACCTGCTGGACCCGGAATACCTGGCCTACATGCTCAAGTACGACTCGGTTCACGGTAACTTCGACGGCGAAATCACAGTTGACAACAACAACATGATTGTCAACGGCAAGACCATCCGTCTGACCGCCGAGCGTGATCCCGCCGACCTGAAGTGGAACGAAATCGGCGCCGATCTGGTCATCGAGTGCACAGGCTTCTTCCTGACCGAAGAGACCTGCCAGAAGCACATCGACGCCGGCGCCAAGAAGGTCGTGCAGAGCGCGCCCTCCAAGGATGCCACCCCGATGTTCGTCTACGGCGTGAACCACAACATCTACGACGGCCAGGCCATTGTCTCCGCCGCCTCCTGCACCACCAATTGCCTGGCGCCCGTCGCCAAGGTGCTGCACGACAAGTGGGGTATCAAGCGTGGCCTGATGACCACCGTGCACGCCGCCACCGCCACCCAGAAGACCGTCGATGGTCCTTCCATGAAGGACTGGCGCGGCGGCCGCGGCATCCTGGAGAACATCATCCCGTCCTCCACCGGCGCCGCCAAGGCCGTGGGTAAGGTCCTGCCCGAGCTGAACGGCAAGCTGACCGGCATGGCCTTCCGCGTCCCCACCTCCGACGTGTCCGTCGTCGACCTGACCGTCGAGCTGAACAGCGATGCCAGCTACGAGGACGTCTGTTCTGCCATGAAGGCTGCCTCGGAAGCGGGCGATCTGGCCGGCGTGCTGGCCTACACCGAAGAGAAGGTGGTCTCCACGGACTTCCGTGGCCGCGGCACTCCGTCCATCTTCGATGCCGGCGCCGGTATCGCCCTGGATCCCACCTTCGTCAAGGTCGTGTCCTGGTACGACAACGAGTACGGCTACACCTGCAACATGCTGCGCATGGTGGAGCACGTCTCGAAATAAGCTGCGGTCAGCACTCAGCTGTCAGCTGATAAAGACATTGGTGGCCGGCGAGAGCTGGCCACCAATTCAACCAAAGCTGATCGCTGAAAGCCGAACGCAGACAGCTAAACGCTGAAAGCTGCCGTTACAGAACGATGCGCCAAGCCCCGCGGCTTGTCAGATCGTTTTTCAGAGCCAACACCCCCGGAGGACCCCTCCCATGTCTTTCATCAAATTGACCGATCTCGATCTCGCCGGTAAGCGCGTTCTGATCCGGGCCGACCTCAACGTCCCCGTCAAGGACGGCAAGGTGACCTCCGACGCCCGCATCACCGCCTCCATGCCCACGGTCGAGCACTGTATGAAGGCCGGCGCGAAGGTCATGGTCTTCTCCCACCGCGGCCGCCCGGAAGAGGGTGTCGTCGACGAGGAGAACTCCATGCAGCCCATCGCCGACGACATGTCCGCCAAGCTCGGCAAGACCGTCCCGCTGGTCAAGGATTACCTGGACAACGCCCCAAACCTGGGGGACGGTGAGGTTGTCCTGCTGGAAAACGTGCGCTTCAACAAGGGCGAGAAGAAGGATAACGAAGAGTTGGCCAGAAAGTATGCCGCCCTTTGCGACCTGTTCGTGATGGACGCCTTCGGTACCGCCCACCGCGCTCAGGCATCCACCCACGGCGCCGGGAAGTTCGCCCCGGTGGCCTGTGCCGGCCTGCTGCTGGCCGAGGAGCTCGACGCCCTGGGTAAGGCCCTGGCCAACCCGGCGCGGCCCATGGTCGCGATCGTCGGCGGCTCGAAGGTCTCGACCAAGCTCACCGTGCTCGAGGCCCTGTCCGAGAAGGTGGACCAGCTCGTGGTCGGTGGCGGCATCGCCAATACCTTCCTCGCCGCCTCCGGTTACAACGTGGGCAAGTCGCTCTGCGAGCACGACCTGATCCCCACCGCCAAGGCGCTCATGGAGAAGATGACCGCCCGCGGCGCCACCATCCCCATTGCGGTGGACGTGGTGTGTGGCAAGAACTTCTCCGAGACCGAGCCGGCCGTTCTCAAGGACGCGTCCGACGTGGTCGATGACGATATGATCTTCGATATCGGCCCGAAATCCGCCCAGGAGCTGGCAGACATCATCGCCAAGGCGGGGACCATCGTCTGGAACGGCCCGGTCGGCGTGTTCGAGTTCGATCAGTTCGGCGAGGGAACCAAGACTGTGTCCATGGCCATCGCCAATGCGTCCGGCTTCAGCCTGGCCGGCGGCGGCGACACGATCGCTGCCATCCAGAAGTACGACATCTACGACAAGGTGTCTTATATCTCCACCGCCGGCGGCGCCTTCCTGGAGTACCTGGAAGGCAAGACCCTGCCTGCCGTGGCCATGCTGGAACAGCGGGCGAAGGACTGAAGGTAGGAGCGGCGCCCTTGCCGCGATTGGCACGCTGATCGCGCCGGGTACGGCGCTCCTACAGTCGAATTTCTATGCCCAGACGCACAAAGATCGTCGCCACCCTCGGGCCCGCCACGGACGATGTCGAGGTCCTGGACGAGCTGGTTGCTGCCGGTGTCGACGTCGTCCGTCTCAATCTCTCCCACGATTCCCACGAGCGGCATCGGGAACGGGCCGAACAGATCCGCGATCGTGCTTGGGCATCGGGGCGCCAGGTCGCGGTCCTGGTCGACCTGCAGGGCCCGAAGATCCGCATCGGGCGCTTCGGCGCCGGAGCGGTCGAGCTCGCCGCCGGTGACAGCTTCTGTCTCGATGCCGACTGCCCCCTCGACGCCGGCGATTCCAGTCGGGTGGGCACCACCTACCGGGAGCTGGCCGACGACGTGGCGCGCGGCGACACCCTGCTACTCGACGACGGCGCCATCGAGCTATGGGTCGACGATGTCACCGGTCGCAGCATCCGCTGCAAAGTGATCGTCGGGGGAAGGCTTTCGAACAGTAAGGGCATCAACAAGAAGGGCGGTGGGCTGTCCGCTCCGGCCCTGACCGAGAAAGACAAAGAGGATATCCGCTTTGCGGCCCAGATCGAAGCCGACTATCTGGCGGTGTCATTCGTGCGCAGCGGCGATGACGTCCGCATGGCCCGGGAGCTGTTTCAGGAGGCCGGGGGCAAGGGTGGAATCGTGGCCAAGATCGAGCGTGCAGAGGCCCTGCGCGGGATCGAGGACATCGTCATGGCGGCGGACGTCATCATGGTCGCCCGCGGTGATCTCGGCGTGGAGATCGGCGATGCGGAGTTGCCTGCGGTGCAAAAACGCATTATCCACAAGGCACGCGAGATGAACAGCGTGGTCGTCACCGCAACCCAGATGATGCAGTCCATGATCGAGAACCCGATCCCGACCCGGGCGGAGGTCTTCGACGTGGCGAACGCGGTGCTGGACGGCACCGATGCAGTGATGCTTTCCGCCGAGACCTCGGTGGGCCGGTACCCGCCCAAAGTAGTGGAGGCCATGCACCGCATCTGCCAGGAGGCGGAGAAGCACGCCATCGCCCGCCGTTCCAGTCACCGTCTCGATACCGTTTTCGGCCGCGTGGACGAGGCCATCGCCATGTCCACCATGTACACCGCCAACCACCTGGGGGTGAAGGCCATCGCCGCGCTGACCGAGACCGGCTCCACCGTCAAGTGGATGTCGCGCATCAGCTCCGGCATCCCCATCTACGCCTTGACGCGTCATGTGGCGACGCGTAGAAAAGTCACTCTTTTTCGCGGCGTGTATCCGGTAAGCTTCGATGTGGCAAGCACGGACATCCACGAGGTCAATCGCGAGGTCGTCGAGGAACTGCTGCGTCGCGGCACGGTGCGGGAAGGCGACCTGGTGATCATCACCAAAGGCGACCGCTCCGGTGTCGAAGGACAGACCAATATCATGAAAATCATGCGGGTCGGGGAGCACGCGCTCCTTGCCGAGGACTAGCCCGATCCAACCCCCAACTCAACCCGATAGCTGATACGAGGAGACCTAAAAATGGCCCTAATCTCACTGCGTCAGATGCTGGATCACGCCGCGGAGCACGGCTACGGCGTCCCGGCCTACAACGTCAACAACCTGGAGCAGATGCGCGCCATCATGGAGGCCGCCGACGAGACCGACTCCCCGGTCATCGTACAGGCTTCTGCGGGTGCCCGTAGTTACGCCGGCGCCCCCTTCCTGCGTCATCTCATCCTGGCCGCCATCGAGGAGTGGCCGCACATCCCCGTGTGCATGCACCAGGACCACGGGACCTCGGCCGCCGTGTGCCAGCGCTCCATTCAGCTCGGTTTCTCCTCGGTCATGATGGACGGCTCCTTGGGGGAGGACGGTAAGACCCCCGCCAGCTACGACTACAACGTGGACGTGACCAAGACCGTCGTCACGATGTCTCACTCCTGCGGCGTCTCCGTCGAGGGCGAGCTGGGCTGCCTCGGCTCCCTGGAGACCGGCCAAGCCGGCGAAGAGGACGGAATCGGGGCTGAGGGTATTCTGTCCCACGATCAGATGCTGACGGATCCGGAAGAGGCCGCCGACTTCGTGAAGAAGACCGGGGTGGATGCCCTGGCCATCGCGATCGGCACCTCCCACGGCGCTTACAAGTTCACCCGGCCGCCGACGGGCGACATCCTGGCCATCGAGCGTGTCAAGGAGATCAATGCCCGCATCCCCAACACCCATCTCGTGATGCACGGCTCCTCCTCCGTACCGCAGGACTGGCTGGCCATCATCAACGAGTACGGCGGCGACATGGGCGAGACCTACGGCGTTCCCGTCGAGGAGATCGTCGAGGGCATCAAGCACGGTGTGCGCAAGGTCAACATCGACACCGACTTGCGTATGGCGTCCACCGGCGCCATCCGTAAGCACCTGCACGACAACCCGTCGAACTTCGACCCCCGCAAGTACTTCACCGCCGCCACCAAGGCGATGAAGGACATCTGTAAGGCGCGCTACGAAGCCTTCGGTACCGCCGGCAACGCATCGAAGATCACGCCGATCTCATTGGAGGCCATGACAGGGCGTTACGCGACCGGCGAGATGGATCCCAAGGTCAACTGACCTCATTCCAGCTTACAACGAGGGAAAGGGGCGCTTCGGCGCCCCTTTTCTTTTCGGCTTCGGATATCTGTATAGTCTCAAGAGAGTTATGCGGTGAGCGATCGATGTACGACAGGTTCAAATTCCCTTGTCCCTGCTGCGGCTACCTGAGCTTCGACTTCGAGCCAGGACACCACCAGATCTGTCCCATCTGCGGTTGGGAGGACGACCTCTCCCAGTTGCGTTTCCCGCTCATGCCGGGGAGCAGCAACACCGTCAGTCTGCAGGAAGCCCAGCGCAACTTCAGTGACTACGGTGCCTCGGAGCGGCGTAATCTCGGCCGTACCCGCAATCCTCTGGAAGATGAGGAGATCGATCGGGGATGGCGCCCCCTTGATCCAGAGGTCGACAACGTGGAGCGCCCCAGTCGCGGCAACGACTACGGCGACTCCTACCCCTGGCGTGATACGACGGTCCTCTATTATTGGCGCTCCACCTACTGGAGAAGGGTGGTTAGCTAAGGCAGCGCTGAAGATCCAGTTACCGCCGCCGCGGGCGATATTTTCGCCAGAGCAGGGTCCCTCCTAGGGCGATGATCGCCAACACAAGCATGGCGACGGCAGCGTCGTTGATGAAGGCGATACCGATACCGCTGAGGAAGAGAAATGCCCCAAAGATCGCCATGCGCCAGTCCTGGTGGACTCCCGCCAAAAAGGAGGTCAATCCAAGAAGATAGATGATCATCAGGCCGGTGATCTGATCGTTCAGGAGTTGCTGAACATCGTGGAGAAACAGCAACCAAACGACGACGAAGAGTGCGCCCCAGTGCAACAGCTGCTTCAGGACGTAGGTCTTGCGACCGCGTGCGTCGGCTCCGGACCGGTTCCACCCCGCGATGATCGCGATGACGGCAAATACAGGGATCAAGGCCTGCCAATAGGTGATGCTCGCGGCAGCGTCTACGTCTGTATAGGCGACCCCGACGACGGCGAGGGCGTAAAGGACCACGTACGGGAGCTCACGGACCAGGAGGCCCTTCAGTCCGCCTTGTCTTGGGGCGGCCGAGGACGCGGTGGAGGCAGGATTGGGCTGAGACACGGCAAGCACTCCTCTTCACGGGTGTGGGGTACTGGAGGACATACAATACTTCAAAAACGACAGATGGTTTCCCCGCCGTGCTCGATCCAGCCGTGGATCATCTTCTTGGTGGTGAAGTCGCTGGCGCAGCTCCCGTCTTTGTCGATCACGATCACGCCTCCGCGCCCCGTCACCTTGCGCCGCAGATAGTCCATGCCCTCCGACACGGCTGTGCGGGCGTCGCCCCCCTTGAAGTACAAGGCGTCCGAGATGGTTTTCGCGATGACGGTGCGCATGAAGTCCTCACCGTAGCCGGTGGCGGAAATGGCGCAGGTCTCGTTGTCGGCATAGACGCCGGCACCGACGATTGGGGAATCGCCGACCCGTCCCATCCGCTTGTTGACGATGCCTCCGGTGGAGGTGGCGGCGGCAAGGTTTCCTTCCAGATCCCGAGCCACCGCACCGATGGTGCCGTATTTTTGTTCCTCGCCTGCGGTCTCCTCGTCGTCGTGATCGAGCATGATCCGGTGTCTGAATCGGGCCCGCTCCAGCTGGGCGACGCGGTCCGGGGTGAGAAAATAGTGGTCCGGGGTGTGCGGCATGCCGCAATGCTCGGCAAAGCGCAGCGCCCCTTCGCCGATGAGCATCACATGCTCGCTCCCGTCCATGACCAGGCGTGCGAGCTGGACCGGGTTTGCGATATTGGAGATCGCCGCCACGGACCCGGCGGCTAGGTCGCGGCCGTCCATGATGCCCGCGTCCATTTCGACGCGGCCATACTCGTTGAGCACCGAGCCGCAACCGGCATTGAACATGGGATCGTCCTCCAACTGTGAGGCGCAGGTCTCGACTGCCTCGACGGCGCTGGCGCCGCGGGAGAGAATCTCACGGCCGTGCTCGAGGATCACGCGCATGCTCTCCAGATAGCGAACGGCAATCTTGTCATCTTTGATGTTGTCCAGGGCACCGGCGCCGCCGTGGATCATGAGGGAGAAGGTCTTGTCCATTTTTTCTAACAACGAGCGGGATGCTCCCGCTTGTGGGAGCCTGAACATGAAAAAGGCACCGCAGCCGGTGCCTTCTCCTGATTGGCGCGCTTTGTCTCGGCGCCGGGTGTGCGAACGCTATCAAAGTCGACGCTGTAGTTCCAGCGCAAGCCGCTCCTGGACAGGCGGAGAGCCGGCGAGAAGAAACAGCACCTTGCCCACCAGAACCGGTCCCCAGTTCACCATGATCACCCCCTCGCCTTTGTGTGCGCTGTACTCGATCCCCATCAGGTCGATATCCGCGAGAGAACGATGCCGGGTACAGAAGGTGCGTGCGAGCCACTTGCGCAGTCCGAGCTTGCGGGCAATCCCCGTGGGGTAGGAGGCACCGTTGAAGCGCGGATTGCACTCGATGGCTGAATACTCGACGCCGCCGCTTTGCTCGACCACGGCTACGTCGAAGGCGAATACGCCACGCATGCCTTCCCGGTACAGCCACTCGGCCATGGGCTCGATGCTTTCCCAGGGCTCATGACTCGCCGGGTAGCGGTTGCCCTGGTGGGCAAAGCCGTCGAGCACCTGCTCGGTGGCGGCGAGGCGATGGAGCCCGTCCGCGTCAACCTCGTACTGCAGGTTCAAGAAGATCTTGGAGACAACCTCCGCCTGCAGCTGAACCGGCACGCCCGGCTCGAACCTGCGCATCGCGGCCCGCAGCTCGGGCTCGTTTGCACAGCGGTAGATGCCGACGCCCGAAACCGATACTGCGGCCTTGAGATAGCAGGGGTAAGGGAAGTCCCTGATGTCGGCCTCCGGGATCGCTGCGACATCCGCGAAACACAACGTCTTCGGGACCGGAACGCCGAGCTCGTCCGCAAGTGCCATGAAGTTGTTCTTCGAGTTGATGAAGTCCACCGCCCGGAACCAGGCGTTGTCGGATCGGGCTTCCTGCTCGCCGGCTCCGAAGTAGAAAACCGAAATCTCGTCATGCGGATGCTCCGCCAGTCCGCGGTGCCGGACGTGCCAGAGTACGTCCTTCGTATGGGTGAGGCCTACCCGCCGGTAGTGATTTGAGATGTAGGGCCATTGGGGCTCCAGGTCCGGGTGGAGTTGGATGATGTCGCCCGGTTCCGTCATCCCCAGGGCGCGCCCGGAGTACAGGTGATTCCCCACTACACCGTCGGCGGTACAGCCCATGATGTCGTGATTGAAGATGCGCTGCGGCTCGAGGGCCGCCGCGGTTGCTGCAAGTGTCGCCGTCATTGCTCGAAGCTCCCCTTTTCGCTCTTTATCCGGACATCGAGTCTTGCAAGAATCGAACCGCGCCTTTTGCCGGGCTTTTCGCCAAAAATCGGCTAGATATCGGTGCATACTCGGCTTCGGATGCACCAGAACCGGGCGTCAAGGGCTGGTGGATCCGGACTCGGAATTGCGGACCGAGCGAAGGGGGAGGTCGCAAGTACAGCAGCGTCTAAGTTTCTCCAACAGTCATGATGCCAGTAGGTTCTCTTCGCGCCCTTCGCGGCTTCGCGTGAGACTCTCTCTTGTTACGGAGTACTAGGTCAATCGGTCACGGGCTGCCAGCTCTCGTCCGGATCGTACGTGGAGATGTCCGCAGCCAGCGACGGCGTCTCTTCACCCAAGTCCTTCTGAAACAGAATTCCCGACTGGTTGACCATGAAGGTCGTGATGCCTGAATTGCCGTACTCCGCAGGGTGTGCCAGGAGGCCGAATCCCTTGGTCATGTGCCCGTTGTCGACGTATTCTTTGGATCCGCCCGGTGCGTTCTCGCCCTGGGCCGTGAGGACGCGGTAGTAGTAACCCTGATAGGGGCTCGGCTCGGCGCTTTCCCCGGGCTGGTAGCCCTTCGCGACCGCTTCGGCCACGAGTCGGCCCATGGGGCTCTGGGGCTCGCCCTCGGCCGTTGGCCAGAAAAGACCGTCGCGCGTGCCCTCGTCGCTCATGAGCTTCTGAGCAAATTGCCGGATGCCGTCACCGTTGCGGTCCTCGGCCGCATATTCGTATTGGGCGTCCACGTAGACCCTGGTCACGGCGATGGCATGAAGCTCGTTTCGCCCGACGCGGCGGTTGAGCAGCTCCTCTTTGCCGGCGGCGGCGTCGAAGCGCCAGCCGTCCGGCGCGCGGACCAGCGGGATGGGAAAAGGCCAGTTCTCGTTGCCGATGGAGAGCATCGCAAGATCGTCACCCTCCTGCTCGATTCGGGCCCCTTCGTCCGTGGCTTCGACGAAGGCCCGGCGCTCTTCTGCGTCGGCCACCGGGTCTCCCGAGCGGAGATCCTCGGCGCCCGGTCCTAGGATCGCAAGTATCGCGTCGCGGTCCTCCGAGCCGGCGGCCTCGATCAGGGCCTTTACGGCAGCGTCGGGGCTCGGGTACAGGCTCTGCTCTACCGCCGCCGTGGCACCGGCGAGGATGACCATCAGGGCGCCGCACATCAGCGCGATCCGGTTCGCACGTGGGTTCGAAATCATGTCTGGCATCTCCTTGTACGAGAGAAGTTTTCGGGTTGGCATCCGGGGCCGATCAGCCACGGCGGCCGCTTCCGCTGCGTCCGCCGCCGCGGGCACCGCCTCCACCGCCGCGCTTCGCCGCCCCGCCGCCGCGGCTGCTTGATCCGCGCTTGCTGGCCGCGCGGTCGAGCCCGCTCCTATCCACTTTAAAGGCGCTGGAGCGACCCCCGTCTCGCTTTGCCGGCGCTTTGACCTCGCGGCTCGCAGGGCGCTTGACCTCACGCGTCTGCGGGCGCTGCTTCTGGTCGCGGGTTTGCGCCCGTTTGGTGTCGCGGGACTCCGGACGCTTGGTCTCGCGCGGTGCAGGGCGCTTGGCCTCCCGGCTCTGCGGGCGTTTGACGTCCCCACTTGCCGGCCTTTTTGCTTCCTGAGTCGCGGGGCGCTTGACATCCCGCGTCTCGGGACGCTTTAGATCAGGTTGGCCCTGGCGGTCCCGGCCGCGCGCAGCATCGCGGTCGATGCGGTTGTCCTGCCTTGCGCCGGCGTACTTTTGCTTGGTCTCCTGGTTGCGGTAACGGACCCCGCCGCGGCGTTCCGGATTGTGCTCCCACTTCGTGAAGTCGTTGCCGACGATGCCGCGGTTGATGTTGACGTCACCCCGCTGGATATTCACGTTGCGGTTGATGTTCTCAGGCCTTCTCCAGCCGCCTCCCCAGTAGCCGGGATTGTTCCAGTAGCCGGGTCTGCCGTAATAGCCGCGGCCCCCGTAATAGACCCGGTAATCGTTCCTGTCCCAGAGAATGGCCGCGGTCAGCAGACCGCCGACCAGAGCGCCGACGCCGAAGCTCACCAGGTTGTCGCTGCTCGATGAGCCGGAGTCCGTGACGTAGGTGGTGGTCGGGGTGGTATAGGTCGCGGGGTAGTACGTGGTTGCCGGCGGCGCTGTCTGGCCGTACACCGTGGAGGGGTTGTAAGCGGGTACGTAGACGACCTGCGGATCCGCCGGCTGGACGACGATGGTATCGCCTTCGGTCTCGACCTGTTGCTGCTCGGTCGTCTGCAGGTTTCCGGCATCCTGGGCCTCCTTGCGCAGGCGCTGAACCGCATCCATGACGTCGTCGTCTTGGGCGAGCATGGCGTCCCCCAGGTCCTGGGTCCAGTCCAGATTGTCGTTCATGTAGTCCAGCACGTCCGGGAAGAACACCAGCGTCTTGACGCTCTGGTCCCAGGGCTCCGCCTCGGTGGCCTGCTCCAGGGCCTCGCCTTCGAGGTCCGGGTGGCCCTTGAGCCAACGTGCGGCCTGCACCAGGTCCAGAGGGTAGGTGGAGGCCATGAGCAACTGGGCCAGTAGCGCATCCGGGTACAGGGCAATGGGCGCGACCAACTGCTCGATCTGGTCCGGTGGGAATAGCTCGCGATCCGGCTGTTCTTCGGCCACCAGTGCGCCGTGAAAAAGCCACAGTGCCGTGAGCCAGGCCACCGTCAGGCGTTTGAGTGTCTCCATGTGCTCGCCTCCGCTTGGGGTTGTCGGTCTAAGCGATTCATTCCGAAAACCGGCCCAGAAAGCACCAATTTGCCAAGGGGCTGGTACCTGCCCGGCCAGGTTGCGGAATTCAAGCTTCAACATAAGGGCTTTGATCGGGAACAAAAAATCGGTAGCTTCACTCTTCAGTGGACCCG
Source organism: Pseudomonadota bacterium (assembly GCA_034716535.1). Classification (GTDB taxonomy): domain Bacteria; phylum Pseudomonadota; class Gammaproteobacteria; order Chromatiales; family Chromatiaceae; genus JAYEJW01. Next base: position 60,714 of record JAYEJW010000243.1, read on the forward strand.
GTTCGGGGTTGGTCTGGGATCTTCATGACGACGACGCGCAACTCCTTTGCCGATATGTCGGCGGTCAGTAGTCCGGTGGCACCTCTCCACGGTTCAGGATCAGGGGCGGGCGATCGGTTGGCCACGGCTGGTGAAGGAGAGGTTGTGGGACCTGTCCACGCCGATCATGACGGCCTCGACGATCGGCGGGTTGACCTCCCGGTCAGCCGACCACTCGACGATGAAGTTGGCGCCTGAGCCGCCCTCCGTGTCCCGCTTCTCCACCAGGTACGACACAGTCTCCAGGGGCCCCAGGGTGATCGGTGCTTCCGCGTATTCGCGGATCATCTGGCCCTGGGTGTCAAAGTAACGGACGCGATCGACACGGATCGATCGCTCCGGGTCGGTATTGCGCACGCTGAGCGTGACCTCGAGTAGGAATGCCTCGCCGCCGCGGGAGTAGATATGCGAATAGGCGGGGACGTACACCGCGGGACCTATGGAGCTTGCGGCCGGTTGCGCCGGTTGAGCGGCGGTCCCGGGTTGGGGCGGCCGGAAGCTCAACTGGTCCTCGATGGTCTCGAGTCGGCTGCCCACGTACAGCATCGTCAGGATGATCGCGAGCACGGCGGCGCTGGCAACAATGGACAGGGCGATCGGGACCTTCTTCTTCCGGTCGGCGGCGGTGGGTTCTGGCATGACTGATTTCGTCCTCTAAATTGCTCGGAATCAGGCTCGCTCAGGCGAATGCCAATAGTCCCTAGTTTCCGCGACCCAGTAGGGATTCGACCAGGTGCTGAGCCACGAGCCCGTGCCCCTCTTCGTTGAGGTGCCATACGTCCATCGCAAAGGCGCGGGGCATGGCACCTTGGGCAAGCGGTGATTCCAGAAGATTCAACACCGCCACACCCTTTTCCGAGAGCTGCCTGTCGATCTCTTCATGCGTGTGGGCGAGCGGATAGTCGGCGAATCCGTCTTCCGGGAAGACAGGAACGAGCGCTACGAAAAATTCCGCTCCTTCGGCTGCAAGCCTGTTCTTTATCTCAACAATCCGTTCGAAGACCAGCGCCTTATTCTTCCGGAAATGATAGTCGTGGTACTCGGAGAATTGCTGAAAAAATTTCTCCAGGCGTAACAGGAAGAAGCTGTCCGGCTTGCGGAAGTACTTCATCTTTCCCGCGGAGTCGCCTTCCAGGTCGAAGTCGTTCATGCACATCACGTAAACGACGATGTCTGGACTGAACGGCATGGCCCTCTCACCGATCAGCTCCATGACCTGGATGGCGTTGTAGCCGTCGACGGCGAAGCCGAGGGTCTCGATCTCGGCAGTCGGGAAGCGGGTTCGCCCGAGGGCCTCGACACGTCGAACGAAGGTCCGATCAAGATCGACACCGATACCCAGGGTTACGGAATCCCCTGCGAAGGCAATCCGCAGTACGCCTTCTCTCTTGTCCCGCTCATGCTCCCGGTCCCGGAATCCGTGGCGGTTCGTCCTGATGACCGAGCCCCATTTTTCGACCTCTCCGTTGGAACGATACTCCCACAGCATCGTCGCGTTCTCTGATGGCACCGTGAGCTTTCCGTACCAATCGCCCGTTTCCTCGAACTCGGACTTCCAATTGTCGTATTCATAGCTTTTCCAAAGCTCGTAGGCCCCGACGAACAGCGCCAGAGCGAGCAGCGTGCTGACGGCGGACAGCAGGGCGTCGGACCAGAATTTCCTCATCGTTTTTCGATAGATCGCAACCGGCCGCGAGTTTGACAGATCCCCGACATGCTCACAAGATAACGCTCCGCCCGGTCTTCCCTCGTCCACACCTTTCCGCCCCGAGTCCCCAAACGGTAACATTTTCACCTTGGCCATCAATATCCTTGGATTATCGGCTTACTATCACGACAGCGCGGCAGCATTGGTGCGCGACGGAGAGGTCATGGCCGCTGCGCAGGAGGAGCGCTTCAGCCGCAGGAAGCACGATGCGCGTTTCCCGCGCGAGGCGATCGACTATTGTCTGCGCGAAGGGGGCCTGGGGCTCGGAGAGATCGATCAGGTTGTTTTCTACGACAAGCCGTTGGTCAAGTTCGAGCGCCTGCTCGAGACGTACCTGAGCTATGTTCCCCGCGGGTTCCGCTCCTTTGTGGCGGCGATGCCGGTCTGGCTGAAGGACAAGCTGTTCCTGAAGGAAACGCTGAAGAAGGAGCTCGAGGCCGTCGGCAACCTCCAGCGGCGCGAGCTTCCCGCGCTGATGTTCTCCGAGCATCATCGGTCCCACGCCGCCTCGGCCTTTTTCGCAAGCCCTTACCGACGCGCGGCGGTGCTCTGCCTCGACGGCGTCGGCGAGTGGGCCACCACCTCGGTGTGGCTGGGCGAGGAAAACCGTTTGATTCCCCAGTGGGAGATCGATTTCCCCCATTCCCTGGGCCTGCTCTATTCGGCTTTCACCTATTACACCGGATTCAAGGTCAACTCCGGCGAGTACAAGCTGATGGGCCTGGCGCCTTACGGCGAGCCGAAGTATGTCGACGTCATTCTGCGGGAGCTGATGGATCTCAAGCCCGACGGGACGTTCCGGTTGGATATGCGCTATTTCGATTATGCAACCGGCCTGACCATGACCAACCGGCGCTTCGACACCCTCTTCGGCGGCCCCCCGCGGAAGCCGGAGAGCCGTATCGGCCAGCGCGAGATGGATCTGGCGGCATCCATACAAAGGGTTACCGAGGAGGTGGTTCTGCGTCTTGCACACACGCTCCACCGGGAGCTGAAGATGGACCGTCTGTGTCTCGCCGGTGGCGTGGCCTTGAACTGCGTCGCCAACGGCCGCGTCTTGCGCGAAGGTCCGTTCCGGGACATCTGGGTCCAGCCCGCGGCGGGGGACGCCGGCGGCGCCCTGGGTGCCGCGCTTGCCGCCTGGCACGAGTACCACCAGGGGCCGCGTCTTACCGACGGGGCAGACGGTATGCAGGGGTCCTATCTCGGTCCCCGCTTCACCAACGCAGAGATCACCGGTTATCTGGACGGCATCGGGGCCAAGTATCTTGTGCTCGACGATGAGCAACTGATGCCGACTCTCGCCGAGCTTCTCGAGCAGGAGAAGGTGGTCGGCTGGCTGCAAGGGCGCATGGAATTCGGGCCCCGTGCCCTTGGCGGACGCTCCATCATCGGCGATCCGCGCAGCACCAAGATGCAATCGGTGATGAACCTCAAGATCAAATATCGGGAGTCGTTCCGACCCTTTGCCCCCGCCGTCAAGGAAGACAAGGTCTCGGATTGGTTCGAGCATGCTCGCAGCAGTCCTTACATGCTGTTGGTGGCGCCCGTGGCCCAGGGGCGTCGCATCGCCATGACGGATAAGCAGAAGGACCTGTTCGGTATCGACAAGCTCAAGGTCCCCCGTTCAGAGATCCCGGCGGTCACCCACGTGGACTACTCGGCCAGGATCCAGACGGTGCACCCCGAGACCAATCCCCGTTTTTATCGCCTGCTGGATGCGTTCGAGCGAAGGACCGGTTGCCCTGTCTTGATCAACACCTCGTTCAATGTGCGCGGCGAGCCCATCGTCTGCTCCCCGGAAGACGCCTACCGGTGCTTCATGCGCACCGAGATGGACTATCTGGTGATGGAGAACGTCCTGCTGGCCAAGTCGGAACAGCCCGAGTGGTCCGAAGAAGACGACTGGCGCGATGAGTTCGGGTTGGATTGATGATGACTGAGATGCCTGTCGCGGTTGAAAAGAAAGCACTTCGTGAGTTCGGTTTGGTCACCGGCGGTATCGTCGCGGTGCTCTTCGGGCTGGTTCTTCCCTGGCTTTTCGGGGCCGCAGAGTTTCCCCGCTGGCCCTGGTTTGTCGGCGCCCTGCTCGCAACCTGGGGCCTTTCTTGGCCGGCGGGCCTCGGGCCCGTCTACCGGGGCTGGATGAAACTCGGCCACGCGCTCGGCTGGGTCAATACAAGGATCCTGCTCGGTATCCTGTTCTTCCTGCTATTCCTTCCCGCCGGGCTGATCATGCGCCTCTTGGGCAAAGACCCGATGGCGCGCAAACGGGATTCCGGCGCCACCAGTTACCGGGTCGCCAGCAAGGATCAGCCGCGGGACCACCTGGAGAGGCCTTACTGATGCTCGACCTGCTCAAGGACCTTTGGGGTTTCATGAAGACGCGGAAGAAGTTCTGGCTGGCACCCATCATCATCGTGATGCTGCTCCTCGGCGGCCTGATGGTGCTGACTCAGGGCTCTGCGGTCGCACCCTTCATCTACACTTTGTTCTGATGGGCGGACTTAGTGGAATCATCGGGGCGTTTCTGAACCTTGCGGGATCTTGATGTCGGCGGCTGAGCAGTTACCCAGGGGTCCCGTACCTCCGGAGGAAGAGCGCTGAATGGATCTTCGGCCCGCACCCGCCCGCTGGTTCGAGATCGTCGTCCCGACAGAGGACGCTCACGACACCATGGAGGTGCTTGCCCGCCGTGGCCGCGTCCAATTCGAATGGAAGGGCGAGCACAGTGTCGCCGCGCAGCTGGAGCCCTTGCGGGAGCCGATCGCCGGTTACCGAACGTTCGCACGTCAGTTCGAGCGGTTCTGGCCGGAACCCGTATTCGAGGCGCGCTGCTGCACGCTTCCGGTGGAGATCGCCGCCCAGGCGGCGATTCGGCAGATCGAGCGCTGGCGCGAGGCCGCCGGGCCTTTGCTGGAACGTCTGAATCGCCTTCAGCGCCAACAGCAGGAGCTGGACCTGTGGCGGCCGCTGCTGGCATCCCTTGCCATTTCGGGCTCTTCCTTTGATTTTGGGGCTCTGGCCGCCGCCGGACCGGTTCTTGCTGGTTACGCTCTCCTGTTGCCCGAAGCAGGGGAGCCGCCCGGGCCGTCCGGCGCCCTTTGGGCAGAGACCCGGTTCGAAGACAAGCGTGCCCTCCTGGGCCTGATTCCTCGGGACGACCTTCCCCTGTTGTGTGAGCGGGCTCGCGCTCGTGGTGCCGACTGTCTCTCTGTTCCTGATTGGTTCGCCGGGACGGCTGATGAGTGCAGCGCTGAGCTGCCTTATTGCATCATGGAACAGGAGCGTCAGGCGGAACACCTGGAGCAGGAGTTGCGCAAGCTTGCCGAGGATCTCGGCATCGACCACGCCGCCGGGGTTCTGGAGCGGCTCGACTGGTTCCAGCGCACTGCCGAGAATATTTCTTGCGACAGCCGCTACTGCTGGATTACCGGTTGGACCAGCGAGGAGGACTCGGGAGCCATCAACAGGGCGCTGCGGGAGGTTGGCGTTGAATCGTCCGTCGAGTTCGTGGAGCCGCCGCAGGATGCATCCTTACCTTCGGTGACCCGAAATCCGGCCTGGTTGCAGCCGTTCGAGGTGTTCACGCACGCCGTCGGCGTACCCGGCGTGCGGGAAGCGGACCCGACGACCTGGGTCGCCCTGCTGGTGCCGCTGATGTTCGGCTACATGTGCGGCGACATCGGGCACGGGGCCGTGATCCTGACGGCGGGGTTGCTCCTGAGGGGCCGCACCGAGCTGTGGCCCCTTTTCCTGTTCTGCGGCATTGCGTCCATGGGCTTCGGTTTCGCCTACGGCGATGTGTTCGGATTCGAGCACCTGATCGAACCGCTCTGGGTCCACCCGCTGGCTCAACCCTTCACCCTGTTGTTGGTGCCCGTCGTTGCGGGCGCCCTGGTGCTGACCGTAGGCGTGTTGCTGCACTTCGTTCAGACCTGCTGGAGGGGACAGGGGAGATCGGAGGGAGTCGCGGACGTCGCCCAGTTGCTCGTCTATTGGGGCATCATACTGGCCTTCCTGGATGTGCGTTTCGGGTGGCTGTGTCTCGCCGGCGCCTCCCTCTGTATCGTCAACCGGCTGTGGACCGAGCGATCGGCGACGGCGCTCCTGATTGGAATCGGCCAACAGATCCAGAACACCTTCGAGCTCTTGCTCAATACCCTGTCGTTCGCGCGCGTCGGCGCCTTCGCCCTAGCCCACGCGGCGTTGGAGTCCGCGGTCATAGCGATCGCCGATGGTGTTTCGACCCTGGCGGTTGCGGTGGTCATCATCGTCGTGGGGAATCTGCTGGTCATTGTCGTCGAAGGCCTAGTCGTTGGCATTCAGACGACACGTCTGGTGCTGTTTGAGTTCTTCATGCGGTTCTTCGAGGGGACGGGCCAGCGATTCCAGCCGGCGTCGCTTCCGCCCACCGACGCTCGCACCAAAGACGGCCGTGACCGTGCAAGTAGGCGCCGAAGGCGCTCCTCGTCCCCCTCTCCCCCCGGGAGAGGGCCGGGGAGAGGGCAATTGTGAACAAATGTTCCATGGACGGAACAACAGTTTTCTCCCTCTCCCGTTTGGGAGAGGGCCGGGGAGAGGGTCTTCCTCATGACAGCCGTGTTTTCATGCTCCGGGGCGACACGCGTGTCATGATGGGTTAGGCTACACTGGCATTTCGGCTAAGCGATTGGCTTCTCCGTCCTTTTCGGTCCGGGGCCGCGATGAAGAGAGACAAAACCGCTGCCATTGTTCTTATCCTTTTCGTCTGGGGGCTGGCAGGGGCGCTGTTTGGGAGCCTGTTTGCCGGTCTGTACCAGGTGCTCCTGGTTCTAGGCGTCGGCGGCTGGAAGCCCTTGGTGGTGGGCGCGGCGGCCGCGGCCATGACGACCTCGGCGTTCTACAGTGCCATGCCGGTCGCTCTCGTCGGGGCAATGGCTGGTGTGATTGCGTCCATCGCCTACCTGATGGTGACAGGACACCGGGTGGAGCTTTTTCTCATCTCCAGTGTTGCTGCGGTTGCCGGGCTGGTGGCGGGGAGCTTCTACGCCTGGATGGTCAAGGGCGGTGGGCGACCGCTCGCGCAGACGCTTAGGGGATTGCTCGCCGGACTCGCGGCGGGTGGTCTGTTGGCGGCGGGGCTCTCCTTTTACGGCGGGGATGTCGGCATGTTCGTCATGGCGGCGGGCGTCGTCGCCCTGGTCGGCAGCCTGTTCCAGTTGTCCGAGCGCTGGTTTGTGGGCCGCATTTCCGGCTGGTGCCCGCGGACAGTCTCCGCACCCGTGGTGGCCGCGCTGATCGCCGCCGTTGTCGGTGCCAGCGTCTGGATCATGGGCGGCGTGACCGCCGGAGCTCTGGACTCTGCGACCAAGGGGGCCATCGATCAGGTCCTGCGCGAGGTACCGGCGGGATTCCTCGGCGGGTTGCTGGGCGGTGCCGTTACGGGGGTACTGCTGGAGCTCATGGGTGTGCACCTGGAAGAGCGCGCCTGATCCGGATCACACGAGAAAACCATCGAGAAACGCCAGGGTCTATCACGCGTATGAACAGGTTTCCGTTATCCATCCTGATCGGCTTGCCGCTTGCGGTTCTCGCCGCCGGGCAGGCTAACGCGAGCGAGACTGCTGGGTCGACAGGCGGAGCAGACACGACGGACGAGACCTCCGAGGCTGCGGCTGAGCCTCCGGCGGGGAACAAAGTCGTTCCGCCGACGAAGAAGCCCGCGCCGAGCAAGTCGCAGCTCAAGCCCATGATCGACCGCACCGCCAAGAACTACGGAGTCGAACGGGAGCTGGTACATGCCGTCATCGCCGCCGAGTCGGCCTACAACGCCCACGCGGTGTCCCGCGCCGGTGCCATCGGCCTCATGCAGGTCATGCCGGCCACCGCAGCCGACTACGGCGTGACTTCCACGGAGGCGCTGTTCGAGCCCAAGGTCAATGTCAAGACCGGCACGCGCCACCTCAAGCGATTGCTCGGTAAGTACAGGAACGACTACGGACGGGTCATCATGGCCTACAACGCCGGGGAGGGCGTGGTCGACCGCACCAACAGCAACGTCACCTATGCCGAGACGCTCGACTACACGGCCGCGGTCATCAGGCAATATCGCCGAAATGGGGGCAAGCAACCCACCGAGGAGGCGATGCGGAAAGTCAGCATGCTGCGAAGAATCAGCGGTTCCGGCAAGGCCCGGCGATTAATGAAGAAGTACCTCGATCCCTCCCTGCTGTCGCTGAAGGTCCGTCCGACACTCCCTATCCGCTATCTCGATCCGGGCCTCCACAATGCGGGACCGAAAAGCCGGCCCATGATCGTACTGGAGTCGCCCAAGACAAAGAATTAGGGTGCAATGGGGTTCTCTTGTGCCTCCCGTTGCATGGGATGAAAACCCTCAGACAGCGAGCCCAGTCGTCGAGTCACCCGTTGCTCAGTGCACACGATCCCTCTGCAAGGCTAACCCATCATGACACCCGGCAGCGGTTGCGGGCAAAGATCGCATTCCTCGCCAGATCCTCGGAGGGGTGCTGGTCCGCGAGTAAATGGGCAAGGGGTCGGAGATTTCGCCTAAACTGACTTGGAACCTCCTGTAGGCAATGCGATACACTTCGGATCGTGCCCTTTCGGTGAGGTAGAGAACCAGAAATGACAAAGTCGGAGCTGATCGAACTCCTCGTGAGCGGATAGTATCAACTTAGCGAACGGGATGTGGAGTTGGTCGCCAAGAGCCTGTTGGAGAGCAGGAGTGATACGCTCGCCTCAGGGGAGCGGATCGAGATTCGACGTTAGCCGACACTTAAATCCATCCTTACCAGAGCCGCCACCGACTCTGCGCGCATTTTGTGCATGATTCTCGCCCGGTGGGTGTGGACCGTTTTCTCGCTGATGTTCAGCTCGCTGGCGATCAGCTTGCTTGGCTTGCCGTCAACGATCTTTTTCATGATTTCCCGTTCGCGGGGCGTAAGAGTGACAATGCGGGCTTCAATCGCGGCGATCTTCTCCCCCTCGAGCCGCCTTCGACCTTCCCAGCTGATAGCATCATGGATCCTGTCCAAAAGATCCTGATCATTGAACGGTTTTTCGATGAAGTCAAAGGCCTGCGCTTTCATGGCGCGCACCGAGCTGGAGACATCTCCGTGTGCCGTGATGAAGATGATCGGAATCTGAACCTGCCGCGCTGCGAGCGTTTCCTGGAGCGCAAGCCCGCTCGTCCCAGGCATACGCAGGTCCAGCACCAGGCAGCCAGGCCTGCTTGGATCATAGTGCTTCAGAAAGTCCTCAGCCGAGGCGTAGATCTTCGAATTGAGCCCGACGGATTTGAGCAGGAATCCCATCGCCCCACGGACGGCTTCGTCATCATCAACCACGAAAACAGTCGGCTCAGTGCTCAACAGGACTCTCCTGGCTCACGGACGGCAAGGTAAAGTGGAACACGGCGCCAGGCCCGCTCGGTTGCTCCGCCCAGAGGCTTCCCTTATGGGCCTCTACGATAGATCGGCTAATGGATAACCCCATCCCCATGCCGTGGCGCTTGGTCGTAAAGAAGGCATCGAAGACCCGACTAGCGGCCTTCTCTGACAGGCCCGGGCCCGTATCACTCACCGAAAACTCCACCGCCCCCTCCTTGTTACTGCGGGTCCGGACATCCAGGAAACGGGGCCTGGTATTGGTACCCTCCATCGCCTCCACCCCGTTTATTAGCAGATTCAGAATCACTTGCTCGATCTGAATTCGGTCTGCCTGCACATCGGGCAAGCCGGCACTCAGATCCAAACGCAGGCCGACGCGGCTCGCGCGCGCCTCGGCCTCTATGAATCGAACCGCGTCCTGCACGAGCCTGTTGGGTTCGATCCTCGTGCGCTTCGCTTCCTTCATTCGAGTGAAGTCCCGGAGGCGCCGGATAATGTCACCTGCACGCAGACCCTGCGCCGCCACCTGCTGCATGGCCTCGCGCACCTCGTCCATATCGACCGGCCCGGACTCGATCATGCGCAGGCATGTCTGGGTGTACATGACCATCGCCGCCAGGGGCTGGTTGACCTCATGGGCGATACCGGTGGCCATCTCTCCCATCGTACTGAGCCGCGCCCCGTGCGCGAGCTGGGCCTGGTGCTCACGTGCCTGGTCCTCCGCCTGCCTGCGACGAACGATCCCAGCCAGGGAATCGGCAATCGCCGTGACGAACCTCTCCTTCTCCTCGGATGACTGGTGACCCTCGGGCACATAGAGGTTCAACAGGCCGAGCACCTCACCATCGCTTTGAATCGGGACACAATAGTGCCCATGGGGCGTCATACCCCGATAGTCTCTGTCGTGCCGATCGTCTACCCGGTCGATGTGGAGCAGGGTCCGGTTCTCTGCCGCAAGCCCACACAAACATTGCCCGAAAGGAACACGGCCACAGCTATCCAGGATGGAATCTGGAAGCCCTTCACGCACCTTCAACACCAGCTCCTCGGTTTCGGTGTCAACGAGAAAGATGCATCCCTTGTGCTCGAGCTCCATTTCATGACGCGTGAGTACCAGCGACAACGCTTGCCACAGTATTTCATCCAAAGAAACGGGACGTAGGGAGTCGCGGAGAATTGACGCGATGATTTCCTGATCGCGGAGACTGTATCGAAGCTCCTCCTCCGCCTCCCGCCGCGCGTCGATCTGCTGCTGAAGGCTCTCATTTGCATTTACGAGGGCATTCGTCCGTTCTCTAATCGGATTGCTGACACGGAAAAAGAGCATGGTGCCCCCCGCGATCAACACAATCGCGATTCCGACAACAATACCTGCCGCTCTCAGGAAGGGGACACGAATCTCCGCCAGATCGATCTTGGCTACGATGCCGAGATCGAGAACCGCGACCGGCTCGTAGGCGGCCAACACGGTCACACCCCGGTAGTCGGGCCCGATCACGGTCCCGGACTGACCCGACAACGCCCGGCGCATGGGTTCGGCGAGCGTGGATCGGTAAGGGACCGGCTCCGGTATGTCCAGGTCCGAGTGGCGATGTCTCAGCACGAAAACGATGTCATCCCCGTCGCGCCGGGCGAGCGTGAATTCTCCCGTTTCACCGAATCCCAGATACTGTTCGTGGGCGTCTCTGAGCTGAGCAATGGTGGCCTCCCTGGGACCTTCGGCGTAGTCGAAACTGTACTTCTGATCGAAACGCGCCACGGCCTCCATGAGTCGGGCCTGACTATGGGCGGTTTCGACCAGGCGTAAGCGTTCCTCCTCGAAAGCCGCCTCGTAGAGTGCTGCAATGGCCGTAACGCCAATGCCCCCGGCGACCACGGTCATGATCAAAACCAGCAGGACAATGCGTTTGTTGTCGCTCATTGTGGCCCGTCGCCTGTCAGCGCA
>JAYEJW010000244.1:0-12375 GCA_034716535.1 Pseudomonadota bacterium
CCGCCGTCCTGGACGGATTCCGGCTGCGCTCCGATGCGGAGGTCTTCCGTCATCCGGATCGCTACATGGACGAGCGCGGTCGGCAGATGTGGCAGGCGGTTACGCGGATCATTGAGAAGACCGACGGTGACAAACCTGGGCGCTGCCGACCAGGTGACCTGGGCACTCGTGCAACCCTACCTGTGCGCTCCCGACCACCCGTCCTATCTATTATCTACTCTAGGTCTCAATAGGTAATGGACCCCCGCGCCCTTTCCCTCTCAGGACGTGCCGCCACCAGGAAACGGGCAAAGGCTCCGCACCACAAATCGGGCGACCACTTTTTGCGCGGCCCGATTCCAATGGACTGGCTCTGCGCCGCATCCCAGGCATCTGGTCACGGCAGCGGGTTCAAGGTCGCCATCGCGCTCTGGTATTTATCGGGACTTAACCGTCAATCGAAGACGGTCAAGTTGCGCGGCTCGGTCCTGCGCGAGATGGGTATCGAACGCCACGCCGGTTACCGGGGGTTGGTCGCGTTGGAAAAGGCGGGCCTGGTAAGCGTGGGGCGCCACTCGGGGCAGTCGCCAGTCGTTACGCTGCTGAGTGCCGGTGCTCCCGAATGAGTTTCCAAGCCGAAACTGTTCGGGATCACAGGCTTGGGCGGCGAAGCGTCCTTTGCTGCCTTAGCCCCTCGCGCCAATGCGGCCCTCAGAGATCCCCTTCGGTCGTCGTGCGGCGGAGCGGACTGTGACGCCCCGCCTTTTCTCTCGGTCTGCGGCAGCCCAATACCTGGGCATGTCGGAACGATCCTTCGACAGTCTCGTAGCCGGTTTCGTGCCCATGGTGCAGATCGGAACATCGAGCCGGGGGCGCAGATACGACCGCGTTGACCTTGACGCTTGGGTGGATCGGCAGCCTAAAATCGTCCCTGCGGGTGCCTGCGGGGCTCAACATGGGGAGGTATCGCCATGCAAAGACCAGCAGGACTCATTCTCCGGGGTGGATACTGGCACATCCACAAAACCGTCGCCCTCGGAGCGGCCAAGCGACGCATTCGAGAAACGACTGGCTTCCGCGAGGAAGAAGTCGAGGACGCAAAGCGTCGCCTAGAACAGCGCGTCTACGACGTGCAGACGGATCTGCGGCAGGGGCCGAAACAACAGGAGCATTCGTTCGTGGATGCAGCCGTTCAGTACATCCTCAGCCTGGAAAGGCGAGGCAAGGCGACGGACGGAACCGAGGTCATACTGAAGCGCATCATGGACGAGATCGGCAACTTGCCGCTGAGCCATGTACACATGGGGGCACTGGGGCCATGGATCGACGGACAGGACGGGAAGCTCAAGAGCAGCACGATCAAGAGGACGCTCGGGGTTGTGACAGCAGTGCTCAATCACGCCGCTCGGGTCTTACGCGACGGCAATATGCCTTGGCTCAGTACGGCTGTACCGAAGCTCGAAGCGCCGGATTGGAACGACCAGCGACCGCCTTACAAGCTGACGTGGGAGGAACAGGACAGGCTTGTGTCGCACCTTCCGACACACTTGGTCGCACCGGCCTTGTTCAGTGTTGCTACGGGCGCGAGGGAGCAGGAAGTCGCCTCGCTCAGGTGGTCCCAGGAATGCGAGGTCACGGGGTTGCCTCGCGGCTCGATCTGGTGGGTCCCGCCAGAGGTGCGAAAAGGTAACGCAAGGAAGACACGCAGCGAGCAACAGGGCCGCTATCTCGTCTGCAACGCGATGGCCCGGTCGGTGCTCGATGGGCAGCGCAACAACGGGTCGGAGTACGTGTTCGACTTTCGCGGTTCCAGGGTGCAGCGGTTAAACAATCACGGATTCCGGACCGCCAGGGCCAAGGCCGGCCTCCCGATCCGGTGGCATGACCTTCGCCATACGTTCGGGGAGCGAGCGGCGGCGGCCGGAATTCCCTGGGATTACCGAAAGGTGTTACTGGCCCACGAGATCAAGGACATCACCGGGCACTACTCCGCGCCGGGGCTGAAACTGCTCTTGGAGGAGGCGGAAAAGATCACCCGGCAGGGCGCCGTGGTGCTTAGGGCCGTGACACAAAACGGGACACAAAGAAAAAAGGCTGTCGGATGACAGCCCTAACTTCTTGAATTTGGAGCGGGAAACGAGACTCGAACTCGCGACCCCAACCTTGGCAAGGTTGTGCTCTACCAACTGAGCTATTCCCGCAATATTCAATCGTATCGCTGCCCTCCATGGCGCGACGGCGGAGGCTCCGATCAGGCACCTGCCCGCACGTCCTGTGCGGCCGTTCGCCGCGCTGCGAAGGTTCACTGGACCTTCGGTCGCGGCTCACCCAACTGAGCTATTCCCGCAGTGAGAAGCGCAATTTTACGGCTCGCCCGTGGCATGTCAACCCTTCGTTCCAGGTTTCTTACGGGAGTCTGTCCTCTTCCGTCGCGTCTTTCGAAGCGGTGAGGCTGGGCCAGGCCGCCCGCAGATAGAGCACCATAGACCACAGGGTGAGCGCGGCTGCGACATACAGCAGTATCATTCCGAATCCGTAAACCGGAATACCCGGCACCGGATCTCGAAGAATGAGAAACAGGATCGCCACCATCTGGGCCGTGGTCTTGAACTTGCCGACCAGTGAGACTGCGACCTGGGAACGGGCACCGAGCTCCGCCATCCACTCGCGCAGAGCCGAGACGGTAATCTCACGACCGATGATGACGACCGCAGGCAGCGCGAGGGTCGCTCTCGGATCCGCCTGTACGAGCAACACCAGGGCAACGGCCACCATGAGCTTGTCCGCGACCGGATCGAGGAAGGCGCCCAGAGGAGAAGTCTGTTCCCAGCGCCGGGCCAGGTAACCGTCGAGCCAATCAGTAACTGCCGCTGCAGCGAAAACCAGAGCGCAGGCAAACCTCGCCCACGAACCGGGGACATAGAAGAAGGCAACGAAAACCGGGATCAGGACGATGCGAAGCAGCGTCAGGAGATTGGGGGTGTTCCACATGCCTCACGCTCGTTGACTATCCTGGTGGAAGGCGTCGTAGATCTGCTGCGCCAGCTTCCTGTTGATACCCTCTACCCGGGTGATGTCCTCCACCCCGGCGCGGGCCAGTCCCTGGATGCCGCCAAACTGCCGAAGCAGACGTTGACGGCGTTTCGGGCCGACGCCTGCGATCTCCTCCAGCACGGATGTCGTACGCGCCTTGGCACGGCGCTGGCGGTGGCCGGTGATGGCGAATCGGTGGGCCTCGTCCCGGATCTGCTGCACCAGGTGCATCGCCGGGGAGTCGGCCGGAAGTATAACGGCCGTGCTGCGACCGGACAACCAGAGCTGCTCCGTGCCGGGCCTGCGGTCCGGCCCTTTCGACACGCCTACGAGGGTGACCCCGGAGACGGCGAGCTCCTGCAGGGCGTCATTCACCGCGCCGAGCTGGCCACGACCACCATCGATGAAGAGCAGGTCCGGATAGGGAGACTCCCCCTGCTTGACCCGGGTGTAGCGCCGGGTGAGGGCTTGGTGCATTGCGGCATAGTCGTCTCCGGGCGTCACGCCATCGATATTGAAGCGGCGATAGTCGGACTTGCGCGGACCCTCGGCGTCGAAAACCACGCACGAGGCCACCGTGCGCTCGCCTCCGGTGTGGCTGACGTCGAAGCACTCCATGCGCTGGGGCTGTTCCTCAAGCTCCAGGGCCTCCCGCAAGGCCTCCATTCGCCGCCTGTAACCCGCCTGGCTGCCAAGCCGCGTCTTGAGCGCCAATGCGGCGTTGCCTTGCGCCATTTCCAGCCAACGTGCCCGGTCGGCGCGAACGCGTGGCTTGATCGCAACCCGCCGGCCTGCCTGCTCCGTGAAGGCGGTCTGCAGCAGGTCCCGATCCTCCAGCTCGACCCCGACGATAATCTCGCGCGGTATCTGCTTATCGACGTAGAACTGGGCGAGAAAGGCGGACAGAACGGCGCCCTCGTCCGTACCCTGGGGCACCTTCGGGAAAAAGGCCTTGTTTCCGAGGTTGCGCCCTGCGCGGATAAAGAAGACCTGCACGCAGGTGACCCCTCCCTCCTGGGCACAGGTGACGATGTCCAGGTCCCCGCCCTCCCCGCTCACGTACTGGCGCTCTTGGATGCGCCGAAGCGTCGCGATCTGATCGCGCAACACCGCAGCCCGCTCGAACTCCAGCTCGCAGGCGGCCTGCTCCATGCGCTCGGCAAGCTCACTGATCACCTGGTCGGCGCGGCCCTCCAGAAACTTGATGGAGCGCTCCACATCCTCCGCGTAGTCCTGCTCGCTCACCAGGTCGACACAGGGCCCGCTGCAGCGCTTGATCTGATACTGTAGGCAGGGCCGGGAGCGGTTGCGGAAGAAGCTGTCCTCGCATTGGCGCACGGGAAAGAGCTTCTGCAGCAGTTGCAGCGTCTCGCGTACCGCCCAGGCGCTCGGATAGGGTCCGAAGAAGCGGTCGCGACCCTTGGTCGAGCCGCGGTAGAAGGCGATCCGAGGAAAGCGGTCGCCCAGGGTCATGCGGATGTAGGGGTAGCTCTTGTCGTCGCGCAGCAGCACATTGAAGCGAGGGCGCAGCGACTTGATGAGATTGTTCTCGAGCAGCAGCGCCTCCCCTTCCGTGCGCGTCACCGTGAACTCGATGTCCGCGATCTGGGAGACCATCAGCTGCAGACGGCGGTTCAGAGAGCGCACGAAGTAGCTGCTCACCCGGCGTTTGAGGTCCTTCGCCTTTCCCACATACAGGACGGTTCCGTCGCCGTCGAGCATGCGGTAGACGCCGGGACGGGGCGGGATCTGCTTCAGGGTGTCGCGCGGATCTGGTGCGTCCATCGATCTGGTCTCGGGCGTGTCGATCGGAGATGCACGCGGATCGCGAGTCGGCGGTTCGTGTGCGCATCCAAAAGTAGCGGATGCCGGATGAAGGAGCGGTGCTCATCGTCGAGCCTCGCTAGTTCTACTTTGTCACATTGAAATTCCAGCCGTCATTCCCGCATGGAAGCGGGAATCCAGTTGCCATGGATGGCACTGCAGGTGTGTCACAACGTTGCCGGCTCGCCCTCCATGGCGACTGGCAGACGCCGAAATCTGACAAAGTAGAACTATGTGCGACTGTCTTTCCCCCCGTCGACCAACGCCCGCGCCCGGGCGACAACCGCATGGAACATCTCCGCCGTCAAGCGTCCGGTCTGAGTGTTGTAGCGGCTGCAGTGATAGGAGTCCAGCAGCACGCACCCGCCTGGCAGCGAGTGCTCGGCACCATGACCGAAGCGGTGGGTGCTTTGGCGCAGGCCCATGGCCCGGAGCACGGCATTGTGGGCGACCAGACCGAGCGCGAGCACGACACCGCGCCTCGGCAACGCCCCGAGCTCGGCCCGCAGGAAGGGATTGCATCCTCTGACCTCCTCGCCCGTGGGTTTGTTCTCTGGTGGCAGACACTTCACTGCGTTTGTGATACGGCACCCCGACAGCACGAGTCCGTCGCCGCAGGCCACGGACTGCGGGCGGCTGCTGAAGCCGAAGCGGTGCAGTGTCTCGTAGAGCAGAATCCCGGCGTGATCGCCGGTGAATGGCCGGCCGGTCGCGTTGGCACCGTGCATCCCCGGCGCCAGGCCCACCACAAGGACGGGAGCCCGGGGATCGCCGAAAGGCGGCACGGGAGCCGCATGGTAGTCGGGACGGGCGGCGCGCACCGACCGCAGGTGGGCGACCAGGCGAGGGCAGCGCCTGCAGTCGGCCGCGAACCATTCCGACGGTAAGACCGACTCGGTGGTAAAGGTCATGCTGAAGCCATGCGGTATGCAGCGACGGGAAGCAGGCCTGAGGCGGGCTAGCTCTTGTCGGTGATGAGATTGTGCCGATATGCCAGACGGGTCAGCTCCACGTCCGTCTTCACCTGAAGCTTCTCGTAGATGCGCTGGCGGTAGGTGCTGACGGTCTTCGGGCTCAGCGAAAGGGCGTCCGAGATCTCCTGCGTCCGCTGGCCGTCGAGGATCATCATCGCCACTTGCATCTCTCGGGAGGAAAGGTCTTCGAAGGGCGTTGACGCGAGGCCCCGCCAATCGGCCAGCATGTGCTTGCGAGCGACGCTGGACGCCACGTAGGGCAGGCCCCGGTGCACGGTGCGCACCGCCTCGATCATCTCCTTGGCGGGGCAACCCTTGGTGAGGTAACCCACGGCGCCCGCCTCGTTCAGGCGAGCCGGAAAGGGATCGTCGTCCAGCACCGTGAGCGCGATCACCTTCACGTCCGGCAGCAGGCGGACAATGCGGCGGGTCGCCTCGATACCACCCATCCCAGGCATGTTGACGTCCATAAGAACGACGTCCGGCATCGCCTTGCGGGCGGCCTTGAGGGCCGTATCGCCGTCCGCTGCCTCGCCCACGACCTCTATATTCCCCGCCTCCTCGAGGATGCGGCGAATGCCGGTACGAACCAGCTCATGGTCGTCGACGAGGAATACTTTGATCATGCGTAGGAATTGATCATCTGCAATCGCCCCGGGGACGCCGAGATCGTTGTCTTTATAGTAATGTAGTTCGACTATGGTTCCCGAATCCACGAGAAAGATCAATCCCGGACGTTCCCAGAACGCTCGCCGTTGAAAACCTACGATTAGTAGGGGTTAGACTCGCGTCGGGACAAGCCGCCCCTGACGTTGATAGCGGCAGAGCCGGAGATGTCCAGATAAGTGCGCAGTTGTCCAACACACTCAGGGGGCTCAAGGACCCTGTTCGTTGCAGATCCAGGCTCAGGATCCTGGTCGTTTAGTTCCGGTTAACGGCATTCCAGAGAAGCCGGCAGCGACGACGAGCGCGCGCGCAACTCGGCTCGAAAACCGATGCGCCGGAGGCAAGTGGCTAGGACAGGCGCGCCTAAGACTCCGTAACAAAAGACAGAGAGAGTCTCACGCGAAGCCGCGAAGGCCGCGAAGAGAACCTACTGGCAGGATGACTGTTAGAGAAACTTAGGCGCTGCTGAACTAGAGCGCGTGGCGGCCCGGCGCGCCCGGAACAGCCCGCCAACCAGAAAAAAAGCCCTCTTCGAGGGGATGGCGAAGCGGGCCCAGTCGCCCACCAAAGGAGGATGGATTTTGGTGGGGAGCGCCGATGCGCAGAGGAGAAACTACCGCGGCGGTACTGCTTGCTGCGTCCTCGGGCGCAATCGGCGTTACAAACAGTTGAACACAAGGCGCGGGGAGACCGCATTGACAATCCGCAATCCGCGGACCGAGTGATCCTCCCTCTACGAGGCGCAAACCTGTCCAAGTCACGCAGATCCAGGGAGCTCGGGTATGGGGCTTCTTCTACCGGCGGGGAATTCTGATCAACCCCCCCTCGCTGGGAGGGTTGTCTTATTTTCAGCGACTTTGAACCGGCGGCGGGCGCCGAATGTGGGGTCCCGTTCCACAGACCAGCGGGGGCGACGTCGTTGGTCTACGACTCGGGAACTTTCCAGCCAGCTCTAATCAAGTGGGCACCCCATTTCGTTCAAGGTTTCCGCCTTAGCCGCAATCCAGATCATTCTCTCTCGATCGTAGCTATTTAGACCCCTCGAAACATGGTAGATGACGAACTCTTCCGAGTATGGCGTTCTGACGTCCGCATGCACCGCGTTCAGCAGTGTTGCAATAGCTTGGCGTAGCATGATTTGGGCCGCGCCCACCAATCCATCACCCCCGCCGTAGTTCAGTGCCTCCAACAGAGTGTCGTCTGCAAGTTCCTGGAAATCGCCGGGAACTTCGAAAACGCTATCGACACTTTGGTCCGGGCTATAGACGATCCATGCATACAAGTGATTTTTCCAGTAGCCAGGCGTGCAGCCTTCGATTTCACAGGAGAAAACGTTTGTAGCATGGAAGGCGATCAGAATCGAAAAGACCCAAGCGAACCACGAGATTTTCTTCATTGTTATCGCTCCCCTTTTTTTATTTGTTATGAGACCCTCGTCTCGCTTTTTAGTATAGCACCACATTGCTATTCTTCCACGTTTATGATATGGATTTTGCTCTCCAGTGTCGGGGGTCCAGGGCGGCGGACTTAACGAGTCCGGCACAGCATGCGCAGAAAAACCTACCTCCGCGCGGACGTGACGGCGGCGCCAAAGGCAAGCCATAACGGAGCGCGCACAATCGAGGGCGAAGGACTTAGACTGCAGGAGGGAAATATCGCCTACGTGTTTGATTATTTGGCGGAGAGGAAGTCCGCTGATCCATGATCCGCAGAGGTCCAACAAGATCAAATAACAGAATGTTCTTCAATACCTTATACTCCTAGACAGTCCAGAATCGTCCGCTAAAATCCAAACCTATCGGGGGACGCTTTGGGGGACCGCTCAGCACGGTCCCCACTGGGAAGAGAGGATGACAGCATGGCGATTCACAAGCTCACCCCACGCAAGGTGGCGACTGCTCGCCCGGGAAAATATGAGGACGGCGGTGGGCTTCGCCTGGTCGTGCCGGCCTCTGGCGCAAAGAAATGGGTACTGCGCTACACCATCGATGGCAAACGCCGGGAGATGGGGCTGGGCAGCTTTCCGGTGGTGCCTCTGGCCGCCGCACGCGAGAAGGCGACTGAGCGGCGACGTCAGGTCGCGGCCGGCATTGATCCCATCGAGGCGCGCCGGGGCGAACCGGGCAAGGTCCCGACCTTCACCACGTGCGCGGCCCGGTACATTCGCGCGCATCGGCGCGGCTGGAAGAACGCCAAGCATGCCCGCCAGTGGGTGAGCACCCTCAAGACGTACGCACAGCCCGTGATCGGATCGCGGCCAGTTGATACCGTCGCCACGGAGGACATTTTGCGCATCCTCTCACCGATCTGGACCAGCAAGACTGAAACGGCCAAACGGGTCCAGGGACGGATCGAGAACATCCTCGACTTCGCCGCTGCGCACAAGTACCGCGATCCGCTGAACCCGGCCCGGTGGCGGGGTCACCTGGACAAGCTGCTGCCCAAGCCAGCACGGGTGAAGAAGGTCACCCACCACCCGGCAATGCCCTATACCGAGGTTCCCCGCTTTCTTACCGAGCTGTCGCGCACCGATAGCGTCTCGGCGTTGGCGTTGCGGTTTCTCATTCTGACCGCCACCCGCACCAATGAGGTCCTTAAAGCGCGCAGGTCGGAAGTTGACCGCGATGCCCTCCTCTGGAGCATTCCTGCCGCAAGAATGAAAGCGCGACGCGAACGCCGGGTGCCGCTGTCGGATGCGGCGATCACCGTACTGCAGGCCCTGCCCCGCATCGACGGCAATCCGTATTTGTTCCCCGGAGCCCGCTACGGAAAGCCCCTGTCGAATATGGCCCTGCTGCAGCAGATGCGGGGCATGGGATATGGCGTTCATGGTTCGCGCGGTGACTACGTGCCGCACGGGTTCCGGTCCAGTTTCCGCGATTGGTCCGGCGAGGTCTCCTCCTTCCCGCGTGACGTGGCCGAAATGGCCCTGGCGCACACCATCGACAACAAGGTGGAGGCCGCCTACCGGCGTGGCGATCTGTTCGCCAAACGAAGAACAATGATGCAGGCGTGGGCGGATTATGTAAGCGAGGCGCCCGCGCGCATTATCCCGCTGACCAAGCAAGCCTGAATCGCACGGGGAAATCCCACGGGCAGGCACCGAGGCCCCGCTCTGCGCGGTGCTCGGCCGTAGGGCCAAGAACGCGGCCGATGACCAAGTCAGCCCGCGCATGGGCGCTCCCCTGCCCCGTACAATTCTGTTCCTCAGCAACGTGTGCACACGAGGGCGTGTTCTGAACACGAACCCGCGGGCGCCCCTCCCGCGCTCGCCCTATACGTTGCACCCATCACAGAACCCTTGACCAATCCTGGCTTTCATTCGTTCTGCGAATACACTGCAAGGTTTTCTCCGATCAAGGACCCGGCACATGGCGCGGCACTACTCGACCAAGAGCTTCTTCCGACAAGTACCGAACGCCTGGCTGGCGCGCTACTTCGAAAGCCAGGGGTTGTTTGGCGATCTAGACATCGCGGCCATGAAAGAGACCAAGCCCGATGCGCTGTTCGCCGCTTGGCTTTCCCTGCCCGAGGAGCAGCGCAACGCGATGGATGCCGCGTTCCACGACATCTTCGAGATGAGCTGCGAGAAGGGCTTTCGGGCCATCATCGACGAGGCGAGTTGGCAGATGCGCGCCGACCCCGATGCCCTGCGCACATTTGTGGTGAGCCTGGCGGCGCTGCCCAACCACTACGCCCGCGCCATGGTCGCCTATCTGGACCACCATGCGTGCTGGAAGGGGGCCACCCGATTCTTTCACGCCGACACCCTCCCCTTCTGGCGCAAACGCAAAAACATGGGCCACCAGCCGGCAGCGGTTGACGATGCCAGCATCGCGCAACTGGCGGCGCGCATCCGCACCTACTTCCACCAGGCCGAGGGCCGGGGCACCAACTGCGTCGTCGAGCCTTGCGCCGGGGCGAACTGGACTACTTCTTCGCCTATCCCGAGGACTACTCCCAGCAGAGCGTCGAGTGGGTCGATGGCGAATTTGGCCGCCGGCCGCACAATCCGGCCTTCGAAGTGATCTTCGTCTACTCGCAGCGCGACGGCACCCTGGACCTGAACTTTCGCGGGCCGAGAAAGGCGGTGGAACCGCTGCAAGGGATGTTCGCCACGGCGATTCTGAAGCTCGAAGAACTGCCGCCGGATCCCAAAGACGAGCGCGTCTATGATCTGGACCTGCTGGGCCAGCGGGGCTTTGACTTCGTCTATGACGCGGGCAGCGGTATTGCCGATGTCGCCGTGCGCAAGCTGCGGCTCACCTCACGGGTGAACAAAGGCGAGCGGATCACACTGGAGGCGGATCCTTCGGGCAATTGCGATGCGCTGTATGAGCTGCTGGAGAGGATCGGCAGGTCAACCCCCTTGGATCTGTACAACATCACCCAGGTGGAGATCGTCGCTTCGGTCCTCACCGATGCCGAGAAGCCGGTGCAGCGCGTTCCCATCCGCATCACCTACCCGCGCTGCCCGCCATGGAAGTGCGAAGCACGAGGCGGGTAGTCCCCGGTAGGCGCCAGGCGCGGGCGTATGGCCGGAGTGGCGAAGGGGCCGCAGGTCCCGTAGCCAGCGGAGGCCATATGCAAGCGCATCCGATGCGCCGTCAAGCCATTCGTCGTAGGGGCCATGGCGTAGGCGCGCAGTGCCGGAGCCGTGGTCCCGGAGCGGGGCGAACCGGGGCCCAAAGGCTGTCGCCGAGCGGAAGGCGAAAGGGGGACTGGGATGTCCCGTTTCGCATCCTGAGCACGGCGACACTCCGGAATTCTTGTTCGCTCAAGTACGATGAACGGGATCTGAGACTGCGCCAAATGCTCGAAGCCTCCGGCATCGAACCGAGGGAACCGGCGCAAGGCGCTCGCCCGTGACGCCCGAAGCGCTCCTGATCGAGCTTTTTGAGCGCGTGGCCGCAGCGCCGGGCAGGCAGGCGCTCTTCAGCGCCGAAGAGCTCGACCAATGGCGCGGTGAGGGGGTCGTGGCGCTCGAAGCGCAGCGATTGATCAATCAGGCGCGTCCCGCGACCAGCGCAGCATGTCCCGGCTGCGAGGATCAATGCACGATGCCGCTGCACGCGATTCCTGACACTTGCGGCGAGCCGGCGCTGTTCATCGTTTGCGACAAGCGCAGCGACATCAACCGCGTGGAGATTCCCCCGGCCCGGGTGACCCAATGGCAGGCCGATGCGGATTCCGTGGCCAGGTTCATCGCCGATTCTCTCTCCCTGCGATGGAGCGGCAAGCGCCAGGGCGCAGGAAACTTGCTCGACATCGGGATGGTGACCGGGTTGGAGCGCACCCAGATGCTTTGCCTTCGCACTGAGGGCGAACTGGCGTTGGTGGCCGGATCGAGCGCCATTCCCTTGGCCGAAGTCATCGAATACAGCCCGGGACGGTACCTGAGGTATCCCCAGATTATTGCTCTCTAATATAGTAGGTTGCGGCGCACTTTTAACGTAGAGTTGAACATGCATGGGGTTTTGCGGTCCATGGAAAGCGACCAAACCCACCAGGAGCCACCCCATGCATGCGATCACGATCTTACACCGATGTCTGGCCCCGTTGCTGAAACACATCCACCGCCGACGCCTGGCAACGCTGTTGGCCGCGGTGGCATCCTGCGTCGGCGGGCCGGCACTGACGCTGACCGATGTGGGGCGGCGCTTCGAGGGCTCGGCGTTGTTGCGCCACAAGATCAAGCGCTCCGATCGGCTGCTGGGCAACCGGCATCTGCGCCACGAGGCGCGTTCGATCTACGCGGCGTTGTGCCGGGTCGTGCTGGCGCGGGTGTGCGAGCCGATGATTTTGATCGACTGGTCGGACCTCAAGGCCGATCAGTCGCTGCACCTGCTGCGCGCCTCGCTGCCGGTGGGCGGGCGAAGCTTGACCTTGTACGAAGAGG
>JAYEJW010000245.1:0-2476 GCA_034716535.1 Pseudomonadota bacterium
CGGCGGCGGAGCCGCCGACCAGAGAGGAGAGAATCCTGGCTCTGGACCGTTACGGAGAGGAGCCGGGAGGTGGTTACGGATGTACAAGTGAGGAAGCTGATGGACGAGATGAGCAAGCACGGTCGGATCGGGATTGCGGCGCTGCGATCGGGGATGCACCGAAACACGGCGCGCAAGTACCTGGCGGCGGCCAAGAGTCCTTCGCAGCTGAGACGGCCGCGAACGTGGCGTACGCGTGAGGATTCATTCGCTGAGGACTGGGATGAGATTGCGCTGCGGCTCAAGGATGCGCCGGAACTCGAAGCCAAGGCGTTGTTCGAGGACCTGATGCGTCGGCGTCCGGGGCGGTATCGAGAGGGACAGGTACGGACCTTTCAGCGCCGGGTCAAGCAGTGGCGTGCCGAGTACGGGCCTCCCCGGGAGATCTTCTTTCCGCAGGAGCACCGGTCGGGTGAGGCGATGCAGACAGACTTCACTCGGGCGGGGAGGCTCGGGGTGATGATCACTGGCGAGGCGTTCGAGCACCAGCTGTGCCAGTCGGTGCTGCCGTACAGCAACTGGCAGTCGGTGACGGTGTGTCTGTCGGAGTCGATGCTGGCGCTGCGGCGTGGTGTGCAGGGGGCGGTGTTTCGGCTCGGTCGGGTAGCGGAGTGGCACCAGACCGATAACTCGACGGCGGCGACGCACGACCTGTCGACTGGCAAGCGAGGCTTCAACCGCGAGTACGTGGAGCTGATGGAGCACCTGGGCATGCGGCCGCGGACGATCGCGATCGGCAAGAGCCATCAGAACGGCGACGTCGAGGCCCTGGGTGGGGCGCTGAAGCGCCGTCTCGAGCAGCACCTGCTTCTTCGGGGCAGCCGGGACTTTGCGAGCGTCGAGGCCTATGAGAGCTGGATCGGCGGGGTACTCGAGCAGGCCAACGGCTTGCGCTCCGAGCGGCTGGCCGAGGAGCTTGCGGTGATGCGACCGCTGGCAAAGAGGCGACTGCCCGAGCATCGGGAGCTGTCAGTGCGGGTGACGTCGAACGGCACGATCCGAGTGCTGAATAACACCTACTCGGTGCCGTCGCGGCTGAAGGGTGAGCGGGTGGTCGTGCGGGTCTCGGAGATGGCGCTCGAGGTCTACTACGGCGGCCGGCGCCAGCTGGTGGTCGAGCGGCTCTTGGGCGAGGGCAGATCGCGAATCGACTATCGACACGTGATCTGGTCGCTGGTCAAGAAGCCGTGGGCCTTTGCCCGTTATCGGCACCGGGGGTCGATGTTTCCGATGCCAGTATTTCGTCGTGCCTACGATGCGCTCGCCGAGGCGCTGCCCGAGCGCCAGGCGGACCTCGACTACCTCCGGGTCTTGCATCTTGCGGCGGCGACCATGCAGTGCGAGGTGGAAGCGGCCCTTGAGCTAGTGCTGGGCGACGGCCTGCTGCCGCGCTACGAGGTGGTGCGCTCGCTGGTGTCAGGCAGAGAACCAGAGATCCCAGCGATGAAACCGCTCGCCGTCGACTTGGCGAGCTACGATGCGCTGCTCTCGGCGGAGGTCGGCTCGTGAGTGCCAGTGGCACTGGAGGCGGCATCGAGGTCTTGCTACGCTCGCTGAAGCTCCCCAGCTTCGTGCGCGTCTGGGGCGAGGTGGCGGAGCAAGCCGAGCGCGAAGGCTGGGGCTTCGAGCGCTACCTGCATCAGCTGGCCGAGATCGAGGTCGAGGAGCGTCGGGTACGCCGCATCGAGCGACTGCGCAAACGCTCGGGGCTGCCCCATGACAAGACCCTCTCGACGCTCGAGCTCTCTCGGCTACCGGCGCCGGTGCGCCGCCGTGTGCCGACCCTTTGTGACGGCACCTTCGTCGAGCGAGCCGAGAACATCCTGGCCTTCGGGTTGCCAGGACGCGGCAAAACCCACCTGGTCTCGGCCATCGGCCACGAGCTGGTCGAACGCGGCGTCGCCGTGCTCTTCCTCCCAGCCTTCAAGCTGGTCCAGAGACTCCTCGTCGCCAAGCGCGAGCTCGAGCTAGAAGCGATTCTCAGGCGGCTCGACCGCTTCGAGGTCGTCATCCTCGATGACATCGGCTATGTGCAGCAGAACCGCGAGGAGATGGAGGTCCTGTTTACCTTCTTGGCCGAGCGCTACGAACGCAAGAGTGTCGTCATCACTTCCAACCTTGTCTTCTCCGAGTGGGACAAGATCTTTCAGGACCCGATGACCACGGCTTGCGCGATCGACCGCCTCGTCCACCACGCGATCATCCTCGAGCTTTCGGGCAAGAGCTACCGCGCCGAGGCAGCTAAAGGCCGCACCCGCAAGAAGGCTGCACAGTGAGTCATCCGGCCCAGGAGCTCGATCCTGTGGAAATCGCCCCCTCTTCCCCCGAACCCCCATCACCCCCGGCCGCTTGGCCTGCCAGGGTGTGGAAGGCTGCCCCCCAACCCTCCACCCACACCCTCCAACACCCCTTGGGAAACGCGCAGCGTTTTCCAAGG
>JAYEJW010000246.1:0-2475 GCA_034716535.1 Pseudomonadota bacterium
CTGTCTACGCTTCGCAGTGCCCGTTACCGGTTCACCACGCAAGACTCGGTACCTGGCCGCTGGCTAGGCTTTACCAGGGCCGCCATCTCAGGCGGCTGAATTTCATGCGCTTCAAGGCGCAATGCTCAAGCGAACCGCCATTGCCGGTGCGATGTCCGTCGCCCTCGCCGGCAATCTCGCAGCCCACGCCAAGGACGTAACCTTCGCGGAGATCACCCTCCCGGTTGCCGATCCCACCGCGGTCACGGTTTCCGCCTCGGTGACGGTGGACGGCGGCGCGCCACAAGCGCTCTCATTCACCGAGCTCTTCCGCACCGGCGATTCAGACAACGGCCACACCTACGGTCTGATGCTGGACTACTTGGGTAACCCCGCGCTTTCCGGAACCGGCGACCCCTACATCTGCAGCGGCAACGCCGATGGTGTGGAGGTCAGCGGAACCGACTTCAGCGCCCTGCTCGAAAAGAACGGCAAGACCTCGTTCGCCAAGCATTACGCCATGGGGCGCTTCTCCCATGAGCTCGGCTACGTGATGCCCGACAAGAAGACGGTCTACCTGACCGATGACGGGACCAACGACACCCTCTTCATGTTCGTTGCGAACGAGCCGGCCAGGATGTCCAGCGGCACCCTGTATGCGGCGCGCTGGCATCAGACCAGTGGCCAGGGCGGCAGATCGGCCCAGCTCAAATGGATCAACCTCGGCTCGGCCAAGAGTCAGGAGATCATCAGGGCCCTGCTCGCCCAGCCCAAGTTCTCCGATATTTTCGACCTTGACACACCGAACTGCACGCAGCTCGCCGCCGACGACATCGTAGAGTGCATCGAGCTCAAACCCGGCATGGATCAGCTGGCGTCCCGCCTCGAGGCCCGCCGCTACGCCGCCCTGAAGGGTGCGACCCACGAGTTCCGCAAGATGGAGGGCTTCACGTTCGATGGGGAACGCAACCAGGCCTTCATCGCCATCTCGGAGGTGGGACGCGGCATGCTGGATAACACCGGCGACCCGGACAAGGGAGGACGCAACTACGACGACCGCAACGAGGATGGCGTCCCCGAGACCGGCAATCACATCCGGGTGGCCAAGCCCGACTACTGCGGGGCCGTCTACTCCATGGATATGGTCCCTGGCATTGAGGACACGAACGGCGAAGAGATCGAGAGTGACTACGTCGCGGTCAACATGACCAGCATCCTCGCCAGCGGATCCCCCGGCGGGGAGCTGTCGCCCGAGGACTGCGCCGCCAACAACGACGTCATGGCGCAGCCCGACAACATCACCATGATCAAGAAGTCGGACACCCTGGTGATCGGTGAAGACGGCGATCACACGAACAACATGGTGTGGGCATACAACCTGCACAACGGCGACCTGACCCGCATCGCCCCGGTTCCCGTGGGCGCGGAGACCACGTCTCCGTACTTCCACAAGGTCGGCGACGCGACCTACATGACGCTGGTAGCCCAGCATCCCGACCCGAGCCCGACCAATACCAACGGCGACTCGATCACCGGGGTCATCGGTCCAATCGATCTCGGCGACTGAACCCCCCCGTTGTCTGCACACGTTTTGACCGGGCCGTTGCGGCCCGGTCTCTTTCACTCCGCTTCCTTCGCCTCGGCCATCGGAGGCGGAAAGCGAAACGGTCACGGTGTTCAAGGAAACCTGCCGGCAGGGTTCTCTGAGGAATCGGAGTTGCTCGGCGCCCCCCATCCGGTGCCCAACCAAGTGATCTGAAAAAGTCGAATCGGCCCGCGACGCAATGCGACCAAGTCAAGCCGAATACGCGAGCCAGGGCTCGTCCCTCAACCTGGAAACCGCTTCGGTTCGGCAACCCACGTTCAACTTCACGAGAACACTGTGAACGTGGTTTTTCACGGTCGCCAGGCTCACGCAAAGCTCGCGTGCTATCTCTTTGTTGGAATGTCCTCTCGCCAGAAGCCGCAAGATCTCGCATTCCCGCCGGGTTAAAGACTCGCGCGAGAAAGAGACAGAACCTTGTTGACGCCGGTGACCGAGCTCTCTCAGCAAACTGCCAGCGATTCGCGGGTGACAGGCACACTCCCCCCGGATAGCCATATCCACAATCGCGCACAACTCCGCGATGGAAGCCTGACGGGGAACAGACCCCAAGAAACCTGCATCGGCGCAGGCAATGACCCGCTCTGCAGTCTCCGGAATCGCGATCGCAAGGAGCGGGATCTCCGGGACTGCCCTGTTGAGGGCCTGGGCCTCTTTCATCGCGTCCTCACCATTGACGTCAAACAGAACGGCGTCAGGCTCGAACGCAACCACCGCTTCCACGAGACGGTTCGCGGCATGACAGCAGGTCACTTCGAAGATGTGCCTCGGAGTGTCGCCGTGCTCAGGATGCGAAACGGGACGTCCCAGTCCCCCTTTCGCCTTCCGCTCGGCGACAGCCTTTATGCCCCGGTTCGCCCCGCTCCGGGGCCACAGCTTCGGCACTTCGCGCC
>JAYEJW010000247.1:0-2473 GCA_034716535.1 Pseudomonadota bacterium
CCCGTGCTCAAGCACATCGCAGAAAAGGACACCTGGAACACCCTGAACGGCAAGGTCGCCATGACCAAGGTGGCCAATCACATGGAGAATCTGGAGTGCTACGCCTGCCATGCGGACTGGGCGCCGCAGTGCTACGGGTGTCATGTCACGGTGGACTACTCGAAGGGAAAGACCGACATCGACTGGATACTGAACGGCAACACCCAGGCCGAGAACGGGCTGACACCCGACGCCGAACTGGGCACCAACGGACTGAAGAGCCCCGGCAAGGTGTCCGAGACGCGCTCATACCTGCGTTGGGAAACGCCGATTCTGGGCATCAACGGTGAGGGTCGCGTCTCCCCCCTCATGCCGGGTTGTCAGGTGATCGCCACCGTCATCGACAAGGACGGCAACACCGTGGTGAACAACGAAATCTGGACGACGCCGGAAGGCAAGGGCATCGACCACGCGGCCGTGCAGCCTCACACGGCCGGGCGCAAGGCACGCAGTTGCGAGTCCTGCCACAACAACCCCAAGGCGCTCGGTTACGGGATTGAGGACGGACGTTTTCTAAAAGGATACGACAAGGGCTTCACCGTCGACCTGGAAACGGCCACCGGCGAGATCATCCCCAGGGGCACCCAGGTTCAATCACCGGCCATTCCGGCGCTGGATCACGACCTGTCACAGATCGTCACCCGTGAGGACGAACAACTGGTCAGTGTCGGATCGCATTGGCCATTGACCGGGCCGCTGCCGGCGGAGATGCGCAAAAAGGTGGAGCGTACCGGTCTGTGCATGGGCTGCCACCAGGAGATGGCTGACGATGAATTATGGTCCAGGGTCAACTCGCCCGGATGGGCCACCAACGAGGCGCATCGTGAGGTCATGAACCAGGCGCTCAAGGCCTATGCCGTCAAGCCCGAAACCAAATAACGGCGCGCGAGGACATAACAGTGAGATATCGGAACCTGATTATCAGTGCCGTAGCCATGGCGGCGGTCGCCTCGATGCCTCGAGTCGGGGCCACAGAACTCTCCGGCTACACGGTCAGGCAACTCCTGGAGCCGTGCATCGAAGGCGACAACGACGCCCGCTGGGGGGCGGCGGCGGAAGGGGAATGCGAACAGTACATCACCGGGTTCGTCGACGCCTTCCTTTTACTGACCAAGGATCCGAAGGCAGCAGGTGTATGCCTGCCTCCCGCGGGTAACCGACCCGATGAAGTCCGCTGGGCTTTCATGAAGTGGGCCGCCGAGAATCGGGACAAGCGGGATGAACCAGCGGTCGTGGGGCTGTTGGCGACGGTGAAGGAGAAGTTTCCGTGCAAATGATGAAACGCAAGAGACTCATCCATCCTGCACTTGGTATAGCGGCAGCTTTGGATTCACATTCCAATACAGCAGGCGCACTGACACTTCCGCTAACAGGCGTACCGCTTTACGGCGTCGGATGAATGGTTGGTTATGCTTCCTCCCTGCCAACCCAATAGTCGGGTTTCCGGTGCTGGTGAGCTACCGCGATGATGAGAATATGATCTTCTTCCAAGGAGTACATAAGTTTGTATGGAAACTTGTGAAGGAGGCACTTCCTTACATCACCCCGCTCTATGGACCACGCTTTGGGATACGTAGAAATCCGTAGTGCGGCCATTCTCACCTCATCCTTGAATCTGCGTCCAAGCCCAGTATATTCGAGCTCGTAGTAACGAACAGCGTCTTCCAACTCCAGCCTTGCAAACCTGGTGAATACGACGCGCATTATTCTTCCTTGAATACTTCCTCCATCGGGATGCCTTCCAGCTTTCCTTCCCGATATGCTTTGAGTCTCTTTTCCGCTTCCATGGCCCAAATCTCATCCAGCTTCTTGTCCGGCTCATCCAGGCTAATTATCAGGCCCTCAACCAAGGTGAACCGTTCCTCAGGTTTTAGTTTCATCGCCTCATCTAGCAACTCTTTCGCACTCATTGTGCTGCACCTCCGCTTTCATGATACATCGCACGGTAAAAGCACCCTTTTACGGCTGCCAGAGGATCAGGTCTTTTATCGTGCCTTTTCAGTCAGGTTCAATATTCTGCTTATCCGTAACGTGAATATTGTAGTTCAACATGGCAGCCGATCTCGCAGATTGTAGCCTCCACTATTAAAGGCCCATGTCAGATGCCAAGCGCAAGAGATTCTCCAAGGACATGACTCTTGGCACGAGTTTTCCTGTCTTGGGGGAGACTACCATTCGGACAATCTGTCGATCGTTGTTCGGCCCGAAACTTACGTGGATGGGTTTGTCGTCCCCATAATAATAAATTCGGTCAAAAGGCGTGTTGGCCACAACCCATTTCGCGACTTCCAGCATGCTTTCATCATCAACGATGAAATCCGCTGCCGCGCCCAAACGTTCACAGACAGGTCGTTTTCGTCGGTTCAACTCGTGCGCTGCGTGTTGATCTCGCTTGGGGTCGATGCGACCGGGAATCTCCCGTGCCAACTCCGGA
>JAYEJW010000248.1:0-2473 GCA_034716535.1 Pseudomonadota bacterium
GTTAGATTGCCGATAGCGATTGCGATAGCGGATGCCCCGAGGTAACGCTCGCAAGGGAGAACAAGAAGATGGCACGTAATGACGACTTGGTGGGTGGTATGTCGCGCCGCGAATTCCTCGGGTATACCGGACTCACCACGCTGGCGTTGGGCACCGGTTCGCTGGCGGGGATACCGAGCGTGGCAACGGCCGCCGAGGGCAGCGCGAAAGCAGCCGGGTCGGCAGGCGGCGGGCCTTACAACATCCTGTTCATCCTCACCGACCAGGAACGCTACTTCAATGCATCGGAATTTCCGCCCGGGTATGCTTTGCCGGGTCGCGAACGGCTGCAACGCCGGGGCGTAACCTTCACGAATCACCATATCAACTCGGCGGTTTGTACCTCATCGCGCTCGGTCATCTACACCGGTCAGCACATCCAGCACACGAAGATGTTCGATAACCTGGATTTCCCGTGGTCGAACAGTCTCGACCCCGAGATCCGGACGCTGGGCGACATGCTCGCTGAGGCCGGCTACTACGCCGCCTACAAGGGTAAATGGCACCTGTCCAAAGAATTCGACACGCGCGACGAGGCGGCTGTGCCAGAAGAGAAGCTGACCCGGGCCATCGAGAGCCATGGCTTCAGGGACTACGTCGGCATTGGTGACGTTATCGGCATGACCCAGGGCGGGTATCTCAACGATGACATGATCGGCGCCCAGGCCCGGCGTTGGCTGCGGCTCAAGGGGCAGCCTATGAACCGGCAAGGCAAGCCCTGGTCCCTGGCTGTCAACCTCGTCAATCCCCACGACGTCATGTTCTACAATACCGATGCCCCCGGGCAGCACGTGCAGGAAAAGCCGAAGACACTGATGGACATCGCGCGCGAGCCGGATACAACGCTCTACCGGCAGCAGTGGGGCGTCCGGCTGCCCAAAAGCCGTCATGAGTCCTTCGACAAAAAGGGACGTCCGCCGGCCCATAAGGAATACCAGTTGGCCCGCGGTGCGCTGGTTGGCAACTTCCCTGGCGAGGACGCACGCTGGCATCGGCTGTTGAACTATTACTTTAACTGCATTCGCGAGACGGACGGGGTGGTCGAAAGGATCCTCGATGAGCTCGAGGCATTGGGTCTTGCGGACAATACCATCGTCGTGATGACGGCGGATCATGGCGAACTCGGTGGTGGCCACGGTACTCACGGCAAAGGCGCTACCGCCTACCGCGAGCAGAACCACGTGCCTCTGATTATCTCCCACCCGGGCTATCCCGGCACGCACGGCCAGCGCTGCGGTGCCGTGACCTCTCATCTGGACCTCGCTCCCACCCTGATCAGCTGGAGCGGTGTGAATGCAGGCAAACAGGCCCGTATCACCCGCGATCTGCACGGCAGGAACCTGACACCGCTGCTGGAGAGCGGCGCAGCGGCCGGCATCAATGATGTGCGTAGCGGGGTGCTTTACTGCTACAACATGTTTGCCTACCTCGACAGCGAGCTATTGTTGAAGACCCAGGCCTACATGAACGCCGGCGGTAACAGGAAGGACCTGGCAGCTCAGGGCTTCAAACCGGATTTTACCAAGCGGGGCGCCATACGCAGCGTGTTTGACGGGCGCTACAAGTACACTCGCTACTTCTCTCCCAAGCAGCATAACCAGCCGCGGACGCTGGAGGGTATTTTTAAGCTGAACGATGTCGAGCTGTTCGATCTGGAGACTGATCCGGACGAGGTGCGCAATCTCGCAGTCGAACCGGGGAAACACGGTGATCTGCTGCTTGCAATGAACGACAAGATGAATGCACTCATCGACAGCGAGGTTGACGAGCCGGATGACGGCAGATTTTTGCCTGGCGAGGGCGCCAACTGGGCCGCAACAAGGTTCGATCCGTAAATCTCAACCTTGCTTGGCGGATCGAGAGCGTGCGCTACGGCGAGTGGAAGCGCGACGTATCTGCCACGGCATCGCCTTTCAGCCCGACATCCAGTACTTGATCGACCCGGCCGGAACCAGGGAAATCAGCAATGCGTTCCTGCTCGGCGCCAAAATAGCGATTCAGCTCTGACAGGGATCGGGCAAACAGGCGAGGGCGCCGTTTGCACACCCGTTAACCGGCCGCGTTGCGATCGATGAGCACATCCACGCCGGTATGAGCACGAATGGAAGCGACCGGCAGGGTGTCGCCCGCTTTCCATGCCTTCACGGCATCGCGTTTGCCGCTACCCGTCACCAGTATCAGTACCTGGCGCGCATCGCTCAACACCCGCTGGCTCAGGCTCACCCGGTCGGGTGGCGGCTTGGGGGCATGGTGCACCGCGTGCACCGGTTCCTCTGCGGGGTGTTGTTGACCGGGAAACAGGCTGGCGGTATGACCGTCTTCGCCCATGCCCAGCAACACCATGTCGAACGGCGTCGCAGCCTGCACTTGTGCAGTATACGCTTGTGCGGCTGCCTCTGCCCCCTGTTCGGCCTGTATCGGATGGATATGGGTC
>JAYEJW010000249.1:0-2470 GCA_034716535.1 Pseudomonadota bacterium
GGCTCGAATAGCCACGTCGGTTCGCGAAGGCCTTGGCGGCCACGTTGAACGGCGACATCAGCGAACTGCGCGAGGCGATCGACGAACAGCACGGCGACTGGTCGACGCGCGGCGAAGTTTCCCTCAGCCATACGCGCACTTGAATGGCGGACACGGAAAGAGCGTGTAGCGGCAGTCCGTTCGCCGGTACACGCCCCCGTTTTCCTCACGGTCCGGACCGGGCTCACTGCACCCGGAATCTCTCATTGCTGATCGCCGTTCCGCCCGGCGCCAAGAGGCCGAACTTGTTGGTGTAGGCACCGGCGGGGACAACGGCACGGATCTGGGTGTCGGAATCTACGACATAGGTCGCGTCGACAGTCCCGAAACGGACGATTGAGGTTCCCGTAAAGCCGGTGCCGGTGATCGTCACCTCGGTACCGACTGGACCGGCGGTCGGCGCGTATGCATCGATGCTGGGCGCGGCCGGAACCTCAAATACCATCGGGCTTTCCGCGTCACCGCTGTCGTTGCTGACCACGATGGGACCGGAACTGGCGTCGGGCGGCACGATCGCATACAAGGTGGTCTCCTTGGACATGTCGAACTCGGCTGCGACACCGTTGAACGTGACCGAATGAATGCCCACGAGGTTGCTTCCGGTGATCGTGACCACCTTACCCGCGATACCGCTTGTAGGTGACACGCCGTCGATCACGGGCACCAACTCGAGTACAGGTACTGGGTTATCGAAAAAGTCCAGCACCTTGTTATTGGCATTTCTGAAGAACTTGTGCCCGGCGTAGGATGCCTCGAGGAGATCCCCGATATCCGCGATAACGGGCAAATACTCATCAGGCACGGCGCCCATCCAGTCGGCCTCACCATCGGAGTCCACGTCGTTGAAGGCTTCAGAGCTGAGGTAACCGTCGTGTTCCACGAACCCGGCCGCTACGAGGCTATCGTAGATCGCGTGTGAGCCACTCTGCGTCACAAGCTCGATACCCCAGAAGCGGTCCGGGTACACGGGTTCCGCCTTGTGCATGTACAGTTGCGCCGGTACTCCGCGATCCAGCAGATCGCCAAAGTAGGTCACTGCCCGGCTGTTGTCGACGACCTCGTCGTTTTCCGCGAGGGCATAGAAGGTCGGGACGGTGGTCGTCAACATAGCCTCGGGGTCGGCGGGATGAACATAGATCGCCTGCGCAACGACGTTGAATCCGAACGCCGCAGGCGCCTGCTGAGACAGATGTGCGGTGAACAATCCGCCATTGGAGGCACCGACAAAGTAAATGGGATCCAAGGCGGATATCTCGCCACGATCGATCAATTCGTTCCAAAGCGCTGCGACTCGCAGCATATCGACGTTGCTGTCGGCCGGGGAATCCGTATCCCACTTGCGCATGACACGATCGTAGCAGTCAGGGGCGACCACCGCGTAGCCGCGGGTAAAGAGGTCATTTACCAGCGAGCGGCCCTCGGGACCGGAGAAGATGCCTTCGGCGGATCCCAAATGTCCATGGAAGAGAAACACCACCCCGATGTGGGAACTCGGCACGTAGTAGATCACGTGTGGTGCCAGCCAGCGCGGGGCGTCCTCGTATCGGGCCGTTACCGTAACGTCAGCCTGCGGCATGATCAGCGTTGTGCGCGAGGCATAGGGATCCTCCAAGACCTCGGTATTGCCAATCCAGCGATCAAAGACACGAAGAGGGGCGTCGGGATCGGCTGGCTCGCTACTACTAGTATCGGGGTCGGTACTCTCGTAGGGGTTCGCGGCGATGTGAACTGTCGCGGAAGCCTCGTAACTACCGCCACCGCTGCCATTTAAGACACTAAGATAATACTGAGCAGCTTGCGCCGGCACGGCGATCGTGACTAACAAGAGCAGCAGCCCTAATCGAGCGCCGGGGTTTGCAAGGATAGTGTCTGTATTCATCTGTATCACCTTTGTTTTTTTTATGTGTCGATGCATCGAACCCGGGTGGATGGTCCCTGGCCACGAGACGACGCTTGTCGCAGGCTCGTGTCAGCTGCACTCCTGTTGATCAGAAGCCCAGCGTTGTCAGCAGCTTGCCCCGTACGAGGACGACTGCGCCTGCGACGAAGATGGTGCGCGGTGCTGACTTACGGTTAAAACCTTACACGCCGCCCTGTCTGGCCTCCGTGATACAGGCCTTGCTTCGTAAGGGGGCTCGCGGTTGGGTGTTGAATCCGTGACACACATCTTCTTTTCATGAGAACCTCAACTGACCTGCCCAACCCGCGTTCCGTCTTAGGACCCAACGATCTTTCCAGCTCGGGGCCCGCGCCTTTCTCGGGATCGAGTGCGACGCCTTACCCTGTTTAAGCAGTAGGTGTGCCACCGCTTTCGCTGGCATCGTCGACCCCACGGCCGCCGAAGAGCACCAACTTTGAATGACAGCCTCTCGAAGTCGTGGTCACATACAAAAACACTCTCCAAAACCGGCAGATAAGGATCTGATCTCCA
>JAYEJW010000250.1:0-12277 GCA_034716535.1 Pseudomonadota bacterium
CAACACCGCCGATCACGCCGCTGCCAAGATCCTTTACATCGACGACATCAAGCATCAACTCATCGTAAGGATCCGACAACAGCAAATCGGCGGCAGGGAGGGGCCTGTTATGCTTGACCCTCAACTCATCGATCAGGTGTTCGACCGTGCCAGGCACATCAGTCTGCGCAAAGATGTTCAGGTTTTTACCCACCAAGGTCAGGGTTTTCCCGTCAAAGGACATCTCGACGTCCGCAAACCCGCCGGAGCGCGTGGCGCGGATCTTGTCAGGCCGATTGAGAGTGACGGTGCCCGAACTCGCCAGCGCGAGTTTCTGTTCATCGTTGGTGACGACCTCGAGGGTGGCATCGTATCCGAATGAGAGCGCCTTCTGCGCCGTCAGGTAATCGGACATGGCCTTGAGCAGCCTCTTGGCATCTGCCTCATCGGCTCTGACCCCCGCGGACGTCCCCAACACAACTATCAAGGACAGCGCCAGGGCGAACACGCTGCGCCCAGAAATCTCCAACAATTTTCGTGCCATCTTCTTCGTGTGCCTCTTTAAACCGAGAATCCCCATTTGGAACCCTCCCATGCGGCAGAGTCTAACGCGAAAATCCACCGACGTGCACCCGGTCTTAATGGTCGCCATCGCACGATCTCGGGTCAGCGGGTTCTTCGCTGACCATAAGATCAACAGGATCGGCCATTTGCACGAGTGTCGCCACGGTTCCGGAAGACATCATGGGGACAGAGTACTTGATCAGGGATAGGAGTTTGCTTTCATCAGGCGCCGTGGATGGCGTCATCAGCAGACCCAAGAAACCCGCCATCGACTGTTGACATAACCCCAGTTTTCCACGTTGCCCATTTCTCCGCCCTCCTCCGCCGGGCATCTCGCCCTGAGATCCCGTCCCCCCTACAGGCGACAGAAAGATGCCGCACTCGGCCAAGGATCGTCGAACCTGTCAGGACAGAACGGCGACGGTGGATCAGAGCGGGAGATCCGGCACGATTTAGTCCGAGAGAATTCGGTGACATAAACAGAGTGCTAACACGGCGTCGCTCACCTGCGGCGTCCGCCCGTCAGCGAGCCCAGAATTCCGCGCACCAGAGACCGTCCGATCTGGGTACCGATCGAGCGCATGGCGCTGGTGGCGAACGCCTCGAAGGGCGACCGGCGACTGCGGCTGGTCCCGGATTTGCGCTTGGGCTCAGGCGCTGGTGCGGCCTCTTCGGTCTGAGCCGCCTCCGCTGCCTCCTCGGCACGCTTCTGCAGGATCTCATAGGCGGACTCGCGATCCACCGCCTCCTCGTAGACGCCTTGGACCAGGGAACCGCGCATGAGAGCCTCCCGCTCGCGAGGCTCGATCGGGCCCAGCCGGCTGCCCGGGGGCGCCACGAGAATTCGCTCCACCACCGAGGGCGTGCCCTCCTCGTTGAGCGTCGAAGCAAGGGCCTCGCCAACGCCAAGCTCGGTGATGACCTGCTGGGTGTCCAGCGCCGGGTTGGGACGGAAGGTCTCGGCGGCCACACGTACCGCCTTTTGGTCCTTGGGGGTAAAGGCGCGCAGGGCGTGCTGCACCCGGTTGCCCAACTGGCCGAGCACGTCCTCGGGGACGTCCGTCGGATTCTGGGTGACGAAATAAACCCCCACGCCTTTCGAGCGGATGAGCCGAACCACCTGCTCGACCTTGTCAAGCAGCACCCGCGGGGCGCGGTCGAACAGCAGGTGCGCCTCGTCGAAGAAGAATACGAGCTTCGGCCGCTCCGGGTCCCCCACCTCCGGCAGCTGCTCGAAGAGTTCGGAGAGCAGCCACAGCAGGAAAGTCGAGTACAGGGTGGGCGTATGAATGAGCTTGTCCGCAGCCAGCACGTTGACGTAGCCCTGACCGGACTGGTCGGTCTGCATCAGGTCGGCAAGATCGAGCGCCGGCTCCCCGAACAGGTTGTCGGCGCCCTGCTCCTCCATCGTCAGCAGGCGTCGCTGGATGGCCCCCACACTGGCCTTCGAGACATTGCCGTAGGTGGACCGCAAATCGCCCGCGTTCTCTGCCACGTAGGCGAGCAGCGCGCGCAGATCCTTGAGGTCCAGGAGCAGCCAGCCATTCTCGTCCGCCAGGCGGAAAACGATGTTAAGCACCCCCTCCTGGACCTCATTGAGCCGCATCAGGCGGGCGAGCAGAAGCGGCCCCATCTCGGTCAGGGTGGTACGCACCGGATGACCCTGCTGTCCGAGAACGTCCCAGAATGTGACCGGGCAGGGGGCGTACTCGAAACCCGCCGCCTGCAGGCTCATGTCCGCGACCCGCTCCGCGACCTTGCGGTTGTCTCCTCCCGTCTGGCTGATACCGGCGAGGTCGCCCTTGACGTCGGCGAGAAACACCGGCACGCCGATGCGACTGAACGACTCCGCCAGACGCTGCAGGGTGACCGTCTTGCCGGTGCCCGTGGCGCCGGCGACAAGACCGTGGCGGTTGGCCATACCCGGCAGGATCTCAACGGGTTTCCGGCCCTTGCCGATGAGGATGGTTTCGTTCATGGGTCGGCTCCTTCGCACCTCTACAATGACGCTCGCCGCGGCAGTATCACTTCGACCGGATTGGCGGGCAAGGGGCGAGCGGCGCCGTACGCGGCTCCAAAAGCTTGCCAATCCGCAATGACAAGGGGGAAGATTCTGGCGCAACATAGGTGCAAACGCACAGGAGCCGCGCCTCATGCTCTTCCAAGTTGACGAAGCCCAGCGCCGCAAGGCCAAGTCCCCCCACGAGCTGGCCATGGTGAACCTGCTTCTGTTCAACCTGCCGATGCTGATCGCGCTCCTGGCGGGCAGCTTCGTCCAGAAGGACTCGCCCCTGGCCGACTACAAGGTCATCGGCGTCCTGGTACCCCTGTTCATCTCGCTGGGGGTGGTCGCCTTCACCTTTATGAAGGCGCGAAAGACGGCCTCGACTGAGCCCTGGTTCGTGGCATCGCACTGGAAGCTGGCCACGGGCCGCTACAAGATCCTGCTCATCGCTTACCTCGTCGGCGCGGTACTGATCGGGCTCGGCTGGCTGCTCTCTCAAGCGCAATCGGACCCACGGATGCAGGAGCTGATGTTCATCGCTCTGCAACGGGTCGCGATCGCGCCGATCCTGATCTCCTTGATGGTACTGATCATGCTGGAATCCGGCTCCCTCTATCAAGCCGGGCGCGGCGAGGTCCCCGACGCCCTCACAAAGCGCTTCCCTCCGCCACCGGATCTGGTCCGGGCTGATCCAATGTCCTCGTCGGCGACGGAAGCGGCCGGTTAGACGACGCGCTGAGCAGGGCCCGATGAAAGCGACGGAGCAGATGCTGCGGGACATCGAAGCCGAGGTTCGTTACACGCGGACCATGATCGGCAAGGACGCCCTCGACCCGCGGGTCATGGCCGCCATGGCCGAAGTTCCACGGCACGAGTTCGTCCCCGGGCACCAGCAACTCTACGCCTATGCCAACGGTCCGCTGCCGATCGGACACGGACAGACCATCTCCCAGCCCTATATCGTGGCCCTGATGACCGACTTGGTCGGATGCGGCCCCGGCGACCGCGTGCTGGAGGTCGGCACGGGCTCCGGCTATCAAGCAGCCGTTCTCTCTCGGGTGGTGGGTCAGGTGTACTCGGTGGAGATCGTCCCCGAGCTCGCCGAGCAGGCCGCCAAACGGCTCACCCGCCTGGGCTACACGAACGTCGAGACCCGCTGCGGGGACGGCTACGACGGCTGGGCCGAGCACGCGCCCTACGATGGCATCCTGGTCACCGCTGCGGCCCCTTCCGTACCTCCGCCCTTACTTGACCAGCTCAAAGAAGGGACACGCCTGGTGATCCCGGTCGGGCAACCTTTCGGATACCAGGAACTGCTCCTCGTCGAGAGATCCGCCCGTGGTACGACGCGAACAACCAACGTGCTCGGAGTCGCTTTCGTGCCCCTCACCCGACGGGGTCTGGACTCAGACTGAGGTTCGCAGCTCAGATTGACAGCCATCGAGCTTGCCCCAGCCGGAGGTCGGCAAAGGCGTGGCCACAACCCTGATTCCCGCTGTTGGGCGACCTGTGATTCTTTGGTGCTTACTTGACCGAGGCAACCCACCAAAGTATAGTGCGCTGCTTCAATTGATCCCCGGTAGCTCAGCCGGTAGAGCGGGTGACTGTTAATCACTAGGTCAGAGGTTCGAGTCCTCTCCGGGGAGCCAATAAATACAAAGGCTTGCAGGTTTACGCCAGCAGGCCTTTTTTCTTGTGTAGACGCAGTGTAGACGCTTGAGCGCAAAACTCGGGTCTGCGGCCACCCGTGCGCCCCGTCTTCCTTCTGCGCGCTTCCTACCAGATAGTGCTGGTCCTTCGATAGTTTCCGCCGATATCTGGTGTGTAAACAATTGTCTCGCTCAATCGTTTCCGTCGTTGTCGTCGTTTTGACCCCTAGCGACTTTCGCCCCCAAGCGAGTCAGCCTCGAGACTCCCCCCCCCTCTCGTACCATGACACACTGGACGCCGTACTTATTCCTGGTCTTCTACAGACTGAGACTTCGGCTTCTCTGTTGTCAATTGCTCCAGGCTCCTCAACACAACTTGCTTAAGCGCCCAGAGTTGGCCGACGGTATCGAGGTACACCCTCGATACACCGAAGACACCCGGTGCGGCCTCCGTCTCAAGACCTTCGGCTAGCTCCCTCGCTTCATCGACCGATACCCACGTAACGATCGCCTTGCGTTTGCTGGCTCCGAAATAACGAAGAAACCACTTGGTGGGGCGGCGAAAGGAGACGTTGAAATAGTTTAGCGTGTCTCGGTAGATGATCTCTTCGCCGTTGTATCCGGCCCCTATACAGATTTGGCGAGCGATATCGTAAAACTCTAGCTCCTCCTCCGTTGTAACTATTTTCTTGCGACCGACATCCTCTTGGGCCTTCTCTCCCGATTCCTCCGGATCGGACCCTTCAGCAATTTCCCCCGGTGGCTCCTCTTCCTTCTCTCCCTTAACCTCCTCGGCCTCGAACTTGCGCTCGATCGAAGCGGCGATGCTACGCCCGAGAACACGAAGAAGCGCCGGCTCGATGGCATCTTTTGCTACGACACCAAGTCGCTCCATCACCGCAGCGGTTCGCTTTCCTGTGTACACGTCTGCTGTCAGCCACTTCAGGAACGTTTCATCACTTCCTGGCTCCTTCAGTGCGGTAGCCAGCCTTGTAATCATTGCACGACGAAATCGGCTGTTTTCTGCGTCGATGATTAGCGTCTTGGCGTTGAAGGATTCACGGCTGAACTTCTGCAGAAATGCGGCGACTTTGCTCCAGTCCTCCCGCTCATCTGCCAGCGAAAAAGAGAAAAACGGTTCGCGGTCCATGATGTTTGGCTGTTCAAGATCGCCGAAGAGCATGTAGGAGCACCCATCTGTCATAATCCCGAAATGCAGTTCGCTCATCTGTGCAATATACCGGGCCAGTTGTTGAGAGTTAGTCCTAAGGTTGGTACCGAGATCCTTTGCTTCGATCACAAAGAGGGGTTTCTCTCCAGTGGCGTCGAAGATGACGTAGTCCATCCTATCCGGCAATCGTTTGCCGTCTCCTTGCATAAACGGCGCCCGATACTCAAGCCGTACCTCTCGTGGGTTGTTGGGATCGTACCCCAGCAACCGAATGAAAGGTACAATGAGCGCCATCTTGGCGGCTTCTTCGTTGTGGATGTAGTCCTTGACGTCTTGGTACTTTTCGACCAGCTCAACTAATCCTTTCTCGTCCATTTCGCTAACCTCGTAAAGTACTACTAACAAGCCGAACGTCCCGGGTATTGATCCCGGGGGCCGATAAGCCCAGAAGTGCTAATCTGTCGGAATTCATTAGCTCTTCCTGACGGATGCCTCACGACCGCTGCGGGGTCGTGTCCGCGGGAGCGCAGCGCCGTTGCGAGATTGGCGACTGCCCGCTCTTCTTCACTGGAAGGACCCGCAGCTGCGCTCTGCGCCTCATGCGATGGTCTGTAGTTGGTCCAGCAACCATTTACGCTCGTGCTGCTCAATTTCTACGGCTTGCCGGTAAGCGCCCTCGTCCATGCGGTCCTCGATACCCTCGCGAACGATGTCCGCTAGGGTGGCCGGGTCGAGCGCCTCGGCTTGGGTCGTCTCGCTCATGCGCTTCTTAGCCTGATGGGAGCTAGCTTTCGGCGGTGCGGTCGGAAGATGGTACAGCGCGATGTGCTCCGGAGTCACGGCAACGCGGGAAAATAGCACGTCGTTGCCGTAGTGCTCCGCAAACGCGGTCACGTCCTCCGCCAGCGCATCAAACATGCACTCGCCGCTTGGGTCGAAGTCGCCAACGTGCAACACCTCAATGGGAACGTCCGCTGTCATGCGTCCCGCTTGATGCTTCACAGTCAGTGAGTCAAAACCGCCGGAAGACTTCACCATAACGCCATACGTGGCTGCTACGCGTTCCAACTGCGGGACCATTCCTGTCGCCTCGCACCAAAGCACAAGACGCCGCTCCTGACCTTCCTGCCGGTCTCTGCGGAAATCGTTGGCTTGTTCGACGGTCGCGGCAAGGAACTCATCCGGCCCGGTAAACCCGTTTCGCAAAGCGAAGCCGCCGGTAAAGCCATCGTCCCGAATGGCCCCCATGTCGATAACCTGCGCACGTCGCGCTCGGTTCAGCAACTCTCCTAGGTTGTTGTAGTCTTTTTCCGTTTTGCCGATAATGTCCTTGCCAACCAAGCGATAAAATATCTGGCGGATAGTCAGCGGCAGGTAGCCGGCATATTCCTTGAGCACGTCCCGAACCGCCTGTAGGCGGGTCTCTGTGCGCCGGTTCGGTCGCCAGGTGATAAACCCTCGTGGTCTCATCAGAACGAAACCGGGTCATCGAATGGCGCATCGTCCTGTTGCACGTCCTTCTTCTTGCGTGCGACTCCAGGTCGAACAGTACGCGCCGATATCGCCGTGTCAGCAATGACCTGTAATTGTTCGCGCTCGCCGCCGTCCTTGCCTATCCATCGGTTCATCGAGACGCGACCGGCGAGACTCACTAGGTCGCCTTTCCTGTGCCGAGCCAGAGTCTCCGCCGCGCGGCCGAAGCAGAGCACGGACATCCACAACGTTTTTGCTCGGCCGCGTTGTGACCGGTGACGTCGACCGCAATGCTGCTTGTCACCATTTGGTTGTCGTTGCTGGTGGTCCTGGTCTCCGGGTCTCGGCCTAGCCTGCCGTAAATCGCCGCTTGCATCATCGGGTGAGTACCTCTCTCTCGTCGGTGCTGAACGGGGTCGGCAGTCGTTGTGCCTCGACCATCAGCGCCAGCGCCTAGACGGCGGAGCGCGATCTGCAGGAGCAGGTCGTCAACGCCAGCTGGAAGCTCGGCAAGCAAGCGGTTG
Source organism: Pseudomonadota bacterium (assembly GCA_034716535.1). GTDB lineage: Bacteria > Pseudomonadota > Gammaproteobacteria > Chromatiales > Chromatiaceae > JAYEJW01. The sequence goes on from JAYEJW010000250.1 coordinate 7,366, forward strand.
CGGTTCGGTGTGGTCATGGTTTTGGTTTGCGCGAAATTGCGACCGCGACCTGTTTTCGCCTACTTCGGGTAGCAGGAAGAGAAGCGGTACATATGGCTGTATAAGAAGGTGTACAGGCACCAGGACAAGCAGAGGGTGAAAAACAGCCCTGACTTGTATAGGCACCAGGACAAGGGAAGGCGCTTGCTTGTATAGGCACCAGGACAAGTAGCGTTCTGACTTGTATAGGCACCAGGACAAGGGTTTTTTTGGCGCTCCCATTTTCAACGCGCGCCGGCCCGCTTCCGCTGCGGTTGCACTTCTGCGTTGAGCCTTGCGAGTCTTGTAGAAGACGCTCGCAAGTTGCGCTCGTGCTCGTCGCATAGGTGGCGCGTCCTGAGACTGCGGTATTGCAGCGTCCAACAGCGCAGCGGAGTTGGTGACGCCTCTACGCCTTCGTCGAACTTATATGACGGCTCCTCGTCGAGTCCGAGCCAAGCGACTCCGAACAAAGACGGCGTGTTCAGCCCGCCTCGGCGCGTCTCAACGGCAAGCCCGTAGAACGCAAGCTCCGCTATCCCTCTGCGCGCCGTCGCTCTGCTTATGCGGTGCTTCTCGCAAGCCGCCGGAGCAATGGTGAAGTCTCCGTTATTGTGGCCTCTGTACTGGCTAAGCAGGAATAGCAGCGTGCGCAGCGCCGCTCTTGATAGAACGTCTATCGCCGCCTTGCCGTTGAAATCCGGGTCCGGCCTGAACAACAACTCAGGCAGTGCTAAATACCTTTTCGGCATCGATACCCGCGAATTGCTCGCCGCCGGCTTGCGGGACATCAATCAGGCTCCCGCCGGCAAGCGCCGCCGTACGCTCTTCTGGCCTTTGCGCCGGTGACCCTTGGCCTACCCATGCCTTGCAGGCAGTAACGGCCTACGCGGTGCTCCGTGCCGTCTATGTCCCTGAGAATGTCCCACGCTGTGACAATGCGGTAACCGTCGCGCCGCAGCTCGAAGACGCGGGAAGCCGGCGACATAATGTGCAGGGTGGCGCGCGCCTCCAGGGTCGAGACGGTTCCGTGCTCTTGAAGGTAGCGAAGCAGCCGGGACCGTTGCCTTGCCGCCTGCTCAACCTGATAATGGGTGTCGCCTCTCTTGTTACCCGGTCGGTCGCCGCCAGCGCCGCCGGGTCCTTTCTTTGCTTGCATGGTCCACTCCCTGGTTCACGCTGCCGTCCGGCTCGTTGACGTAATTGGAGCCGGGAAGGACTTCAATACATCTCGTTTTCTATATCTGACGTTTCGTCCGTCCTTGATAAATGGGATACCGGTACCGGCCCATCGGTCCCTTTCCAGCTTTGCCGTTGAGCAGCCGCGTACGGCTGCTACGGTTTTGGTATCAAAGAGCGCATCGTCAGGAGCGGAATAGAACTCGTTAATGAGTTCAAGGCGCGTGGGTTCGGTCATTGGTTGCCTTGCTGGGTTAATCGTAGTTGCTACCATTGCAGCAAAGTTATTCCGCGTTGTCCAACAACCGCAGGGCGAGACCCTCCTCTCCAGGAAAACGCGAAGCAATACAGCCGCTTCTTAATGACGAGCACGTCTAGGAATGGAAACGTTTCAATTAATGAAGCGCTTCGAGGCGTAGAGGGGAGCCGGGTCAGCGGTGAAGGCGGCCGCTTTCGGGAGCCATCCTAGACCCGGTGAGCGAGCTATACGGGTTTCTTCAGCCGTTCGAGCGCACGCAGGAAGGCGTCCGGGTCGCTGGCAATGTGCGGTGCCTTGTGGATGTCCAGAACGTCCGCTGACGGCTTCACGTCTGCCGCCTTCAGGATGTAGTCCGTCACCTTCTGCATTGGCTTCCTGAGCCGCTCCACGTCCGCGACGATATATCCGGCGGTCACGTCCGCATTGCTCTTGTGGTTCAGTAGCCGCTTGAGCGCATAGGCGGGAATATCGAGCGACTCGGCAATGGTGATGAAAGTCCGCCGCAAGTCGTGAATAGTGAATTGCACGCCTGACGACTCCGTGACCTTCGCCATTTGCCGCCGTGGCTCCACCAGATAGCCGCCAGCGCCGGGACCGGGAAACACAAAGTTGGTTGTGGCGCTCGCCTTGCGCCGCTTGAGCAGCTCCAGCAGAAAGTCCGACAGCGGGAGAACGTGGTCCCGGCGGTTCTTCGTGTCGATAATGGTCAAGGTCCGGTCCGCGAAGTCCACACGGTCCCAGGTAAGACGCGCCGCCTCCTGCCGCCTCAGTCCCGTAAACAGGACCAGCAGCAGATAGTCACGCACCACGCTATCCTTGCCGCTGCCGAGCGACTGAACGGCCTGGAACCAAGGTCGAAGCTGGTGCGCCTTGATAACCGTCTGCCGCCGTTCAACGCGATACCACGCGCGCGTTGCAGACAGCCGTTTGACCGGGTTTTCCGGCAAGATGGTTTTCCCGTCTGCCGTCTCGTAGCGGTTCGCCGCGAAGTTCATCACGGCACGCAGTACGCGCATGGCGAGGTTCGCGTAGGCTTCGCCGTGGTCTTTGGCAAGCTTGCGGTGCCGCTTCTCCACCATGTCCTTGGTGACGTCCACCAGCGCCTTGCGCTGCCAGTCAGGGAAGCATCGGCGGGTCACGTTGCGGTACTGCGTGACGGTCGCCACCTTCAGCGTCTTGCGGGTCTCTAGGTAAGCGTCGAAAGCTTCCGCCAGGGTAATGGCTCGCGCCCGCGCTTCCCTCGCCTCGCCCTCCGGGTCACGGCCTGCCGCTATCTGGCCTAAACGCTCTTTCGCGAGCTTGCGCGCCTGCTCTACGGTCAGGTTGGGATATTTGCCAAGCGTGACGCGCCGGCTCTTGCGGTTGACGCGAGTCTCCACGACGAACGAGCGCTGTCCGGTGCTCGTGATACGCACAGCAAAGCCTTTCAGTTCGTCGTCACGATAGAAGGCTTGTCCGGTGGCGGGTGGTTTCAGTCGGACAACGGCGGTCTTGTTCAGTCGCATGGCCTCGCTCCCTGTGTAGACGCCATGTAGACGCTTCGCATCAAGCTGCTTCAAACAGCTTCCGGGGTAGTATGCCATGCAACCGCTTGTTTGTCCTTCGTTTATCTGTTTCCTTCAAAGTCGCTCGAAGTCGCTCAATTGCGTCTTCCTGTAACTGTTAATCACTAGGTCAGAGGTTCGAGTCCTCTCCGGGGAGCCAACGAAATCAAGGGGTTGCGAGGAATCGCAACCCTTTTTCTTTGCCCGTGGCGCACTCGTGGCGCACTCAGCCACAACAAAACACAGCGATTCTCCTGCACGACGTGCGCTGAAGTGGACGGAAATGTTTCTTGTGCGCGAACGCAAATAGACCCCACGGGTGCGCCTCCTTGCGTCGCCGTCGGGTCTAACGAGATCGATCCTTACTGGATCGTCACCAGCGCGGAATCCAGGAAGGTTGCATCCAAGACCCCGTCCACGTTGTCATCGAAGGCAAAGTAGAACCGGTAAACGCCCGCAGGCAGGGCGCTCATATCCAACACCGGGAAATCGGTGAGCGTCATGAGAGGGCCGCCATAAGCGCGGATCGGAGTAGGAGACCTCTCCCACCCCGCCAACGTGTACCAATAGAAAGCCCCGGACGGCACCCGTGTGGCCACCCACCAGTCAACCGCTGTTCCGTCCAAATAACCCGGGTCGACGTTGAGCGTCACCAGAAGCGGATCACCTTCGTCGATGGCCAGAGGGCCGTCCTGTCCGTTAACCTCGACATCGGCCATGGTATCCATCACGAATCCTGCGTCGATCTGATAGATTATCTTGGTCCAGTCCTCGGTAATCCAGAAATACTGGCCGTCCCAGGTCAGACCCTCCGGAATAATGCCCAGCGAAGCGATCGACACGGCGTCGACCGTGTTGCCCGCCGTGTCGAACTTGTAGAGCATGAGGTCAAAGCGGTCCACGGCATAGATGTGACCGCCTTGCCACGTGAGTCCTTGCACCCCCGAGTAGGGATACGGAAAGGAACTCACGATGTCGCCCGTTGACCGATCGAGCTCGTAGATCATGGCGTAATAGGCATCGGACACCCAAAGGTTCCCTGAATCCTTGTCGTACGCCGTGCCATAGGGAGTCGCATCAGGAGAATCAGGGACCTCCCAGCTGTTCATCTGCTCACCGGAGGTCGTCAAGGTGAAGAGTTCGTCCGGCAGGGTGTCGCCGGGCGGCGGGTCTAAATCGTGTCGATATCTTGCGGTGTACAGGTAGGTGCCGTCCCAGGCGAGGCCCCCAAGATTGACTCCTGGCGCTTCGAAGTCAGAGAGGGCGTTTCCCGAGACGGGGTCGAACTCCCAGATCCGGCCGTAGAAATTCTCGGCGATCCAGAGACTGGCGCCATCCCAGGCAAGCTCAGTCGCGCTCCACTCGGGCGAGTAGCCGAACGAGTGAATGACCGAGATCTCCCCTGACGAATCCCCCGAGGACGACTTCACGGAAGCCGTTGTCTGGTTGAACGACGAAGTGAGATCTGCATCAGCCGACACCCGGATGTTGTGCACCGGGTCTAATGCCAAGTTAACGTTGGTATCGATGGAGTATGCTCCCTGCAGGTCGACGAAGTCAGATATCGGCCTCAGGTGCGTTGTGCTCTGTCCTTTGCCGCTCACCGGCGGGGCAATTCCCACGAAGGCGAGGATCAGGAACACACAGAAATTCATTAACATCTTCATGGTGCGCCTCCTTTCTTCCCGGGGACGGAAAATACCGCTCCTCCTTCAAGTATATGTTCGTAACTCGTTGCGTTCCTGATGTACGTCAGTCACGCTGTAATGACCACAACTCAGGGGCCTTGGGTCATACCATTACCCACAACTCTCCCCGATGCTGCGCTGAGCCTCGAGCGCGAGCACGAAATCGGGGACGCGTTGTAGACCGATCCAGAGCGTTTTCGGGCCCGGGAAGCCATCGTGTTTTC
>JAYEJW010000251.1:0-2458 GCA_034716535.1 Pseudomonadota bacterium
GGAAGTGATTAGCATCGAAACTCAGCTGAACCGTAGGTCGGGTTAGCGAAGCGTAACCCGACATGCCCGGGAAGAGTCGGGTTACGGCGCGCGCGAGGTTCGTCACAGCAATTCAGTACCTTACGAGCGCGCCTAACCCGACCTACGGTTTCGATCGGCCTTGATCGTTGCGGCTAAGGAATAGCGCTAATCACCTAGGAGTAAAGTCTCACGCGAAGCCGCGAAGGACGCGAAGGACGCGAAGAGGAGCTACTGGCATGATGACCGTTAGAGAAACTTAGGCGCTGCTGAACTAGGACACCGCGAGCGGCCGCATGAGCTGGATCGAAGAAACGAACTGCCGAGCGGCCATGGCGCGAGCGCCATGGCCGTAAAGGGTTGTAGCCGGGCAAGAGCCGCTTAATCAGGCTCGGCGTAGTAGATGCTCTCGCCGGGGGCATCCTTCTCCGGGTCGTACTCCGCCGGCAGGCTGTGGGCGACGCCCTTGTGGCAGTCAATGCAGGTCAGGCCCGCCTCTGCCGCCGCCTTATGGTCTTCGCTGTCCTCGTCATAGCCTGCTTCCATCTCCTCGTGCTGGTCGGCGGCCCGGCCCTCCTGTTTGTCGAAGTCCATGAAATCGTAGCCGTGACAGTTGCGGCACTCACGGGAATCGGTCGCTTTCATGGACCGCCACACATTGGAAGCCAGCTCGAAACGCTTGGACTCGAACTTCTCCGGAGTATCCACCGTACCCATGAAATGATGGTAAAGCTCGTTGGTCGCGCGGATCTTACGGACCAATTTGTGCTCCCACTCCTTGGGCACATGGCAGTCCGGACAAGTGGCGCGCACCCCGGTGCGGTTCGTGTAGTGGATGGTGTTGGTGTACTCCTCGTACACATTCTCTTCCATCTCGTGGCAGGAGATGCAGAAGGTCTCCGTGTTGGTGACCCGGAGCGCGGTGTTGAAGCCGCCCCAGAAAAGGATACCGAGCAGGACACCGATGAGGAGGGTACCCCACGCCAATTTCTTTTTGGTGCTCGTCACCGGTTTTCTCTCAGCCATAATAGAACTTCCTGATTTACTGATTTTTTATCAAAAAAAAACCGCCCCCGTCTGTGACCGGGGCGGTGCGGGGAAGTCGCTACTTTCTGCCCTGGAACTGGTTCTCCACCAAGGGCTGACCATCCAACTGGGGGGCATGACACTGGTTGCAGAAATAGCGGCGCGAAGAGAGCCTGTCGAGCTTGTTGCCATCGCGGTCGAGGAAATGACTCTCCCCGATCACGGGCGACTTCTCTTTCTCGTAGGTCTCAGGGCTGTGGCACTTCATGCAGCCGTTGAGCTTGAGGTTGACCTCATACTTGTCCACCTCGTGTGGGACCATGGGCGGCTGCTCCTTGTAGCTGCGCTCGATGCCGCCCTCCACGGTCATCAGCTTCATGCGCTCGGGCTTGGCGGACATCTGTTCAAGATCCGCTCCGCGCAGGGACTGAACCTCGGCCATTGCACCGGTCGTGAACGCTGAGGCCGCCATGGCCGCGACCAGGATTACGAGTGTTTTCTTCATGATGCTCTCCACCACCTCTTGGAAAATGAGTCAAAACGCTTGCTCGCGCGCTAGCCGAAACATTGGCTCGTGATCGATCAGATTTCAGGTACTTCGCGTTTATTACCGATTGCAACGCTTTTGTTGGCGAAACGGGTGCCGAAGCTGAATACCTCTTCCGGGCAGCAATCGATGCAACGCCCGCAATTGGTGCACTCCTGCCCCAGAATCACCGGCCCGATCCCGTTAGACGCTCCTTTGAGCGCCGGCTTGATCACCTGCGGCTCCGGGCAGACCAGGTAGCAATCCATGCAGTCGTCACACTTCTCCCGCTTGTCGGCGACGACACGGACCAGGCTCTTGTTTCCGAGGAGTCCGTAAAAGGCCCCCACCGGACACAAGCGCCCGCACCAACCGTGCTCAGCCACAAAAAGCTCGAACAAGAAGATGCCGAGCAGGAGCACCCAGGCCAGGCCCATCCCGAAGACGATGCCCCGGAAGGCCATCGATACCGGGTTGACCACCTCCCAGACGATGGTGCCGGTCAGCAGCGGGAGAATCAGGGTCAGCGCCAGCACCCAGTAGCGCGTGCTCCTGGATATCTGTGTTTTCGCCCGGATCCCCAGCCACCGGCGGAGACAGCAAGCGGCATCGGTGATGATGTTCACCGGGCAAACCCAGGAGCAGTACACGCGCCCGCCCACAAGCATGTAGAAGGCCACGACGATCAGCGCACCGATGATGGCCGCGGTCTCCGGGGTCACACCGGCAAATATGGCCTGCAGCAGGATATGCGGATCAGTGAGGGGGAGGACGTCCAGCGTCAGACTGGAAGCCAGATTGCCTTTCACGATCCACAGGCCCCACAGAGGACCGGCCAGAAAGAGCAGGAGAATGGACAACTGGCTGATCCGCCGCAGGGTCACCCAT
>JAYEJW010000252.1:0-12204 GCA_034716535.1 Pseudomonadota bacterium
CAGGAACATGGTTGGTCTCTCCACCCGCTCAGCGTTCTGGGTCCAATCGGTTAACGCGCTGACGGCTGACCTCGGCGTTTCACGAGCCGATTCTTTTCCACTGGACCGGTCAGCGGCCATCAAGCACTCTGATTTCTATACTTGCTCAGAGTTGCGAAGCGCGCATCGGAGACCCACGACCATGAACGACGCCCATCGCGATTCCAAGGTGAACCCTCGTAGGAAGGATGGGGAAGAATTGCCGGAACGTCCGGCAAGGGCCCCGTCGACCACGGACAGACGCAGGTCGCTGAGCATGCACGAGGGGATCGCCGTTTGGTGCGACTGCTGTTCCTGCGAGGCCGAGCCCTACTGGGTCGAAGCCGCCGAGGCAATGGGTATTGACCCGGGCAGCGACTACGAGGACCCGGAGCGCTAGACCAGAATCAGTTCTCCGCTTCGTCGCCTTCTCCGTTCTGCCCGCCGCGCTTGGGTCTGGCCGTCACGATGGCGAGGACGACGATCAGGATCAGGGCCGGCAGGATGAGCCACTCGATCATCGCCTTTCTCCCTCCCCTTCCCTTACCAGCGCCGCGGCCGGTCGAAGCGGTGCAGACCGGCGCGGCGGGCATCGGCGAGGGCCCGGGCATACTCCTCGGGTGAGAGCGAGCGGTCCAGCGGCGGATAGCGGTCCGCGCGGTAGCAAGGGTGATACTGATCCATCAAGTTGACATAGGTATTCGCCGAGACCTGCCGAGCGAGAAAGCGTGCCACCTCGGCAGTACCCGCCAGGTCCCCGGGGAGGACCAGGTGCCGCACCAGGAGCCCTCGTCGGGCGATCCTGCTCTCGTCCAGCACCAGGTCCCCGACCTGGCGGTGCATCTCCTTCACGGCCGCCCGGTTGACCTGTACGTAGTCCCGCGCCCGGGAGTAGCGCCGAGCGTTCTCGGCGTCCGCATACTTCATGTCCGGCATGTAGATGTCGACGATGCCGTCGAGCAGCCCCAGGGCCTCCGGGCTGTCGTAGCCGCCGGTGTTGTAGACCAGCGGCAGGTGCAGACCCTTTTCCGCGGCGATGGCCACCGCCGCGATGATCTGGGCGACCACGTGGCTGGGGCTGACCAGGTTGATGTTGTGGCAGCCCAGGGTCTGCAGCTCCAGCATCATCCCCGCGAGGTGCCGCGCGCTGACCGCGCGGCCGATTCCCTTCTGGCTGATGTCCCAGTTTTGGCAGTAGACGCAGCGCAGGTTGCACCAGGCGAAGAAGATGGTTCCGGAGCCGCGGGTTCCGCGCAGTGGGTCCTCCTCGCCATGGTGCGGTCCATAGCTGTGCACCACCGCCTTAACGCCGGTGTGGCACAGGGCGCCCTCGACGGAAGTTCGCCGATCCACCCGGCAGTCGCGGGGGCAAAGGTCGCAGTCGGCGAGATGGTCGAGCGCCTCCTCGACCCGTGTGGCAAACGTGCCGGATCGCAGCTGATGCGCATATGCTGGCGTGAAGGTTGGATCGAAGGACAAGGCTTGTCTGGGCTAGCGTGATAGATTAGCGCATGGTCTCACCCATAGCGCATCTGGAAAAGACGGGTCCATTTGGGACCTCGCCCGCCTTCAAGCCAAGGGCTTAGGATTGACCGTGCCATGTCCCGCCTTGTCATGCACGTCGACCTCGACGCCTTCTTCGCCGCCGTCGAGCAGCGCGACCACCCCGAATGGTGCGGGCGGCCGCTGGTGGTCGGCGCCGAGCCAGGCCGACGCGGCGTGGTCGCCACGTGTTCTTACGAGGCGCGCCGCTTCGGCGTGCACTCGGCTATGCCTATCTCCGAGGCGGCGCGGCGGCTGCCGCCTGACACCATCTACGTCCGCCCCGGCATGGACCGCTATGCGCACGCCTCGCATCAGATCATGGCCGTGTTGGAGACGATCTCGCCCCGGGTCGAGAAGGTCTCCATCGACGAGGCCTATCTGGACGTCACCGGCCTGGAGCGGCTGGTCGGCCCGCCCGAAGTGATCGGGCGGCAGACCAAGGAAAGAATCCGCGAGGCCGTCGGCCTTACCGCTTCGGTCGGCATCGGTCCGAACCGGCTCATCGCCAAGCTCGCCTCGGATGCCGACAAACCCGACGGATTGACGGTGGTGCTCCCGGAAAACCTGAGTGACTTTCTCGATCCGATGCCGCTTGCGGTCCTGCGCGGGGTCGGCGCAAAGACGGCGCCGCGGCTGGAGCGTCTGGGCCTGAAGACGGTCGGCGATGTACGCCGCCTGTCCCTGGAGGAGCTGCGCCGCCGCCTCGGCGCAACGGCGGGTACGCAGGTCCATCGCCAGGCTCGGGGAATCGCCGACGATCAGGTCTACCCCGCCTCGGAGCGCAAATCGATCTCCAAGGAGACCACCTTCGGCGAGGACGTCACCGATCCCACGGTCCTCAAGGATACCCTGCGCTGGGCGGCGCAGGAGGTCGGCTATCTGGCGCGCCACGAGCAGCGCAAATGCCTGGTGGTCACCCTGAAGATCCGCTTCCGCCCGTTCGAGACCCATACCCGCTCCCGTACGCGCAAGGAGCCGACCGCGAACGACATTGAGATTCTTCGCGTCGCCTGGGCGCTTTTCCAAGCCGAATCTTGGGCAGGCCGGCCGGTGCGCCTGATCGGAGTGGGGATCTCCGGCTGGGACGAGGCACAGCTCGGAGTGCAACAGGACCTGTTCGACGAGAGCACACCCGAACCCCATCCGGAACAGGAGCGCCTCGACGCAACACTGGACGCCATCCGCGACAGGTTTGGTCGGGGAACCATTCAACGGGGCCTGAATCGGCGACCTCCGCGTTGAAGCGACAGCGACGCCGGTCTACCGGCCGACGTAGACCGACGTGATCTGCTCGCGCTCGTGCCCGAGCTCGCGACTGATGACCAGTCGTGCCTCTCGATCTGCAGCCCGCTGCGGGGCATCGAGCGTTCTCGTCGGCGGACCGCCGGCGGCCGGTGCCCTCCAGCCGGTCAGCTCCTCATAGCGATGCCGCGCGTACTGATGTCGGAGCCCGTGGAGCTTGGAAAGCCCGGCGTTGGCGGTGTGTCGTTCGTAGACGCGCAGCTGCTGGCGGTAGTTGCGCGCACTCGGGATCAGGGATCCGCCCCCGGCGAGCCGGTGCACCCGGTCCAGGACGTCGCGCTGCTCGGCCGTCCGCACGGGGATCGTCCGTGCCTTCCCGCCCTTGGTCCAGGATGCCTTGAGCAGCACCTGATCCCCCTGGTCCGCATAGCTCGGAGCGAACTTGATCGCCTCTTCCCGGCGCAGGCCGAAGGCACGCTCCAACTCGAGGCTCATTCGGACATGGGGATCGCGGACCTTTTCGAGGTCCGTCTCGTCGATGGTCTTGGCCTTCGACCCGTTACCGCTAAGATTCCGTTCCGGGATGCCGTAGTGCTCATTCGACCGGGCGATGACGTTCTGCCGGTCGACCTTCTGCGCCCACCAGCGCATGGCCGCCATGCGGTTCTTGATGGTCCCGACGGACAATTTTTCTCTTCGCCAATGGTTGAGCAGGGCCTCGACGTGCTTGGGCTTCAATGACCGGGAACTCATGCCCCGAAAACCGAGGGCATGGAGCTGGTCCGCGATCAAAGTGAGCACGCGCTCGCGGTCGCGTTGGGTGGCGTGGCTGCCGTCGCGGTTGCGCCGGCATAGTTGTTTCAGTTGGTGGTTCAGGTCGCGCACGGTGTTCTTCATTTCCGGTAAGTGTTTCTGACCATCCGGACCGGCCGTAGCCGTCCGGATCCGCTTGCGCGGCGAGGGTCACGGGACACCACTCCCGTTCAACCTGAAGATGCCTGGTTGCAGGCAACGTCGGTTCTCCCTGTTGGGATGGGTCCGACGCGGACCAACGTGCCCTCCTCGGGCTGATGTCGATGCGGGTGTTGACCTCCGTTTGAGTTGTGCGGATTGGGATCCGCGTGGGTTGAAGGAAATGCCTTGATCGAGCGACGCCACTGGCGTCTCCGATGCTTGGCATGGGGGAATGCGGACGATATCCGCGAAAGATTGCCGGCATTGCACGCGGCTGGTTGGAAGGAGGACCGGCGACCCGAGGGTCGAGGCATCGTCGCGCGGTCCGCGATGCCTTGGTCGGCAGGTTGACCCCTGCCTGGCTGCCCGGTTCGGCTTGCGCCAAGGGCGGGCCGCCCTTTCGCCACTGAGCCGCAGTGGCCACGAATTGATACCCGTCACATATGGATTTTCCGCCGCGATGCACACCTCTCGCACCCGATAGCTGCGTTGCGACTCCTCGCAATAGAGCCCGCTATTCCTCGTCGTCGCGCCTTGCTCTCGGGCACGATAGACGCTTACCGCAAAACCCATATGCGACGGGTATGACCGTCGGGGACTTGCGATCGGATGTCCGCAGTTTAGGAACGCATCACGCGCCCGTCACCGGGAAATTCTTCCGGCAGCCGCCGCAGTTTGCGGAGCCGCCGCCATCGTCACTACCCCGCTTCGCCGCTAGTGACGATGGCGGCTTCGAGCGTGGCGAGCCATTCGCACGGTGTCACCTGCCCACCGGGGTCCACAGGCGCCGCTGACGCGGCCCCGCCCTTGGCTGCGCGAGCTAGGTGGGGCTCGCTTCGCAGTGGTGGGCAAGGCCTGGGGACTCGGTGGACAGCTGACGGGATGTCTCGGGGCGGACGCGTGTATCCGCAAGCCGCGGCAGGCCGGCGCCGGCGACTTCGTGAAGACAGAGGAAAGCTGAGCCGCGTTGTGGAGAGGCGCGTTTTCGGGTGGTCGCAGTGTAACCGCCCCGCCGCTTGCGTGTTTGCGCTGTCGGCGCAGGCAGAGCCCCGGACGATCTTGAGAGCTTGCGCGGATCAGGCGGTGGCCGAGCTGCGGCGCATCCCGGAACTCAGCGGTGCTGAGCGTCGCAAGAGCGTGATCGCGCATATCCGTGCAACTCTACAGAAGCCCGAGGTCCCAGTGACGCCTTCGCCAGAAGACTTGGTACGCGAGGACCGGGAGCGCTAGCGGATGCGGCTGGTACTGGATGCCTCTTGCGCCATTCTGACCATGGACCAGCGGCCGGCGACGCTGCTGGGTAACATGGGCATTTCGACCATCCAGGCGTAACGCTGGGTTACTTTTAATCCCGGCGAGCCTTCAACCGACGGCGATTCCCTTGCGCTGGACCGGGCGCAACGCATCATTCACTCGGGTCTTGCGACGTCGCCGATGGCGGCAGCCGCAACATCCGTTCGCTGCGCCAGATCCGAACAATGCGAACCCTCTGCGCGTCGCGGCGATAGACGATCCGAAACGGTGGGTGGATCAGCTCGCGCAGGAAGGGTTGACCGAATTCGGGAACGACCCGCCCGATATCCGGGTGATCGGCGAGGACCTCGACGCGTTCGAAGATCTCGGCGACGAAGCGGTCTCCGACCTCCGGTACCCCTTCTTCAGCGTACCACGCCTGGATCTCCTCCAAGTCGCCGAGCGCCGATGCGGCGAAGCTAATCTTGGCAACGGCCATTCCCCTATTTCAGGCCAAATCTGGCCTTGGCGTCGGCGAGCGAGACCTCCCTACCCTCTTCCAGGTCTGCCAGGCCCTCCACGACCGCGCGCATGAAGGCGCGCTCCTCTTCGGCCTTCTCGTAGTCGCTAACGGACTGGACGACGGCCACGCCGCGCCCCCTGCTCGTGACCAGAACGGCCCGGTGGACGTCGGCCGCGTGTTTGAGCACGCGACCCGGGTTGATCTTCAGGTCGGTCAGGGGAATGACGTCCTCCGAGAATTTCATGCTCATGGACAGCTTTCTCGTGTCTGGGTTAGACCCGAGAATAGCACCTGTTAAGCGGTCTTGAAACAGCATCGATATGATCGGAAGGAGGGACCGCTTTAACCCAAGCGGCCAGGGGAAGACGCCGGAGATACGGCTTGGTCAGTCCTCGTTGGGCAATAGGATGGTGATGACGGGCTCGCCCTGGTCACCGGGGCCGACGATCAGCTTCAGCGTGGTGATCGCGGCTTCGGTCGACTTGCCGTCCCGCGGCACGCGGTAGAGCTCGAACGTCAGCCTGTCGCCGTCGCTTCGACTGGCGCGTATGGCATGCTGGGCCATGAACAGGACGTCCCACAGGCGCCCCGACTGGTCCTGGTGGACCTGGCGCTCGCTGTCGGCATCGATCCAGGCCACGCAGTCGGCCCAGGCCGCGGCTGTGACGGCAACCGGCCAGCGAAAGCCGGCCTCCTTGGCCATGGGTCCGGCGTCGACCAGGACGCCGTCGTCCAGGGCCTGGGCGCGGCTGTAGGTGGAGATGACCTCACCGAAGAGCTCGGTCACCGGGTCTGTCTTGGTTTGATGGTGCATGGTGTCTCTTCTGCTGGGTTGCGCCGGAGAAGCACCACCCGGCCGGGAAGTGCTTCCCGGCTGGGGGTGGAAAATGCCTCAGAGCAGACTTCGTTCCGCGAACGAAACGCTGTCCTCGGCGGTGACGATGAAGTGGTCCAGGACCCGCACATCAATGAGGGCCAGGGCGTCTTTGAGCCTTTGGGTGATCCGCTGATCCGCCATGCTCGGCTCGGCCACCCCAGAGGGGTGGTTGTGAGCGAAGATAACTGCAGCGGCATTGATCTCCAGCGCTTTTTGCACCACCACCCGTGGGTGGACGGATGCGCCGTCGATGGTGCCCTGGAACAGCTCCTCGAAGGCGATGATCCGATGGCGATTATCGACAAAGACACAGGCGAACACTTCGAACTTGCGTTCGCCGATCTTCAAGCGCAGATAGGCCCGCGAGGCCTCAGGGCTGGTCAAGGGCTCGCCCCGGCGGTGGCGGTGCGCGAGCACCTTGAGCGCCAAGTCGAGCAGGGAGTCGATCTCCTCGTCGCGAAGGTCATCGGGTCCGAGTCCGGAAAAGCGATTCTCCGGAGCACGGTCGATGGGCAAAACGTTCTGTGAAGGCATGGCGATCTCCGGTGGAAGCTGGAGACCGCCCCATCGAGGAGTGGTCTCCTCGATGGGATGTGGAAGGTGGGTCGGATGGGTGATCCGACCCGAATGGTTGCTAGGCGGCGGCTTGCTCGATCTCGATCCGCTCGCCGTCGACCTTGGCCCAGCCGATGCGAAGCAGCCGGGCCTTAAGGCTGATGCCGGTCTGGCCGGCCTTCTCGCCCTTCTTGTAGGTAAAGGCCTCCGCATAGAGGTCGCTCAGGGTGAAGCCGACGAGGACCTTGTGGTCGCCCTCGACGGCAGCCTGGAGCTCCAGCATGGCGGCCTTCGCCTGCTTGCCCGCCACCCGGCACTCGAAGTGGGTGTACTGGGCGTTGTCGGCGCTGCCCCGCAGCGCGGCCAGGGTGACGCTGAGGAAGGGGTTGCCCTCTTCCGGCGTCACCTCCCGGATTCGGTTGATGTAGCCGAGGCCGGTGGTGAGAAGATCGAAGTACTTGGCTTCTTGGTTTGACATGGCGCTTTCTCCCGAGTGATTGCGGATCGGATTCGGAGAGCGCGCCTACCCCTGGGGGGAAGACGCTTCCCCGGCAGGGTGGGTAGATGACGAGGCAATTCCTCGCCGGAACATGGACCGGCGGTCGGTACCGCTGCACCTTTGCACGGCCCGTAGGTGCTCGCTTGCCACTGAACCGCAGCGGCGACGGATAAAATCGTGACCTGAAGCCCGATCAGACCGGGACTTCGCAAACGAAGCGCAGGTACTTGAGCATTCCGCGGGCGTTGGCGAAGGCGGGGTGCTCGGCCACCGCCTGGTTGGTAAACCAGTCGCGGATGCGTTCGGCCAAGGCGACGGTGCCGCCGCCGACGAAGAGCACCCGGTCAAGCTCCGCCCCCAACCCCAGCTTGCGACGGGTTTCGGCGTGGAGGCGCTCGAGGACCTGCTGTTTGGCCTCGCGCACCAGGGCGGATACATCCTCGTCCTGACCATAGAGCCGAACCGTGCCCTTCTGCACCGCCTGCTCCACCGTGCGCTCGCCGATAACCTCCAGGTCATACTTGGCGCGGATGCCCTCCCCCACCTGCTTCTTCACGTCCAACAAGCCGCAGCGCAGCGAGCCCGAGGCGTCGTGGACCACGGCCTGGTCGGCGACGACCACGTAGTCGGTGGTGCGGCCGCCGATGTCGACCACGGCGATGGGGGCGCCCAGGCGCTCCTCGGCCAGGGTGACATCGCCGCCGTCGTCGCTGATGACATAGTCGTACCAGGCGGCCAGGGCCTCGGGGATGACGTCGTGGAAGGCGATCGATGCGGCCGGCCGCCCATCGATGGGGTCGACGGGTTGCTTGAGGCTCGCCCGCTTCTTCTCGACGGTCTCGGCACGCTGGCTGCCGTCCTTGAGGTAGAAGGCACTGACCGGCAGGCCGGAGACGGCATGGATCGAGTGACCGCCGAGTTTGGCCTGTTGCATCCCGTGCTGGACGATGACCCGGTTCAGCCCGGAAAACGGGTAGCCATCGAAGTAGGTCGGCTCGCCATCGATCTCGCCTGCGGCGTAGAGGGTGGCATCGGTCTCGTACTCGGCGATCTTGTGCTGGGCGTCGTTGAGCCAGGTGACGTTGGCGCGGCCCACACGGGCGCGGGACGGTATCACCATCAGACGGCCGTCCGACAGGGCGAGCTTGGTGCAAGCGTAACCGTCGTCGAGGCCGATGCTGATCGGGTCGGGGTTATGAGAGTCTGTCACTGCTGCCTCGTTGTGTGTCTGTTCACAGCCGTTTCTTTTCGCCGGGGGTCAACCGATCACCTTGCGCAGATGCGCAAAGGGCTTGTCGTTCGTGTCCGCGGCGGCCGGGCGCGGCGGATCGCATGGGTCCGCTTTCACCGCCGGCGGGGGCTGCACTGCTGGGGCGCGTTGCGTGAGCCAGCTCGCGAACGCCGGGCCTGGGCGGGGTGTTGTCGCCCCACGCAGTGAGCACGCTTCGCCGTCCGCGCCCCGCCGAGAGCGGCACTCGTCCAGGAACCCCTGGACCAACAGTCCGCGCAGCCACTCTTGGCGCCGACCCGTGGGGATACGCTGGAGCCGCTGCAGGATCAGGGCCTCGAACGCCATGCGCGGATCGAGCTGGAGGCACAGCCGCTGACCATCGCTCCGAGTGGCCATGATCAATCGGCGCGGACTACGACATGCGCCTCGGTACCGCGTTGGCTGCAACGCATGGCGACCCGGTCGCGATCAGGTCGCATTCCCGTCTGTATCCTCCGCCTCCAATGCCGGGGATTCGGGACTCGGCGAGACCACTGGATGCAGCCTCGGATTCCTCGGTACCTGTCCCGCAAACGGCGTGCTGCGGGGGCCGAGCGGCGCGCGCCGTTCCCCGGATAGGACATCCTCGGGGACCTCGCCCATGGCCTTACGCGCCTGCTCCGCCTTGGCCGTTCCCTGGGCGAGCGCTGAGCGGTCAACACCCAGGAAGCGATAGCCTTGCGGCAGACAGAACAGCCCGCGGATCTTGCCCGCGCAGCACCCGAGCAGGCGCTCCGCGTCGCCTCCCTCCACCAGTCCCACATGGCGGGCGGTGAGCACGCCGCGGGCGACCTCGTCGTAATCGGCAAGCAGTCGGGCGCCCCGAAAGGCGTAAGGGTTGGCGAAACGCAGCGGGGTCCGGAAAGGCTTTCGAGAGGTGGCGACGGTGACCTCCAGGGCCGGCAACGACGCGAGCCGGTCGGAGAGGGTCACCCGCTCGACCTGGATCAAGTGCTCGACCGCCTCCAGCGCGTCGTGGATCTTGAGCAACCACCAGTCGGCGTAGGGGTCGTCCTGGCGTGCGCCCTGCCAGATCCCGCGAAGACGGTCGGCGAACCCAAAAAGCCCGATGATGGCTGGTTTGCCCGCAGCCGCGGGTCGACCCCGGATCAGGCGCTGGGCATGATGGGTCTGCAGGGTGAGCCAGGCCTGTCCCTGAAGGGCGCCAGGACCCGCTGCTCGGGCGGTGTCCTCGTCGGGAACGACGGGCGTTGTTTGTCGGCCGGACGGCGCTGTGCTGATCGACACGCTCATGGACCTGGAAGTGACAAATGGTTGCCGCCATCACGCCAGGTTCGCCCCATACCGACAAGACGTTATTCTGCACACTACTGTCGGGATTTTTTCCGGCGCGACGCGGGCGCAAGAATCGTGGTTTCCGCGTGGTTACACTGTAACCAGGGCCTCGCGTGGGCTGACAGCAAGCTTCTTGCGTCTGACCGATCGGCGCATTGAGGGCCCGGGTCTCAGGACAAACCCTTGGCGACGGACCCCACAGCGGTCCCCGCCTGCCCATCGGTGGTTCCTGCACCGACGTCGGTGAGGTCACCGAATGCGGCCCAGCGCCGGGTCAGGGTCCAGATGGCCCGCAACCCGATGCCGGTCTCGTGGTGCAGGTCCAGGTACGCCTCCGGTGTGAGAAGGTCTGCGTCGGTGTCCTCTCGCCGACGCGTCCAGGCCGTCCAGAGGGCGTGCTGGCTCGCCTCGTCTGCCTCCGGCGGGCGGCCCACGGCGGGGGCGGCCGCCAGCACGCGGCGCAGCCGGCTGTACTCCCGCGAGCTCAGCCCAAAGAAGGTCTGCATCATCTCAAAGGGGGCGTCGGCCTTGACGAGGTCGTGCTGCAGCGCCTCGGCGGTGCGCTCGCGCTGCAGGTGCGCGACCATGGTCCAGTAGACCTGGCGGTTGAGGCCGACCTCCAGGCAGTGGGCACCCAGCGACTCCATGCGCGCGAGGTCGGCGAGGTGCATCCCGCGCAGGGCCTCGATCTCCCTGGGGCCGAAGTTCATCGCCCGCAGCGCCTCCCGGTCGCCGTCGGCGAGGCAGCGAACGGCATAACGCAGCACCGCGCTGATCAGATCGGCCTCCTTGGTCGCTCCCACGGTGCTAGCGCCACAGAGGGCTGTTGGTGGACTCCGCCACCCGGTGCAATGCCCGATAAGTGGCCATGAGGTCCAGCAGGTCCTGCCAGTCGCGCGTATCGAGCAGCCGCCACAGGCGGTAGCCCGCATGGCCGGGGTCCAGGGTCCAGACGCTCGCGAAGAGCAGGCCCGCATCCTGGGTCTCGAGGGCGCGGCGCAAGACCGAATCCGTGCTCAGGGTGGCCAGGACCGCATCGGGCGGGGCGACGGTCATCTCGGCGCAGGCCGCCAGGTGCCACCAGAGGACGGAGAGACGGCTTAAGGTGTCGTCGTCGAGCTGCTCGGCGAGCGCCGGGTCGGGCACGTCGCGCAGCACGAAGCCGAGGCCCTGGCTCGGTAGCGGCTCGATGAGCTCGCCGATGCCGTTGCGCTGGGCCAGGCGCGCGGCGAGGGTCCAGGCCCGGGCGCGCAGGGATTTCAGGTCTGTCGGCAGGGTTTCCTCGCTCGGGCGCGGCAACTCGATAGATGCGACGGCGTTGTCCGGCGGGGAATTCGGTGGCCAGGGTGAGGACCCTGTCGAACCCTTGGTGCTATTCGCCATGGCGTCTCCACCGGCCTCGCTGGCGTCTACCACTTCGTCCCGGCCTTTTCCCAGTCCTGCAAGTGGTCCGCGACTTCATCGTCCTCGCCATGGGCTTGCGGGGGGATCAGTGCTCGTTCATCTTTCGCTTGGTGTGCACTGTCGTCCGGACTCGACGCCGGTTTGGTGCGGTCCATCGCCGCATCAACCTCTGTAACAGCTTCCGGAATGTCCTTGGTCGGAGAGGTTTCGATCGCCCGCCCTACCAACCGCTCGGCGAGCTGCGCACGTACCGTGTGGATACTCGTGTCGGCATGCTCAGCGAGCTCAGTCTCCAGGGCGGCGCGCAGCGGCGCGATGTCCCAGTCGGGGCCGTCGTAGCGCCGGCACAGTTGGGCGAAGATCTCGCGGAAGGCTGTCTCGTCGCCAAGCCCATAGTGCCGCCACAGTGCGCCGGCCGCCTTGTCGAGGGCGCGCAGCCGCTCCACCTGCGGTCGGCCAAGACCCGCGTGGAGCGCCTGCGGCATAGCCGGCAGGAGGGTGTCGACCGCATAGCCCATCGGGGAGATGAGCCCGTGGCTCAGGCTATAGCCGCGGGTCTTGAGCAGGACCTCAAGGCGCCGCTGGGAGAGGAAGCCCTCCCCCAGCTCCATCTCGAACAGGCGTTTCGCATCGGCGACGGCCAGGGCCTTGTCGATGAAGGTAACCCATCTTTGTCACCGCATCTGATAATATCCAATAATAACATTGGGTTATGAATGTTTGTCTCTCGTTATGGCACTACGGTTTGTGATTTACGGTGCGACAATGGTCTTCTGTGTCTTGCCTGG
>JAYEJW010000253.1:0-2447 GCA_034716535.1 Pseudomonadota bacterium
TGAAGCGCGACCGGAAAGCCAATCAGAAGCTCCAGGAACAACTCTTCCAATACCGCATGGATCGGCTGGAGAACGACCCCATGCGGCTGGTGCGGCTGGCCGATGCGGCCCTGCGCGAGCCCGAAAGGTTTGCCACCGAGGTGCGATTCGCCGTCAACCGCAAGAAGCAGCCGGTTCAGCGCGACGGCCGGCTGGTGGAGTCAAAGGCCGAGCAGCAGGGGCTCTACCAGTTGCTCGAATGCCTGCCCGCCCTGCAGCCAAGGTCATTCGAGGGAGGGTTGTCCGTTCAGGGCACAGGCAACGTGGAGAGCAACAAATGGCCCCGCGACCGCTTCGGGCTACCCGAGATCGCCGCCGCGTGCAATCGCTTCTACGGGCCCATCTTCGAGCGGGAGATGCAGCTGCTGCGCGAGCGTGGCTACGTGAGCGAGGAATGGGCCGATCGCGTGTACGACCTGCTCGAGGGGCCGCTCGGAACGGCCCTGGCGGAGAACCGCGTCTGGCTTCTGCGCGTGGGCCGGCACAGTGGCGCGGAGTCCGTCACGCTGAACGGCGTGAGGGACATCAAGATCATGAAGGGCCGGGGAGAGCCACCCGACTACCTGGACCACGTCAAGACCCTGTGGCTGGCAAGCGACGAGCGGCTTGCCCAGCAAGGTCTGTTGCCCTTCGGCTGGCTGCTGGTGGAGCCGTACCAGGATCTCTCGGAGCTTATTCGCTGGCCGGAAGCGGCGCTCTCTGCGGCCGTTGCCCAGTGGAAGGCTGCGGTCGCAACGCGGCAGGCAAAGCGCCAAGAGGAGTTGCAGGAGGCCATCCGTCAGGAACAGGAGCGCCGTGCGGCAGACGAGGCCGCAAAACGGGCCGAGGCGGAACGCGCCGCCCGCCTGGCAAGCCTGAGCGATGAAGAACGCAAGCTCGAGGAGTTACGAACGCTTCTCGCGCGTGACCGCAACGCCAATCGGAAGGAACCCGGCGGCGAATTGAGCAGCAATCTGGTCGCGCTGCTCAAGGAGGCCGAGCAGAGCTGGAGCGGCCCCGTGTGCGCCGAGCTCGCGGACGTGGCCGACGAGGTCTCTCGATTCATCGGATGGCCGAAGAAGCAGAAAAAGCAGGAACGCAAGCGACTGATCGAAGCCGTGCGGGGTAAGGCATCGTGACCGAACAAGTCCTGGTCTGCACGGTCGGTGGCTCTCACCAGCCGATCCTGACCGCTCTTCGAGAGCTCAGGCCAGACTTCGTCCTTTTCCTCTGCACCGGCAAGGACCCGGCGACAGGCCGTCCGGGTTCTGTTTCTCAGATCACCGGCAAAGGTAAACCGGTCGAGCAGCAGGGCGATGACGGGACGATCGAGAAGCTCCCCAATATTCCGACCCAGGCGGGGCTCCCGGCCGAACGCTTTGCGGTGCGAGAAGTCCCAGCGGACGATCTGGATGCCGCCGTTGCGATCATTCTCGACGCGATAGCCGACCTCTTGAAGCGCTTTCCGGATGCCGCGTTTGTTGCCGACTATACCGGCGGGACCAAGACCATGACAGCGGCGCTCGTGATGGCGGCGCTCGAGTCCGAAGGTGTCGATCTGCAGCTCGTTACCGGGGCGCGAGAGGACCTGGTCCGGGTTCATGACGGGAGCCAGTACGGCTTTGCCGTCGGCACCGAAGGCATTCGTCTGCGTCGAGCCATGGCGCCTTACCTTTCTGCTTGGGCGCGCTTTGCTTACGGCGAGGCGGCGCAGGGCCTGGCGGAACTGGGTAGACCTCTGGATGCACAGTTGCGCGCGGAGCTGCAGATTGCGACGGATCTGAGCTACGCCTTCGATGCCTGGGATCGGTTCGATCATCCGGCGGCGATCCAGCGCTTGGGGCCTTACCGCTCGCGCGTCGGAAAAACCCACGCGCGCCTGCTGACGTTTTTAGAGTGCCTCGCTGGGACGGGAGAGAATCCCCGGCGCGCTCCGGCGCGCCTCTGGGACCTGTGGCTCAATGCGCAGCGAAGAGCACGACAGGGCAGATACGACGATGCGGTGGCTCGAGTCTACCGCCTGCTCGAGTGGGTCGCCCAGTGGCTGCTCGCCGGGAAAGGGATTCTCACGGCGAACATCGCTCACGACCAAATACCGGAGGGGATGCAGATCACGCCGAATCGGGACGGGAAACTGCAGGCAGGACTCGTCAATGCCTGGGAGCTGGTTGCGCACTATGTCCAAGGGCCGGCAAGGGAGTTCGCCATCGGAGAACGCAACCGCATGCGCAACCACCTGCTGGTGCGCAACGGATCCATACTCGCGCACGGCGAAACTCCCGTAGATGGTCAAGCCTGGCGGGAGCTTGACGGCTGGGTACAAGAGACGCTGCTTCCTGTGCTGACTGAGGAATCGGTTAAGGTGGGATTGCGTGTACAGCCGCCGCAGCTTCCAGATTCCCGTTGTTGGTGACGGCTTCAGATGAACG
>JAYEJW010000254.1:0-2442 GCA_034716535.1 Pseudomonadota bacterium
AGCACCGGCCTCTCTTTTTACGTTTTTGTCGCGGATTCTACCGGGGACGATTCAGAAAGCGGTCCTGGCGGACCGCAGGACGAATCAAGTCAGACGGGCTGGTTCAGGATGGGACGTAACACCAGGGACTGTCCTGGCTGTTGCCGGAGGGCATGGACGAGGCAGCCCTGGAGTCACGGCTGTACCCGCCGCGAGAAGCCTCAACGCGCTTCGCCGAACCCGATCACGCCACAATCCACACCGAGCTCAAAGGCAAGGGCGTGACGCTGCAGCTGTTGTGGTCGGAGTATGTGGCCGAAGCCGGCGCGCGGGCCTACCGTTACACCCAGTTCTGCGAGCACTACCGCCAGTGGGTCAAGCGCCAGAAGCGCAGCATGCGCCAAGTCCACCGCGCCGGGGAGAAGCTGTTCATCGACTACTGCGGCCCGACGGTGCCCATCGTAAACGCCGCCACCGGCGAGCTACGCCAGGCCCAGGTCTTCGTTGCCGTGCTCGGCGCTTCGAGCTACACCTATGCCGAGGCTACCTGGACGCAGGAGCTGCCACAGTGGATCGCCTCCCATCAGCGGGCCTTCGCGTTCTTCGGCGGGGTGGTGCAGTTGTTGGTCCCGGACAACCTGCTCAGCGGGGTCACCAAGGCCTGCCGCTACGACCCGCAGCCAAACGCCACCTATCAGGAGCTGGCACGCCATTACGGCTGCGCCATCCTCCCGGCCCGCCCTTACAAGCCCAAAGACAAATCCAAGGCGGAGGTGGGCGTACAGGTGGTCGAACGCTGGATCCTGGCGCGCCTTCGCCACCACACCTTCTTCTCGCTGTTCGAGCTCAATGCAGCCATCGGCGATCTGCTGAGCGATCTCAACGAGCGTCCCTTCCAGAAGCTGCCCAGCAGCCGCAAGAGCGCCTTTGAGTCACTGGATAAACCCGCGCTCAAGGCGTTGCCGAGCACCCCTTACGAGTACGCCGAATGGAAGCAGGCCAAACCCGGGATCGATTACCACGTCGAGGTGGGCAAGCGTTACTACAGCGTCCCGCATCGCTGGGTTGGCCATGTCCTGGAGGTGCGCACCAGCGCCAGCGTCGTGGAGGTGTTTCACAAGGGGCAACGCATCGCCTCGCATCCGCGTAGCCACACCAAGCTGTTCTCCACGCTCCCGGAGCATATGCCCAGTTCCCACCGCCAGCACCGGGAATGGTCCCCGGGACGCTTCCTCAACTGGGCCAAACAGATCGGTCCGGCCACCCTGGAAGTGGTCAAACGCCAGCTGACGGACCTGCCCCATCCGGAGCACGGCTACCGCCGATGCCTGGGTTTGTTGAATCACGCCCGCCGTTACGGCAAGGCGCGCCTGGAGGCAGCCTGTGAACGGACGTTGGCCATCCACTCACCGAGTTACCGCAGTGTCAGCTCCATCCTCAAACAGGGGCTCGATCGCCAGTCCCTACCCGAGGAAGACCCCGACCAGGGGGAGCTGCCCCTGCACGCCAACGTGCGCGGTCCCGGCTATTACCACTGATTCTGTGATTTGGAAAGGAAAACATCATGTTGCAACAGCACACCCTGGATAAACTGCACACGCTGCGACTCACCGGCATGGCCGCGGCTTTTGAGCAACAATTGGTTCAACCTACCTTTGAGGAGCTGTCTTTCGAGGAGCGCTTCGCCCTGCTGCTCGATCAGGAAATCCTGTATCGGGACAACCGCCGGCTCGCCCGCCTGCTCAAGGCCGCCAAGCTGCGCCTGAACGCCTGTGTGGAGGACATCGACTACCGTCATCCCAGAGGGATCGATCGGTCCTTCATGAGTACCTTGGCAAGCACCCAGTGGGTGCAGCGTCACCACAACCTCGCGATCACCGGACCGACCGGCAGCGGCAAGACCTGGCTGGCCTGCGCCTTAGGGAATCAGACCTGCCGACAGGGGCTCTCGGTGCGCTACCTGCGTCTACCACGGCTCTTGGAGCAGTTGCGCATCGCCCATGGCGACGGCAGCTACGCGCGGCTCATGACCCAGTTGGCAAAGACCGACCTGCTGATCCTCGACGATTGGGGCATTCAAAAGATCACTGCCCCTCAGCGCAACGATTTGATGGAGGTCATCGAGGACCGCCACGGCCTGCGTTCCACCCTGATCGCCAGCCAGCTACCTGTCGAGCACTGGCACGACTACATCGGTGAGGCAACCCTCGCCGACGCCATCCTCGATCGCCTCCTGCACAACGCACACCGCCTACCACTGAGAGGAGAATCGATGCGAAAGACGAACACCGATTTGACTGATCGTGACCGCTCTGTCTGAATAACCCACCCTAGCGCCGCTGCGATGTGCACAGCGGTCACGATCACCGGAACGGGCGGTCACGTTCGCCGGAATACGCACGAGGAGCGCAATCCTCCCCGATCTGTGCGGGACGCCTCCCCGCGTCTCACCTCAGATAGGTC
>JAYEJW010000255.1:0-12164 GCA_034716535.1 Pseudomonadota bacterium
CTCAGAGCGAACAAGCGCCGCGACTTTCAACGCGCCCGCCTCGAGCCGACCGCAGACGGCGAGCTGGTGGTCACCGTCTACCCCTCGCGATCCTCCGGGGTTCTCAGCTCCGTCGCATGGGCCAACCGATTGGTGGACATCCCGGCAGGTAATATGCCGAAGCAAGGGGACAGCGTCCGCTTCATTCCCTTCAGCGAGCTGCTGACATGATCAAGGTCCGCTACTTCGCCCGCCTGCGAGAACAGCTCGGAACCGCCGGCGAGGAGCTGGAATACTCCGACAGAATCGCCACGGTGGCCGATCTTTCAGCCTCACTGCGGCAACGCCGAGGCCCCTGGGCGGATGCGCTCGCCCAAGACCAAACGCTGATGGCGGCGGTGAACCAGGAGATGGCGCGCCCCGAAACGCCCATCGGCGACGGCGACGAGGTGGCCTTTTTCCCGCCAGTTACCGGCGGCTAGCGCCCATGCTCCGGCCCCCGCCGAGCGCGGCATGCGGCCTTGCCGGCCAACCGAGTCTCCTGCGCGGGAAAACCAGTCGTCAATCTAGTTCTACTTCGTCACATTGAAATTCCAGCCGTCATTCCCGCATGGAAGCGGGAATCCAGTTGCCATGGATGGCACTGCAAGTTGTCACGACGACACCAGCAAGCCATCCATGGCGACTGGATCCCGGCGTCCCAGCCGGGATGACGGCAACCGAACTGGCAGACGCCGAAATCTGACAAAGTAGAACTAGAATTGAATGCCGCCGGATATGCCCGCTTCGGAGCAACGCTCCTCGTCTGGTGCGCCCTGCTGGGTTGGCACGTGACCGCGGATCGGCTCGATTGCACCGCCGCCGCCCTGTCCCTGGCGTTGGTAACGGCGTTGCTGACGCTCTCGGGCACCGAGACGGCCTTCTACCGCCGCCGCGCGTTCGTCCGCCTCTATCTTCGGTCCGGTGGGCTTCTTTTTCGTCTCTTGAGCCGAAAGGCCCTGATGCTGTTCTGGCAGGCTGCCAAGTCTCTGCTCCTGGGGCTGTTCCTGCTGATCGCGACTCTGACCCTCGATACCGCCCAATGGCTGCTCCTGCTCGCAGACCTGCTGGTCCTGGCGTTGGTCTTGACGGCGCTGTCCACGATGCTCGAAGGCGAGTTGCAGGAAGACTACCGAGAACCGGTCGTGCGGCACTGGGCAATGCGCCTCAACGCCGTCCTGCTGTGGCTCGCCGCGGCGCTCTTGCTCTACATCTCCCCCCAAGAGAACTATTCGGACCTGCGCTGGGAGGAGGTTGTCGCCTTCAGCGCCGCGCAGCCAACCGTCGGCTGCGACGCCCTCGCCCTGTTGGCCCGGCTCGGCGCAGTCGGCGAAGCGCTGGCCCTGTGGTCCGCCCAGCACCTGCTCGGCAGTCTCCGTGAGCCGACCCAGGTGCTAATGGCCTGGGCGGCCTTCCTCGCCGCCTTCGGCGCCTCCTTTCTCCTCGCCTGGGCCTACAGCCGGGCACTGGTCGGGGTGCTCGCCAGACCTTGGGCCGTCTGGCGATCGGGGGAGGAATGACCCTAGGATGAGCGATTCCGACACTAAGCCGAAAAGGCGTTCCTTGTCCCGCTGGTTCTGGGGCGGCTTCTTCAGCGTCCTTCTCGTCGGTTTGGTGGTTACCCTCTTTGCCGCCATCCGGGGAGGCGGGACCTGGCTTCAGGAGCAACTGGGCGACAGCGAGCTCCCACCGGTCTGGACCAAGGCGATCCGGGTCACCCTCGCTCCCGGGGAGTCGGTCTATCTGGACGCCGCCGCCCTCGCCCGGACCCGGGCGGAGGTCCTTGCGGTCCTGGGACGAAGGCGCGGCGAGGCGGAGAAGCAATTGACGCATGCGATCGATCAGGGGCTCGAGCGCATCTTCGCGGAGACCGACAAGCAGGTACCCGTCTTCGCGGACTGGTACTTCTCTCTCACCGGGGAATACATGCGGCTGTTCAACGCGGCATTCGGCGATCTGGCGGCCTTTCTGGCTGAGCGGCTCGACGAGCTGGTGTTCGTGCCTGCCGACACCGCCCAGGGCATCGACGACCTGAGCTCTCACCTCGGAGAAGCCTCGGTGGCCCAGGTTGCCGACACCATCAGCGATGTGCGGGGCCTGCTGGTCGACCTGGTTCGACAGAGTGGCCTGCCCGAGGCACAGATCCGCGTGACAGGGGAATGGGATCTGAGCGCTCAGCTCACCACACACCTCCAACCCTATGTTGCCCTGACGCCGGAGGACATCGCCCGACAGGGTGTTGCGGCGAGCGCGGGCGCCGTGGCAGCTGCGGCGACGGCCAAGAAGCTCGGAAGCGCGGCGGTCGCAACGGCCGCGGCCAAGCTCGCGGCGAAGCCATCCGTGGGGGCTGCATCGGTGCTCGCAGCGAAGCTGGGTCTCAAATCCGCCGCCAAGGCGGGTGGTACCCTGGGTGCGACGGGCACGGGCGCGGCCGCCGGAGCGGTCCTTTGCGCAGGCACGGTGGCGGGCGCCCCCCTGAGTCCCGCCTGTGCCCTGGTCGGCGGAGCGGTATCCGGGCTCACGGCCTGGCTGCTCGTGGACAAGGCAGTCATCGAAGCGGACGAGTACCTGAACAGGGACGAGTTCGAGGTCGGGCTGAGAGAAGCGCTCGCCGAGCAGCGTTCCGCTCTGCGCAATGAGCTCGAGACGCGTTACGTCGGCGGTGCAGGCGCGGTGCTCGAGCGGCTCGGGGAAGACTTCGAGACACAGCTCGCGCCGCGACCCATCGAACCGAAAAAGGACTTCGTACCCGCCCAATCCGCCTCAGGCCTCTGATCAGATACTCGCGGGACGTTACCGGACCTTGATCTATACTGAATCCGATGTCCACAGCATACGCAGGCCTTTTCTAACCCGCTTGACGGTGCGACGTCTTTCAACGTACGGCAACAGACGAGAGCGCGCATGGACATACTGCTCACAGCCATTCTCGGTGCCCTGGCGAAACTCAGCGATACCGCCGTGCGGGACGCCTATCAGGCTCTCAAGGGACTGATACGGAAGAAATTCGGGACCGACAGCGGCTTGTCCGAAGCCGTCGATGCGGTCGAAAAGAAGCCGGACTCCAGGGCGCGGCAGGATATGCTCAAGGAGGAACTCACGGAAGGCCAGGCAGGCGCCGACGACGAGCTGCTGACGGCCGCTCGGGCCGTCATCGACACTGTCCGCAACCTACCCGACGGACAGGGAGTCATCCAGAAGATTCAAGTCACCCAGAACATTCGAGGCGATCGCAACATCGTCACAGGAACGGGCGATATTCAGATCGGACCGACCTCCAACTGAGGATCGGCGCGCTGGTGATCGGACGAGACCGGAGGGATGTCGGACTATCGGATCAACCAAACTGTCACCGGACACGGAAACTACATTACCGCGACCGGCGACATCAACATCAGCTATCGCCTGGACGCGAGCACCGCCCGGGACCGTGGGGTACTCAAGGACCTCCTCGACAAGGCCGAGCGGTTCTGGATCCAAACCATCCTCGACCCACTGCTTAAGAGCCGCTCCTGGCTGGAGTTGGACCAAGAGGTGGCGCGCGACCAGGTCGCAAACCCCTTGGCGCAGTCGCTGGATCTGGAACAGGCGTCGGAAAGGCCCTACGAGCCGGCGGGAGGCCGCACCGATATCGCCGACATCTACCTCGAGATGGGTCGCACCCTCCTGATCCTCGGGGAGCCCGGCGCAGGCAAGACCATTGCCCTGCTCAAACTGGCACGCGCCCTGATTGCCCGCGCCCGCGCAAACGCCGATCTCAGTGAGCCGATCCCGGTCGTGCTGCCCCTCGGCAGCTGGAACGCGCACGATTCGACCCTGCGCGACTGGGTGGGCACGGAGCTGGCTGAGAAGTACTTCGTCACGGAGGGCGAGCGGCTGCTACGAGATCGCCGCCTGGTCTTGCTGCTTGACGGCTTGGATGAAGTCCCCGACAACCTCCAGGTGCATTGCGTCGAGGCCATCAACGACTTCAACCGGACGGTTGGCAGCCCGGGCATGGCTGTGTGCAGCCGACTGCAGGACTACCGGAACCTCATCGCCCTCAGTCCGCAAAGTAAGCTGCGCCTTTACGGCGCCGTCACGCTGCGGCCCTTGAACGAGGGGCAGATCGATCAGTATTTGAAGGGCTTCGGCCCCGGGCTGGAGCATCTGAGGCACGACCTTTCAAGAAACGACGAGCTGCGCACACTCGCCCGCACCCCGCTCATGCTCAACGTCATGGCCGTTGCCTACGAGGCCCCGCACGGCCATCTGAAAGCAAGCACGCCGGAGATCGCGGGGGGTCCGCAGCAGGGATGGCTGTTCGACGCCTATATCGAGCGGATGCTCTCCCGCAAAGGCGCACAAGGCCAGCTGCCGGGACGATCCGACATGTTCGCGTGGCTGGGCTGGCTCGCCCGCCAGACCCGACACCACCGACAACCCCTTTTTCTGCTCGAGCGGCTACAGCCGAGCTGGCTGGAACGGCCTCTCCATCGGTGGCTGTACCTGGTCTCCACGCGCGCACTCGCCGGGATACCCTTCGGGCTGATCATCGCACTCGGGGAGGTGCTGGGAAAACCCGAACAGACCGTCCTCGTCGACTGGGACCCGAGTAAACTGGCTCTCGGTGCCCTGTTCGGGGCCACTGCCGGCGCCCTGATGGGCGTCGTCGACCTCGTGGCGATGAGACGCCCCTCGAGGATCGCAGCGGGCGGCCCAGCGCGGCACCTGCGCCTGATCTCTCTCGCCTCCCTATACGGCCTCCTCTGGGGTGTAGGGGCGCTGCTCCTGGCTGCCGATGCTGCTCACGAGCCGATGTGGGGCGAAGGCGTTGGCTGGGGGCTTCTCGGGGGTTTGTTCTTCGCCACCAGAGCGAGCCCCGGCGCAGACAGGGACATACGCCTGCCGGAGCTCCTTCGCTGGTCTTGGGCGGGCATGTGGCGAGGCCTGCTCAAGGGCGGTGCTCTCGGGGCCGGCCTCGCCGCCCTGACCTCCCTGATCTACGCACCAGAGAACCTTGCACGTCCGGGACAGTTCACGCTTGCGATGCTGGCGACCGGCGCGCTCCTCGGAACCATCCCGGGGGCGCTGTTCGGTGCATTGAGAGGGCAGCACTTGCACCAGCGGGTAACTCCGAACCAGGGGATACGCACGACCCTGCTCGGCTGTGTCCAGGTTTTCTTCTTCACCGGTCTCATGCTGGGCCTCTTGGCAGGTGGAGCGACCGCGGCACTGCTCGACCCCGCCTCCGGCGCGAGTCTGGGACTGATACTCGGGCTCTGTACCGGATTGGCGGCTATGCTCTGGTATGGAGGGTTGGCCCTAATCCGGCACTACGTACTGCGTGGCGTCCTGGTGGCGGGGGGGTACACGCCGCTGCGATACGTTCCTTTCCTGGACAGGGCGTGCGATCTGATCTTTCTGCGTCGGGTCGGGGGCGGCTACCAGTTCGTGCACGACCTGATACGCAGGCATTTCGCCCGGCACGCGGCCGCTTCCAAGGAGTCGAGCAAACAGGCAAATGGAGGATTCACCTGATGGAAGCCCGCGGATTCCGAAAGACGCTCCTTATGCTCGCAACGGCCTGCTCCCTTGTGCTGGGCTGCGCGACCGTACCGGAAGACGGCGCTCGAACGGCGCCACCTGATCGAGACTGCATTCGCGTGGGAACCCTGCGCCTGGCGGGCGAGAGGATGGTGTTTCTCAACAGGCAGCGCGCCCGTGACGATGTCGCCGTCTGCAGCGGGGACCGCATTGCGACCGGCCCGAACAGCAGCGCCTATCTCCACTTCACGGGCGGCGGATACGTACAGTTCGACGAAAACACCGACCCCCTATTCCGTCTCATCCAGGACGTCGTCATTGAGATCCTCGGTCTGAACCAAGGTCAGGTCTTCGTCGAGTCTCCTCCCGGCGGCAGGGTAATCGTCCGCAATCCAGACGGAGACATCGAAACAGAGGGGACCGAGCTCAACCTGAAGGTCGAACCCACGCAGTCGATTCTGACGGTCTTCGATGGCCGCGTGCGGCTGATACGCCCTGCCGCAGACCCGGTTGTGCGGAACGAGCAAGTGGGGTTCCGGCGGGGCGTACTGGAATATCAGCGAACCCTGTCGTTTGCACAGATGCAGGAGGTGGTAAGGTGGCGCCTGCGCTTTCCTCTGAGGAAGCCGGAGCAGCCCCCCGCAGAGACCTCATCAGGTGCATACTCGGCAATTCCCGGCATTCTTGGCGCCATTCTCGGGGGCGTGATCCTGCACGAGGTCCTGACGGACGATGATGACGACAGGCCCAGTTCGCCGCCACAACCGGATCCGATACCAGAACCGGATCCGATACCAGAACCGGATCCGACGCTAGAACCGTATCCGACACTTCCTACGCCGGCACCGGATCCAAAGATTTTATGAGCGAGACCAGTGCGCCGGCAAAGCGCGGAGGCGCCGATTCAGCGCGACGTTCGAGCAGCCTGGGGGGCGCGTGGGATCTGAGAAGCTTGAGACGACCGGTTGCATGAACGCCCGCGCTATCAGCGGGCGTGGGGAGCGTAGGTTAGCGGCCCGCCGGGTCCCAGCTCCCAGCCCATCGCCACCCAGCCCCCCAACAGGAGGCCCCACACCAGGGCGAAAACGACGGCGTAGGGAACCATCAGCGCCAGCAGGGTGCCGAGACCGGCGCTCGGCAGGTAGCGGCGCAGGAAGACCAGGATGATGACCAGGTAGGGATTGAACGGCGTGATGCCGTTGGTGACCGAGTCCCCCACCCGGTAGGCGGCCTGGGTAAGCTCGGGACTGATACCCGCCAGCATGAACATCGGCACGAAGACCGGCGCAAAGAAGGCGTACTTCGCGGATGCCGAACCCATGATCAGGTTCCCGAACATTACCACCGCGACGAAGGCCAGCATGAGCAGCGGCGCAGCCATCTCCAGTCCCGCGAGCCACTGGCCGCCGGTGACGGCCAGCATCTCCCCCAGCCGGGAGTGGCTGAAGAACGCAATGAACTGGGCCGCGAAGAACGCGAGCACGATATAGGGCCCCATCCCCTTCATGGTCTCGGCCATCATGTTGGCCGCGTCCCTGTCGTTGCGGATGGTCCGGGCACCAACGCCATAGGCGAGCCCTGCGCTCAGAAACAAAATCAGCAACAGGGGGACGATGGCCTCCATCCAACGCGGGAAGCGTTCCCCTTCCCCGTTCAGCGCGGCCCCCGGAATCAACACAAGCGCCAACACCGACATGGTAACGAGCAGGAAGATCAGGCCCGCGACGCGCAGGCCCCGGTCCTCGGCGAGCCGGGAGTCGCTCCAATCCGCGGCGGGCGTCTGGAGCTCATGACCAGCCCGTTCCAATCTCGGCTCCACCAGCCAACGCGTCGTGGCGGTTCCGGCAAGCGTCAGCACCAGGGTCGAGGCGATCATGAACCACCAGTTGGCGGTGATGGCGACGCTGTACCCCGCATCCAGCACCCGGGCACCGGCGGTGGTGAATCCGGCGAGCAGCGGGTCCAGGGCTGTGATGAACAGATTGGCGGAAAAGCCGGCCGTGACGCCCGCCGTGGCGGCGGCGATTCCCGCCAGCGGCGAGCGCCCCGCGGCCAGGAACAGGGCCGCCGCCAGGGGCGGGAGAACCACGTAGCCCGCGTCCAGGGCCAACGAGGACAGGATCCCTACGAACACCGTGGCCGGCACCAGCAGGGCATCGGGCGCTGCTCCGATCAGCCGCTTGAGCAAAACCGGCAGCAGTCCCGAGCGCTCCGCCACCCCGATGCCGAGCAGCCCCACCAGCACCAACCCCAGCGGCGGGAAGCGCACGAAGTTCTCGACCAGGTGCGAAACGGCCCACCAGAGGCCCTTGCTGGTCAGTAGGCTCACCGGGGTCACGCTCTCGCTGACCAGGGCGCCGCCAATCGTGACCCTCCTCTCCACGGACCAGCCGAGGCTGGCCGCCACCTGGGACAGGACCATGACAACCAGCGTTCCGGCCAGGAACAGGGTCGCGGGATCCGGGAGCCTGTTGCCTGCCCGCTCCAGGCGGTCCAGCCAGCCGCCGCTCAAGGCGCCGCCTCGAAGGTATCGCCCCGGAGCAGGAAGACCCGATTATTGAAGTCCATCATCGCTCGTTCGTTTGCCGAGATCCTGGCAGAAATGGTAACCCAAGCGCTGTCCCGCCCGAGTTGCCGCCAAGGTACTGACGCTCGTCGTAAGTGAAGCGCCGCAAGCGAAAGAGCCTCCAGTTGTCCAGGGGGCCGCTGCCGCACATGCCATAGCGGAAAGGTGGCGTCATGCTGGGCAGGACATAACGCAGATCCGTGTACCAGACACAGATGTCTCCACCGTTGTCGTCGATACGATAGAGGGCGGGGAATCCGGCAAATCGGCGGAATTTGGCAAAGGATTCCAGTTGCCAGACCGCTTCGGCCAGGGGTCGCCGGTTATAGTCGGCGCCGTACCGGTCGCTTAGCTTCCAGGTCAAAGCGTGCCGGGGTCGGTAGGCAGATTGGAGTCGCCCCAGCCACCCCAATTGGCTGTACCACTTCGGGTTGGCATCCGTGGCTGCCAGGTTCACCAACGCCACATGGTAACGCTGCCCCTCAGTCACGATAACCAACCAATTGAAGGGTGAAAGCGGTTGCGGCAGGGGATGGACCGACGCATCCTCCAGAGCATGGACATTGACGTAGGCTTCACCGAGGGCTCTGGCCTGCTGCTGCAGAACGACCTGAAGCCCCAGGTAACCCGCCAGTAGCAGCAAGCCGAGACGGGCACCCGAGCGCGAGCGTAGGTGCACGGAAGCGATCAAGGCCCCGAGGACAAGGGCGCTGAAGTAGGGATCGATGACGAAGGTTGTGCCGAATGCCACGCGAAAATCGGTAATCGGCCACAGGATCTGGGTGCCGTACGCCGTGATGAGGTCGGACGCGATGTGGGACAACAAGGCCAACGCGCATATCCCGACGAACAGGCGCCAATTCGTCAGATTTCGAAAAAGAAAGGCGAATAGCAGACCCAGCAGGACTGCCCAGATGGGAAGCATAACCAGCGAATGAGTGGGCCCGCGATGCCACTCTGCCAGGAAAGTGAGGGGCGCGATCCAGAAGCTGAGGTAATCGATGTCCGGAAAGGCGGCGGCCAGCCCACCGACAAGGGTACGCTCCCTGAGGCCGCTGGCCTCGATCTTCGCGGGCGCTGTTGCCCGCACGACCAGGGCACCAAGCAGCGCATGCGTCAGGGTGTCCATGCTGCACGGGGCGCGCGGAGGAGCTGGGGTCAGGAGATCCCTTGAATCGGCCTGTCCTCTTCAAGATCCGGGGACAGGTGCGACGGCCCCTGGCGCGCCGGGACACTCTCTTTGGGCTCGGTTACACCACCGCAGCAGGTAAAAACAATACCCGCGCGACTCAGTTGCCGATCGAGGAAACGTCTCGTCCGCTCGGACTGCGGCGACTCGTCGGACATCCAATAGGCGAAGGTCGCGAGATAGATGCTGGTGTGGGTGACCTCCTCCACGGCACGCCGCGGGAAGCTGGCATCGTAGCCGGCCGCCTCGCGCATCCACTGTACCGTTCGGCTGACCCTCATCAAACCCGGGAACTGGATGTGTACGTGGCCCGGCTCCAGTTTGCTCAGAATCATCTGGCGCGTCACTCGCCGGTGCCCGGCCAGCGCATCGAGCCAGGCCATCATGGCCCGGTGCATCCGCTCCTTCCTGGAAAGCTTGGCAAGAACGGGCAACGCGGCATCCTGCAGCATGGCGCTGTCGGCCCGATCGAACCAGGCGTCTATCAATTCGTCCTTCTCGCTGAACTCTTCACGGATATCATCGAGGGACAGCCCCAACTTGATCGCCACGTCATGCAGTCGGACGGCTTCCCAGTCGCTGGACTCTGCAAGCTCAATGGCAGCGTCCACAATCTGTTTGCGCGTGAATGTCGTCTTGTCCATTGCCGGACGCTCCAAGAAGAGACCCACTTATCGTACGAAACACCTATTCTTGGCAACATAGCCTTGTACATTACTCAAGTATAGACACGTATGGCGGGGGAAAACGCTTGTTGACGTCCAGTGACCGTGACGCTTCGAGCGAGGAACCTCGGATTCGAGCGCGCGGAACAGCGGTGCAACGGTTTGAAATATTGGGAAAAGCGCGCCTAATCCGACCTACCTATCGTCCATTTCCCGAGCGTTTGCCGATAGCGGTGCTACGGGGCCTTCTGCATCTAGGCCGGATCGCGAGCCACCAGGATGCGCTCATGGCAGACTGAGCGGCGGTGACGATTTTGTGCGATATTCTGCGGCCTGTCCCGGATTTTCCTCTCTTATCTGGTTCCCCAATAACGCATCCACTGGACTGCGTACGCCCGAACCACCCCGCTGCAGCACGTGGGTGTACATCTGCGTGGTCGTCACGTCCCGATGCCCAAGGCCAAAGCGCGGCCGACTGCAAAGCCGCTCGGTCACTACGCCCGCAAGGCCCCCGACCGAGACCGCGCGATCGCTGCTGCCTACGCGAGCGGCGGCTATACCATGCAGGACATCGGCGACTACTTCGGCCTACACTACTCCCGAGTGAGCAAGATCGTCCAAGCGGACAGTCAGGCGGGAGCGAAGGCAAGAGGAAATACCTGCCCCTTGGCTTGACCCTTGGCCGCTTCATACTAGCAAGATTACTTATGCATGCATACTAGCAAAGTTAGTCTCGCATGCACACTAGTATACGTTGAACAAAGTAAACGGAAATGGCGCTATAGTTGCGATCAGCGAAATACAATAGCTATAGGCGCATACAGGTATGGAATAGAGCCAAGGAGGAGAGTTGGAAATGGAGAAATCGCTACGAGGAATCTTCCAAAGCGGATACGAGGATTTTCACCGCAACCACGGTGTCAGTCGCGATCAACACACGGCGGCGCATGCCATCATGACCTGCTGCACGGAGGAGACAGGAACTACGGAGTGGATCTGCCCAGAAGACAATACCATCGTCATCGATCATCATTGCTGCCGCCATCGCAGCTGTCCGCGCTGCCACGCGGCTCGAACGAAAGAATGGCTCGCAACCATGGAGCAAAGGTTGCTGCCATGCGATCACTTTCACCTGGTCTTCACGCTGCCCCATGAATTAAATGCGCTTTGGAGCTACAACCGCCGATGGTGTAGTGACCACCTAATGCGTGCTGGCGCCGAGACCCTGCAACAACTCCTGCGCGACGAGCGCCATCTCGGGGCCGAAGTGGGCATCATCGCGGCATTGCACACCTGGGGGCGTACCCTGAGCTTCCACCCCCACGTCCACCTGCTGGTCAGCGGCGGTGGGTTGAAAGGCACAGAGTGGAAGGGCGCCGGGCACGACTATCTGTTGCCGGTGGCGGTGATCAAGGCCAAATTCCGGGGAAAATGGCTCGCCTGGCTCAACGAGGCCTCTGCCGAAGGCGCCCTGAGCCTTCCTCCGGACTGGGATGAGGCGCGCTGGCTGTGTGTCCTTCGCGACATCGCCAAGAGCGACTGGAACGTGCGCATCCAAGGCGCCTACCGCCAGGGACAGGGCGTTGCCGCCTACTTGGCCCGCTACGCCCGCGGCGGTCCCATGAAAGATTACCGCCTCGTCGAAGTCGCACCCGAGCAGGTCGCGTTCCGTTACCACTCCCACCAAGACGGGCGCGAGCACATCATGCGGTTGGACACCGAGCGCTTCATCGCCCGCGTCCTTTGGCACGTGCCGCCCAAAGGGCAGCACACCGTGCGCTACTACGGACTCTACGTCCCCAACGCCCAGGCCAAGCGCAATCTTGCCCGCGATGCCCTCGGTGAAATGCCCGAAGTACCCGTTACTGCCGAAAGACGCGAGCGCTCATGTCCGCGCTGCGGGCACCGGATGTGGCTGCTCGAGCGGCACCACGGCAAAATTTCTAGTAATAGCCAAGCCGCTGTTCAACAATACGTTGAAGCTGCCGCAACCGAACCCGAATCGCTTCCGGGATCGCTTTCGGAACGGTCACCGCCCTCTTTTTTTGACCGTCTGGCGGCAGCTTAACTCAGCGTTGAACAAAGTAAACGGAAATGGCGCTATAGTTGCGATCAGCGAAATACAATAGCTATAGGCGCATACAGGTATGGAATAGAGCCAAGGAGGAGAGTTGGAAATGGAGAAATCGCTACGAGGAAT
>JAYEJW010000256.1:0-12163 GCA_034716535.1 Pseudomonadota bacterium
TGAAGAGAGAGAGGGGTCGAAACATGGCGCGCAATTAAACCATAACCTGAAGCCTATTGCTCCCCGCTTTTGCAGGGACTCCGCAATCGGACCTCCACACAAAAACACCCTCCGCCGGCACGCCGGCGGAGGGTGTTCTGAGCCCGCCCGACGCCTACCGGCGTTGGGCCAGTTGGCGACGTACTATTTCTTGTCGCCGCTCATGCCGGACATGCCTTCCTGCTTCTCGCCGGCCATGCCGGACATGCCTTTCTGCTCCTCGCCGGCCATCCCGGACATGCCGCTCATGCCCTCTTGCTTCTCGGCCGCAAAAGCGCCGCCGGCGACAACGAAAGCCAAGAGCGCGAACAGAACCTTGGTACTCATCTTAGTCATAGTGACCTCCATCCAATATCGATTATCTCGTTAGGACCGGCACACAGGACCGGTCCGCGCATCATTAAGGAAAACAACAGCAAGATCAACGAGGAAATGTCGATATGCTCGCAGGACCGAGAAATCATTTTTCAATAAACACTTAACGTCCGTGAGTTAAAGAATATTGTTGATGTCGAATAGGAGGTCCCATCCTCGACACGTTGACTTAGTCACGGACTTAGTCTAGGGTTGCTTCGCCTCAAGCAACCCTTGGGATCGAAAATGACCATCGTCAACACCCACGAAGCCAAGACCCATCTCTCACGTCTGCTCAACCGTGTCGCCGCCGGAGAGGAGATAGTCATCGCCCGCGGAGGCAAGGCCATCGCCAAACTGGTACCCATAGAAGCCCCTGGGCAGGACCGGGTGCCTGGCCTGGACGCAGGCAAGATCTGGATAGCGGAAGATTTCGACGCCCCGTTGCCGAATGAGCTTCTCGATGCGTTCGAGCGATGAGCGGCGGTTACCTGATCGATACCCACGTTTGGCTTTGGTGGAATGGCGCGCCCGAACAGCTTTCCGCCGAGGCCCGAGAGGTAATCGCAAACGGAAAGAACGATGTCCTTTTCTCGGTTACCAGCGGTTGGGAGATCGCCATCAAGCACGGAATCGGCAAGCTGAGGCTCCCCAACAACCCCGAGCGGTATGTCCCCGAACGGCTGGCTGCGAACCGCATGCGGGTTCTTCCCGTTGCGCTCTCACACGCCTTGCGCGTCGCCGCCCTTCCCCACCATCACCGAGACCCTTTCGACAGACTGCTGATCAGCCAGGCGCAGCAGGAAGGTCTGATCTTGATCACGGCCGATGAAGCATTTAGCCCTTACGACGTGAGTTTGCTTCGTACCTGAGACCCAGGGGTCACCTGTGTGAAGATGTCCGCGTCGGGCTCCCCGACATGGCCGTCAACGGGTGCGTTACCATTGAGGCATTTCGACACTGTCCCGAGAACGTCAATCCATGCCCCGTCTGCCCGCAGAATGGGAGCCTCAAAGCGCCGTTATGCTCACATGGCCCCATCGGGGTACGGATTGGGCGCCCCGGCTCGATGAGGTTGAGCCCCTGTACGCCGGATTGGCGGCCTTGATCACCCGTTACCAGCGAGTGTTGCTCATCTGCCGCGATTCGTCGCACCGTGCAGGGGTGAACAGGCTGCTCACCGAAACCGGGGCGAACCCGCGGCGTATCCTGTTCGCCCTGGCGGCGAGCAACGACTCTTGGGCCCGGGATCACGGCCCGATTGCAGTCTTCGAGGATGGCCGACCGCGGTTGCTGGACTTCCGATTCAACGGCTGGGGCGGCAAGTTTCCCGCGGAGCTGGACGACCTCATCACGACCCAGTTGCTGGGTACAGGCTTGTTCGTCGGTGCGGAGCTCACCCGAAGCCAGCTCGTACTGGAGGGCGGCGCCATCGAGACCGACGGCCGGGGCACCCTGCTCGCGACGAGGCGTACGCTGGTGGACGATAACCGCAATCCGGACTGGACCCGGCAGGGCATCGAAGCAGAGCTCGCGCGCCACCTCGGCATCGAACGTTTTCTGTGGCTGGAGCACGGCGCACTGAGCGGCGACGACACCGACGGCCACATCGATACTCTCGCCCGCTTCTGCGCTCCCGACACGATCTGCTATGTCCGCTGCGATGACGAGAGCGATCCGGACCTTGCCGAGCTCGCATCGATGGAGCAAGAGCTACGGTCGTTGACCCGGGCCGACGGGGAACCCTACCGCCTCGTCCCGCTCCCCCACCCGTCCCCGGTCCAGGATGCCGGGGGACGACGCCTACCGGCAAGCTACGCCAACTTCCTCGTCATCAACGGCGCTGTGCTGGTCCCTGTGTATGGTGACCCCGCGGACACCATCGCCGCGGACCGCTTGCAAAGGCTGTTTCCCACCCGCAAGATCCTGTCTATCGACTGCCGGCCATTGATCCGCCAAGGAGGCAGTCTGCACTGCGTCACCATGCAGCTTCCTGCGGCGCTGCAACTGGGACCCGAATAGGGGGCATCGCAGCAAGAAAGGCTTGGTCCCGGAGTTTTTCCGGTTTCGGCGCATTGCCATCCCAACGAACTGAGATGTACAGCGTTACCAAAGAGATTCACTTCTGCTACGGCCATCGGCTGCTCAACCACAAGGGCAAATGCCGCCACCTTCACGGCCACAACGCACGGGCGGTCGTCCGGTTGGAGAGAAAGGCGCTCGACGGGCTGGGTATGGTCGTGGACTTCAGCGACATCGGAGACTATGTGAAGGGCTGGTTGAATGCGGAGCTCGACCACAACATGCTGCTCTGCAGGGAAGACCCGGTGGTGCCACTCCTCCAGGCAGCGGGTGAGCGT
This sequence comes from Pseudomonadota bacterium, assembly GCA_034716535.1. Taxonomy (GTDB): domain Bacteria; phylum Pseudomonadota; class Gammaproteobacteria; order Chromatiales; family Chromatiaceae; genus JAYEJW01. Next base: position 2,754 of record JAYEJW010000256.1, read on the forward strand.
ATCTACCTGATGGAGCGCAATCCCACCGCCGAGAACATTGCCCGCCTCATCTTCGAGCACGTGGAGAAAGGGGGCTACCCCGTGGTCGAGGTGGCAATTTTCGAGACCGAATCCGCGTTTGCGAGTTATCGCAAGGATTGAGGGACGAAGACGGGGTCGCAGCTGAGGAGCCCCGACCCCAGGGTCCGCGGCTCGAATGGCGCCGTCGGGAGCGACGCTCCGTCGTCATGTAGAAGGGGCGCAGCGCGCCCCTTCGTTTTCCTTTTCAGCACGACTCCCGCGCATCAAACCTCGCCGCGATTGTAATCCGGCTGGGCCGTGATCTTGTGGATGCTGAGGTCCGCACCCAGGTACTCGTCCTCTTCCGAAAGGCGGATACCCATGGCGAGCTTGACGGCGCCGTAGACGATCCCACCGCCGACGAAGGCCACCGTCAGCCCGACCAGGGTACCGACGAGCTGCGCGGTAAAGGTCACGCCGCCTAGACCACCGAGGGCCTCGAGCCCGAAGATGCCGGCGGCGATACCGCCCCAAACGCCGCACAGCCCGTGTAGGGGCCACACGCCGAGCACGTCGTCGATCTTCCACTTGTTCTGGGTCAGGGTGAAGGTGAAGACGAACAGCGCACCTGCGACGCCTCCCACAACGAGGGCGCCCAGCGGATGCATGATGTCGGAACCGGCGCACACCGCCACCAGGCCCGCCAGGGGTCCATTGTGCAGGAAGCCGGGGTCGTTCTTGCCGGCAACAAGCGCGGCCAGTATTCCGCCGACCATTGCCATCAGCGAGTTGACCGCCACCAGACCGCTAACGGCGTCCACTGTCTGGGCGGACATCACGTTGAACCCGAACCAGCCCACCGTGAGCGTCCAGGCCCCAAGGGAGAGGAACGGGATGGAGGATGGCGGGTGGGAGGTCATGCCACCGTCCTTGCGGTAGCGCCCGTGACGGGGTCCCAGCAACAGCACTGCGGCCAGCGCGATCCAGCCGCCCACCGCGTGAACCACCACCGAGCCCGCGAAATCGTGGAATTGGGCACCGAACGTCGCCTCGATCCAGGACTGCAAGCCGAAGTTGCCGTTCCAGATCATGCCCTCGAAGAAGGGATAGACGAGCGCAACAAGCAACGCCGAGGCCAGCAACTGAGGATAGAAGGCCGCCCGCTCGGCGATGCCCCCGGAGATGATGGCGGGGATGGCGGCGGCGAACGTGAGCAGAAAGAAGAATTTGACCAGCTCGTAGCCGTTCTTGCCGGTCAGGGTGTCGGCGCCGGAAAAGAAGTCGATACCGTAGGCAACGCCGTATCCCACGAAGAAGTAGGCGATGGTGGACACCGCAAAGTCGCTCATAATCTTGACCAGGGCGTTGACCTGATTCTTGGCCCGCACCGTGCCCACCTCAAGGAAGGCGAAACCGGCATGCATCGCCAGCACCATGACGGCCCCGATGAGAATGAATAAAACGTCTGTACCTGCCTGCAGCGTCTCCATCTTGTTTTCCTCTTGACCAAATTCGGTGCAAGACGAAGCAGGAATCGTGCCGTTGGGGACGAGTAGCAACCAAGACACTCATCGCGCGGAGAAGACGTTCGGACAGTGGGGATGCGGACGCACCATAATGGCGCGCACGGATTCAGCAACGCACCACGAAGGTGCGCGCAGGCTCAAAGCGGCTCGACGCCCTGGGGCAAGGGCGCCGGTTTGGGCAGCCGGCGCAGCTCGTCGGCCAGGTCGCGGCTGAACCCGCCGAGGACCTCGCTCAGAGCGGCGATCTTGGCCTCCGGGGTCGGGCCCTGGACAGGCCGTCGATAGGCACTCTCGCGCACGATGAGTGCCTGCTCCAGCTGCGGATGGAGGATCGCCCAGCGCACCTTGAGCTCCGCCTCGCCTGTAGGCGTGGTCTCAAAGCTCAACACGTCGGCGATCACGCGGAAGTCCAGAGGAAAGCGAACGTCCGCCGGATAGACCAGGATCCGGCTGGTGCCAAGCAGGTGGGCCAGGTTCTGTCCCAGCGCCCGGGAAAAATCGTCCTGGAGATTACCGCCCCAGCGATGAAACTCGTCCAGGGAAAGCCGGTTCGTTCCAGCGCGCGAGACGATCTGGGGCCGGTCGAGAAAGGCCGGGAACCCAATTGGCCCCAGCCCGAGGGCGATCGTCCCCTCCGACAGGGACGCCTGTCTGTCTCCCGCTCCTCGGATCGGTGTGAGTGTGTAAAAGGACGACGGTGGGGTCGTCGCGCAACCCGCCAAAATCAACGCCCCCAGCAGGAAGGTCCCGATCCTATCGCTCTGTATCTTCATCGTTGAGTCCCCTTGCCCTTGATCAGGGCCTCAGGATGCCGCTCCAGGTAATCTGCCATTACCCGGATGGAGCGCGCCGCCGCCGACAGCTCCCTCAAAAGGCCCCTAAGCTCCGTGTAAAGCACTGAGTTGGGCGCAACAACCCCTTCCGCCGCTTTCAGCGTTTGGCGGGCCTGGCCCAGCGCCGCATTCAGCTCCGGCGTGACGTCCTTGTCAAAGGCCCGCGCCGTCTCGCGCACCTGCTTCAACGCCAGATCCAACTCGGTGATGGAGCGTTTCAGCGCCTCGGAGTTGGCGATCGCCTTTGCCCCTTTCATCGTATCTCGCAGGTCGTTTCCGATCTCCTCCAAAGGTAATTTCTGTAGCCTGTCCAAGAACTTGGTTGCCTTGGTAGTCATGGCCTCCAACGGGGCGGCCACCGTGGGGATAACCCGGTAATCCCCTGATTCCTTAATGCTCGCCTTCGGAGCCTCCGGGTGGAGGTCCAGGTCCACGTAGAGCTGACCGGTCAATAGACTCCCCGACTTGAGCTGGCCGCGCAGCCCCTGTTCCACCAAGCGTTCCAGCACGTCGTGCTGCTTCAGCTCCGAGCGGTCGCCGATGATCCCGATGCGATCCGGCTCGATCTCGATGAGCACCGGAATATGGAACCGAAACTCGTCGACATTGAACTTGAGCTGAACATCCAGAACCTCGCCCAGCTTGATGCCACGAAGAAGGACCGGCGCGCCCAGGCTGAGCCCGCGTACGGAGCCCTCGAAGAACATCAGATACCGTTCTCTGTCCAGGTAGATCTTCTCGTGAGCCTTCTCGCGGCTGGCATAGAGGGGAAAGAACTGGTTCTCCTCGGCGATCACACCCCTTTGCTCCAGGGAATCGGGCGTGTCGAACGCCACTCCACCGATGAGGACCGAGAGCAGGGACTGGGTATCCACTTGGACCCCCTCCACGCTCAAGGTGAAGTCGAACCCGCTGGCGTTCCAGAAACGGGTATTGGTCAGCACCAGGTGATCATTGGGCGCCGCGATGAACAGATGGATGCTGACCGCCCTGCCGTCCTTGTCGAGCTTGTAGTCAACCACCTGACCTACCTGGATGTTACGGTAGTGCACGGGCGAACCGACGTTGAGGGAGCCGAGGCTCTCGGAGCGCAAAACAAACTTCTTGCCAGGCTCCGAAGTGGTGAACAGCGGCGGCTCCTCCAACCCGACGAAATCCCGCACCTGCTGCCCTTCGGTCACCGGATCGATGGCAATGTAGGCACCGGAAAGCAGGGTCTCGAGGCCCGACACCCGGCTGGCGGTGACCCGGGGACGCGCGACCCAGAAGCGGGTCTTTTCCGTAAGATAGACCTCCGCCCCGTCGACCAGCTCGGCGGCAACGGTCACGGTCTTCAGGTCCGCCGATACATGAATCGCAGTAACCGTCCCGACCTCCACGTCTTTGAACTTGACCTTGGTCTTGCCCGCCTGCAGGCCGGCCGCAGTCTTGAACTGGATACTGATCCTCGGGCCCTGCTCAGAAAAGGTCTTGTAGGCGAGCCAGCCACCGATAAGCAAGGCAACGACCGGGATCAGCCACACCATGGAGACACGGCTGCGGGGGACGACCGTTGCCTCGAGCAGCTCCTCAGGCGGGGCCGGGCTCCGAGTGCCCTGTTCTGTCATGCTCTTGCTCCCAGATGTCCCAGATCAGTCTGGGATCGAAGGTCATGGCGGCGAACATGGTGACGACCACCACCGCCGCGAAGAAGACCGCCCCCGGCTCGGCCTCGATGGTCGCCAAGTTGCCCAGTCTCACCAGGGCCACCAGGATGGTGACCACGTAGATGTCCACCATGGACCAACGCCCCACCGCTTCGGTCACCCGATACAGACGGGTGCGGTCCCGTGGCCTCCAGGTGGAGCGCATCTGCACCGAGATCAGCAGATAGATCAGGACGGAGAGCTTCAGCAGGGGCACCAGAACGCTCGCGATGAACACCACAAGGGCCAGGGGCCACATGCCGTGGCTCAACAAAAAGATCGCCCCACTCATGATGGTGTCTGACTGGGTCCGGCCCAGCGAGGTCACAGTCATGATGGGCAACAGGTTGGCCGGCAGGTAGCAGAGCACCGCCGCGATGACCAGGGCCCAGGTGCGCTGAAGGCTGTCCGGCTTGCGCCGGTGCAGGGGGTCGCCGCAACGGGGACAGTGCAGGTGACCGTGCGCATGCACGGCCTCGGACGCCGGCACCACCAGCTCGCAGACGTGACAGGAGAGCACCCACTCACCCGATCGCGGCGGCCGGCGGACACCGGCGGGCACCGGCACCCGCGACCACACGATGTCCGGGTCAAGCGCCGCCTGGGCCGCGGCGAGGACGAAAATGAGCACGCCGAAAGCGAAGAGCGAGGTCCCGGGGATGATGGTGGCCATGTCGGAGAGCTTCACCACCGAGACCAGGATCCCCAGCATGAACACATCCATCATGCCCCAGGGCGTAAGGGTCCTCACATACCGGAACAGGGTCGGAAATCCCCGGGGCAGCCGGTTCATCTTGAGCGGCACCAGGACGATCATGAGCAGAGCGAGCTGGATACCCGGGGCCAGAATGCTGGTGAAGAGCACCACCGCCGAGAGCTCCCACATGCCCTGCAGGTACAGATCCTTGACCCCGGTGACCAGGGTCGTCTCGGTGGTCTGCCCCTGCATCTGGAAAGACAGGAAAGGGAAGCTGTTGGCGACGACGAACAGCACAATCCCTGCAAGCGTCAGGGCCAGGGTCCGGTCCAGGCTGTCCGGTCGACTCCTGTGCAGGATACAAGCGCAACGCACGCACCGCGCCGCGCCCCCCACCGGCAGCGGCGGGTTGCGCTGCAGCAGTCCGCACTCGTCGCATTTTGTCAGTGCGTCTCGAGCCATAAGGTTCCATGAGGGTCCGGTTCAGAGCCGAGCGCAGGTGCCGATTTCCCGTGCTCGACCGGCGCCGGTTCAAGGGAGTCACTCCCGTTTCCCGATCGATCCTCTACGCTCATCGCCTCGCCCCCGGGAATCGACACTGGAGCCAGTCAGTCGCACCGTTACTCTTCGCCGCCGGCCGGCTGTGGTCGGTGCAGATGCACCGGTTTTCCCCGTTTCTTGCGTATGCGGATATTGAGCATTTCAACGAGCACCGAGAAGCCCATGGCGAAGTAGATGTAGCCCTTCGGTATGTGCATCTCCAGACCCTCACCGATCAGGGCCACGCCCACTAGGATGAGGAAGCTCAGGGCCAGCATCTTGACGCTCGGATGCTCGTCCACGAACTCACCGATGGCCTTGGCCGACAGCATCATGACGCCCACCGCGATGATGATGGCGATCACCATGACCGGAACGTCCCGCGCCATACCCACGGCGGTGATCACTGAGTCCAGGGAGAACACGATGTCGATGACGGCGATCTGAGCCAGCACCATGCCGTAGCTCGCACTTACCTTGAAGTGGCTCTCCTCCTCTTCCGGCCCTTCCAGACTCTCCCAGATCTCCTGTGAGCTCTTCCACAAGAGGAACAGGCCGCCGCCGATCAGAATCAGGTCCCGTCCGGAGATTTCGTACTCGAGAACGGTGAAGAGCGGACTGGTCAGCCGCATCATCCAGGTCAGGGACAGCAGCAGAGCGATGCGCGTGAGCATTGCGAGCGCCAGGCCCTGTATGCGCCCCTTGTTACGCTGCTCCGGCGGAAGCCGGCCGACAACGATCGAGATGAAAATAATGTTGTCGATGCCCAGGACGATCTCCAGGGCGGTCAGGGTAACCAGGGCCACCCAAGCCTCAGGGCTATAAATCCACTCGAACATCGCTATTGCACTCCCCGCAAAATTAACTGCACCGGACTCGACCGAGCCCATTTTCCCACCTACACGGAATCTTCGTTCACACCGCACGCGCAGAGCGATTCAAGTCCAGAGACAGATGGGCGAAAGGACACGGCGCGGAACGGAAACCATGGCCGCTCACCGCGTACCCGAAGCGACTGCCGACGGTGTCAGTGACGCCAATGGGGATCTTACCGCGCTCAACCCCTGAACGGGTAATCAGGGAGACCCAGAGCCACCCCGAATAGAGCGCCAAGAGATGGGATGTGATTTGTCAACAACATCCATCAATGACATCGATTTTCCTCGTGACAGTTGTCACAGAACCGAAATGCTCTCAGCCAAATAACCAAAAAAGACCGAAATAACTTGACGTTGTGCGCATAACGATGCCCTCCGAGTCCTCTAGTGTCGATCCCCACGGTGGGAATTGCACGGATAGGCCGTATCCGCCGTATCCGTAAATCGACAGAGGGTAATAAGAATGATCCATCGATCACGCACTCGCAGATACGCTATACCACTCGCTGGAATCGTCCTACTGAGTACAGCGTTCGCAACGGATGCCCTTGCCGTCCGCTATGGCATCAAGGTCGCCAATTACGCCCCGGACACACAGACCTCGTTGGTTCGCGGGCGTGCTCCAGCCGGCGTCCTCGTCGAGGTCTCCAACGCGGATACCGGCGCCCCGCTTGGCTCCGCCGAAGCGGATGCACGCGGTGTCTTCAAGATCCAGATCGCCCACGACAGCGGCCCCGCCGTGCCCTGCAATGTCCGGGCGGCGACGTCCCGCGGGGACCAAGTCGTACCCATGAACAACGCGCCGGAGGATTGCGACAGAGAAGGGCCCGGCGGCCCGCACGCCTCGATCTCGAGCTACGAGGGTCCGGCGACCTGCATCGAATGCCACGAATCCGAGGCGCTCGAGATGCACGGCTCCGTGCACTATCAGCAGAGCGGGCCCACAGACTATGTCACGAACATCGAGGGCCCAGCGGGCGAACGGGGCCCCGGCGCGATCGGCATCAACACCTACTGCGGAACCCACGAGAACTCCCCCCGATTCACCTGCGCGGGATGTCATGTGGGTAACGGGCGCTTCCCCAAGACCACCGATGAGCTCATCGGCCTTTCGCCAACGGAGCAATTCGAGGAACTCAGCAATATCGACTGCCTGACCTGCCACCAGGATGTCTATAAGCGCTTCCCCGATTGGACCAGCCCGCTGGGCTTCGAGACCCTGGAAATCGTGAGTCCCGATCCGGTGACGGGCGAGCCCAATCCCGCCCTGCCGCCGATCGTGCGCACGGGCCTAGAGGGCATCCCGGTCGTGGATCCCATCACCCTGGACTTCCAGTTCCTCCCCGCGGGCGTCGACACGCTGCCCCCTGAGGCCCCCATGGCACCCATGCCGATCACCACCTTGGAGGCTGCCCGTACGGTGCACGCAACCACCCGAAAGACCTGCCTCAACTGCCACGCCGGCGCCGCCGGGGGTGACGGCTACAAGCGCGGCGACCTGTCCTCGCTGCTGGCCGACCCGCCGATCGAGCTCGACATGCACATGAGCAAAGCGGGCGCGGACCTCACCTGCTCGGACTGCCACAATGTGGGCAATCACCGGGTACAGGGCCGCGGCCTGGACCTGCGCCCGAACGACGTGCCCGAGCGCTTCAGCTGCGAGAGCTGCCACGACACGCGGCCACACGGTGACTACAGCAGCCGTTACGGCAACCGCCGCGACACCCACGCCGGGCACGTGGCCTGCCAGAGCTGTCATATTCCCGAGTACGGCAAGGGCATACCCACGGAGGTGAACCGCGACTGGGAGGATCCCCACTTCTCCGAGGCCGCCTGCAATGGACGCGGGGGCTGGCTGCCGCGGGAGGACAAGCTGGGCGATCTGATCCCGAGCTACGGTTGGTTCGATGGCACCAGCGAGATCTATTACCTGGGCGAGTCGTTGGACGGCGTCCCCACCAAGACGCTCGACGACGGCAGCGAGGCATTTGTCCTCGGCAAGCCCAACGGCGGCGTGGGCAGCCCTGGCGCCAAGCTTTATCCGATGAAGGAGCACACCGGCAAGCTGGCCCTTCACCTGGCAAGCAACACGCTGGTCGGGCACTCCACCTTCGAGTTCTTCCGCACCGGCAGCTTCGAGGCCGCCGTCCTCTCCGGCATGGTGCAATCGGGCCTGGAGACCGATGAGAGCGCCGGACGCGAGGACTTCGAGGTGGTGCCCGTACACACCTACCAGACCATCAACCACGGCGTGGAGGAAGAGGCCCACGCCCTTGCCTGCGGCACCTGTCACGCAAGCTACAGCGAAGGGGGGCCCATCAGAATGGACCTCCAAGGCAAGCTCGGCTATGAGGTGAAGGGAAACTACGACACCCAAGGGGCGTCCAGTGATACCTGTACCGCTTGTCATTCCGCGGAGACGAAGAACGAGGGTAACTACTTCTTCTACATTCACGACAAGCATGTGCGCGACAAGGGCAAGGACTGCTCGGTCTGCCACAGCTTCTCCCGCCCCGAGCGTTCACTGAGCACGAGTATCGAATGGGAGGACTGATGCGGTAGGCAAACACCGCCTGAACTGAACCCGGGCACACCGCCCGGGTTTTTTGTCTGAAGCGGCCTTTGTGGCATTGAGAGGCGATTCGCGTCTGTCTCGGGGAAACTACGCTAGAATGCTGCCGCCGAGAGGATTGTGCCAGCATGGGCGTTGAGCCTTTTCCTGCGTACCCTTTTCAAACTGCAGAAGGAGATATCTATGAAATCCCGATACGGACCGCCCGCGCTTGCACTCGCGATGCTGCCTGGACTCATTGTGGGGGGGCCTTCCTGGTCTCAGGACGGCCGGCCGGAATACGTACCGAACGAGCTGCTCATCAAGCTCAAAGACGGCGTCGCAGAGGCCCAAATCCAGTCCCTACTTGCGACGGTTCAGACGGAAACCGTCGAGCAGTTCCAGCTGGTGCCGATTTACCACGTGAGCGTTCCGAATGGTACCTTCCTCCAGGCGCAAGCGTCTTTGACCGATCACCCCGCCGTGGAATACGTCGAGCGCAACTACTACCGTTACATCGACGCGGCGCCAAACGATCCCCAATATCCCTCCATGTGGGGACTGGACAACACCGGCCAGACGGGCGGCACGCCGGACGCCGACATCGATGCGCCGCAAGCCTGGGACCTCACGACCGGCGATGGGAACCTGGTGGTGGCGGTGATCGATTCAGGGATCGACCTGGGTCATGAAGACCTGG
>JAYEJW010000257.1:0-2436 GCA_034716535.1 Pseudomonadota bacterium
CATTATCAGGACAAACCCAAACGGCCGTCAGCCGGTTCGAGAGCCAGACCAGGCCCCCGAGAACCTCAAAGCCACCCTAACCCCAGATGCCCACCCACAGTGGTAATCACCCGAACATCAAGGCCCCTGCATTATCCCCCTGCCGGTTCCCGGACGCGGGCGGGCGCTCGATATCGCGCGCGGGTGCGGGCGATCTGTGCGGTTCTGCGCTGGAGCTGCCGACCTTGCACAATCGGCCTATTAGCGGGGACCCGCGGCCCGCGAGGCCTTCCCTTCCAGGGGATTCAGGGACGCAAGGCTTCCAGACTCAAGGCCCCACAGCGCCGTCTGGCCCACCGTGTTGACTCTCAGTCGGCGAGGCCGAATCCGCGCTCGAACGAGGCGGCGACGCGGCCCATGATCGTCTCGAGCGGTGTGCTGAATGCGCTCTCGTACCAGTGGTGGAGTCCGCCCACGACCGCGCCCACCACCCCATGGGAGAACAACTGGACCTCAAGGTCGCCGTGCTCGCGGCCGAGCGCCTCGGAGACCGCCGTGCCGAACGCCTCGGCGGCTCGGTAGGCCTGGAGGGCAGAGGCGGCCTCGACGGAGGGTTCCCTCATGATGAGACTGATCCTGCGGCGGAGGCGCGCCTGGTCGCTCCTTAGGACCTCGGAGACGAGAGCATCCACCATGAATCGCAATGTCTCGAGCGGCGGGTGGCTGCGAAGCCCCTGCGGGATGCGCGCGAACCAGATGGGGTCGTTCTCGTCCCAGAGAACGATGTGCTCCTTCGTTCCGAAGTAGCGGTAGACGGAACTGGGGGAGACGTCCGATGCTGCGGCGATCCGTTCCACGGTCACGTCCGCGTATCCGTGGGCGTCGAAAAGATCGAGGGCGACCTCTTGGACGAGACGCATCGCGGCGTATCGCTTTCGCTCGCGCAACCCGACGACGGGGGTGTCTTCACTCACGCGACCAGCATAGCAGAAGTGACAACGACTCGCACTTGACAGTGACTCGCATGATAGTTAGTATCAAATGAAAGACACTGTCAGATGACAGTGGATCGCTCGGTGAAAGGGAAGGTGCCATGGATGCGGCAATCGAGATGAGGGGCCTGGTCAAGCACTATGGCACGACGGTCGCGCTCGACGGCGTCGATCTGACCGTCAACGCGGGTGAGATTCACGGCTTCCTCGGGCCGAACGGGTCGGGGAAGTCGACGACCGTCCGGACCCTTCTTGGCCTGCTTCGCAAGGATGCGGGGGAGGTGAAACTCCTCGGAGGCGACCCATGGCGCGACGCCGTCGCGCTCCATCGGCGCCTCGCCTACGTCCCTGGAGACGTCAACCTCTGGCCGAACCTTTCCGGGGGAGAGGCGATCGACCTCCTCGCCAGCCTTCGGGTTGGGATCGACCGTCGGCTCCGCGACGAGATGATCGAGCGCTTCCAACTCGACCCGAGCAAGCGATGCTCAAGCTACTCCAAGGGCAATCGGCAGAAGGTCGCGATCATCGCGGCGTTCGCCTCCGATGTCGAGCTGTACCTCCTCGACGAGCCGACCTCCGGCCTCGACCCCCTCATGGAAACCGTGTTCCAGAACGTGGTGAGGGAAAGGGTGGGGCAGGGGAGGACCGCGCTCCTGTCGAGCCACATCCTGGCCGAGGCCGAGGCGCTCTGCGATCGCGTCAGCATCATCCGCCAGGGGAAAATCGTCGAAACGGGCACCCTCGACCAGATGCGCCACCTCACGCGAACGTCGGTCCATGTCCACACGACCCGCCCCATCACCGGGCTGCAGGGCAGGACCGGGGTGTACGACCTTGAGACTGACGCCGACGGGGCCGCCTTCGAGGTGGACGGGCACCTTCTCGGTGATCTGATCACGCACCTCGCTGGCTTCGGAATCCTCATGCTCACCTGCACACCTCCCACCCTTGAGGACTTGTTTCTCCGCCACTATGGGGATGAACTCGCGAGCCTCTCCAAGAACGGGAACGGCGACGGGGGGCAGTCGTGACCGCATGGAGCGGGACCCCCCGCCTGATCCGGCTCGCGCTCCGACGGGATCGCGTGCGTCTCCCCGTCTGGATCGTTGCGATCTGCGGGCTCATCGCGGCGGTGATCGCCGCCGAGACCTCCATCTATCAGGATGCGGCGCAGAGGGCGGCTGGTGCCGCATTCAGCGCGGACAACATCATGTCCAGGTTTGCCGACGGACCGGCCTCCGGCACGAGCCTCGGGGCGATGTCGATCGTCGAGTCATACCTCGTCCTTGCGATCTTCGTCGCCCTGATGAGCGCGCAGGCCGTCGTCCGCCACACCCGGCTCGACGAAGAGACCGGGCGCGCCGAGCTGATCGAATCAAGCGTCGTTGGCCGTCACGCGCGCCTGACCGCGGCACTCATCGTTGCCGCGGTGGCGAATGCGGTCATCGCGCTTGCCGCGACGCTC
>JAYEJW010000258.1:0-12130 GCA_034716535.1 Pseudomonadota bacterium
AGCCGTCCTCCAGGACATGGGTCGCGAAGGAATGACGAAGCGCATGGGTTGAGCCCTGCTTGTTGATCCCCGCCTCGCGCATGGCACGCTTCAGCGCCTTCTGGACAACCGATTCGTGGATATGGTGCCGTCGTTCCTTTCCCGACCGAGGATCGATTGCGCGGTCGGGCGCGAAGAACGCGTACTGCCAGCCCCATTCCTTGGCGGAGTTCGGGTATTTCCGTTCCAGGGCGTGGGGCAAGTAGACCTCGCCGAACCCTTCCGCCAGGTCCGCCTGGTGCGCAGCCCTAGCGAGTTTGAGCTGCCTGTTGAGGACCGGTATCAGCTCTGCCGGCAGCAGGGCGGCTCTGTCCTTATTGCCCTTGCCGGAGCGTACCAGGATTTGCCGGCGTTTGAAGTCGATGTCCTGGACCCGCATGCGCAGGCATTCCATGAGGCGCATGCCGGTGCCGTATTGCAGGCGGGCGATCAGACCAGGGAGGCCGGTCAGGCAGGTCAGAATCCGCTGCACTTCCTCCCGGTCGAACACGGTTGGAAGCCGCTCGGGGCGCTTGGCGTGAGTGATCGTCATGCCCCGCTGCAGCTCGCGTTTCACGACGTGCCGGTAAAGGAACACCAGGGCGTTCAAGGCCTGGTTCTGGGTGGATGCGGCGACGTTCGCTTTTACCGCCAGGTGGTTGAGAAAGGCTTCAACCTCGGGCTCACCCATGTCGTTGGGGTGGCGTTTATGGTGAAACAGGATGTAACGCCTGATCCAGCCCAGATAGGCCAGCTCGGTACGGATACTGTAGTGCCTGACACGCAGCGTATCGCGCGCCTTCGCTAGCAGCGGGGAGCCGCCTACGAGACGGTCGCTGTCTTCGATTTCGTGACCGTTTCCCATTTCCTTGCTGCGCTTTGCGAGCTCTTGGGAGCGAACAGGGTTTTGATGTTACCAGAGGCAAGGCACGGGATTCCAGGGACTGCCCACGGCAACGTGGCGAACCTGCCTCGGATCTCGCTTCGCTCAATCCAGGTTACTCTCCCTTCTCGCCCATTACCCGGACGGCCGCCTTGCGCGTTTGTGAACCGTCGAGCTCCACCAGCATCACCGATTGCCACTGCCCCAACACCAGCTCGCCGTTCTCGACGGGAATCACCCCGCTCGAAGTTCTGGACGACGGCAATCGACGACCCCGGCTCCACGAAGACCCGGATCCCCTGCGGGACCACCCGACCGCCCATCCGCATGTCGGCCTGGACCTGCCAATCCGCCATCACTTCGTCCCAGCCGACTCGGAATCCGCCGGTCGGGCTCAGATAGGTCACGTCGCCCGCCCGCGACCAAACCTCCTTCATGGGCTCCGTGTCGCCGCCAAAGAGCTTCGCCTCGGCCGCATAGAAGGCCGACAATGCAGCCTCGACGTCCTTCCTCTCGTCAGACATGCTAGTTCTTCCGTAAAAGCATTGAAAATTCAATGGGCTCAGCTAGAGTGTCGATGGCATGTTACAGCGCCGACCGGCCGCTCTCAACAGCGAGCAGGTGGGGAACGGTGCCGGACCCAACTCCTGCCTTGAGATTGTGACCAGGCTGATCGCCGGCTCATTGCTTGGACCTATGCCGCTTGAGCGCCGAACCCTGGCCGGTCCCCGATCGTCTAAAATTGAAGTAGTTGACGGCCTATTCCTACATTGTCGCATTGATACTTCCGTCTTCATTCCGACATGGAAGCGGGAAGCCAGTTGCCATGGATGGCGCTGCAAGTCTGTCACAAGGTTGCCGGCTGGCCTTCCATGGCGACTGGATCCCGGCGTCCCAGCCGGGATGACGGCGATCGAACTGAAAGACGCCGAAATCTGACAAAGTAGAACTGTGTACTTCATGGTCGCTTGGATCGGACATTGGCATCAGCGTGAGCTCAGGTTTCTCGGCCTGCTCGTCATCACGGGGCTGATCATCGGCCTGTACCTGAGCGAGAGCCTGCGCATCGCCGGCCAGGAGGGGACCGGTTGGCGGACCATCGATCTGGAGGCCCTGCAGCAGCGCATCGAGACCGGTGAGCTGAGCGAGCGGGAGGCGGATTGGTACCACCCGGCCCGCCCGGACGAGGTCTCGGGGATCGCGGGAGGGAGTCCGAAATGAGGCAGGTCACCTGCGAGCTCTGTCCCCGCGGCTGCGTGATCCCCGAAGGCGGGGCGGGAGACTGCCGGATACGGGTCAACCTGAACGGAAAGCTGCGGGCCACCACCTATGGGAGACCCTCGGCCATCCACATCGACCCGATGGAGAAGAAGCCGCTCTACCACTTCCGCCCCGGCTCTCCGGTCTTCTCCATCGCGACCGCCGGCTGCAATCTACACTGCCTGAACTGCCAGAACTGGCAGCTCTCCCAGCGCGGGGGAGAGGAGATGGAGCAGGTCTACCGCGCCGACCCGCCGGATCTCGTGAAGACGGCGAAGGAGAAGGGCTGTGAGAGTATCGCCTATACCTACTCGGACCCGGTGGTCTTCTACGAGTACGTGTACGACAGCAGCGAGCTGGCTCACCGGGCGGGCCTGAGCAACGTCTTCATCACGGCCGCCTACATCAACCAGAAACCCCTGCGGCGTCTGTGCCGGGTGCTGGACGCCGCCAACGTAGACCTCAAAGGCTTCGACGACGGCTTTTACCGTCGGACGACCGGGGCCACGCTGCAGCCGGTTCTGGACGCCCTTGTGACCTTTCGCGAGGAGGGGGTCTGGATCGAGGTCACCAATCTGTTGATCCCGACCCTGAACGACGACCTGGCCATGATCCGGCGGATGGTCCGCTGGATTCGCGACGAGCTGGGCGAGGGAACGCCCTTGCACTTCAGTCGCTTCCACCCGCAGTATCGGATGCGTAACCTGCCGCCCACGCCTTCCGAGGCGCTGGACCGTGCCCGCAACGAGGCCATGGACGCGGGGCTCAAGTACGTCTACGTGGGCAACGTCATGGGGCACGAGGGCGGCTCCACCTATTGCCCGACGGACGGCACACCGCTCATTCGGCGTGCGGGGTTCTGGATCACCGAGAACAATCTGACGGCGGACGGTCGCTGTCCTACCTGTAACGAAAAGATACCCGGAGTCTGGAAATGAAGGACGTGAAAAAGCAGAAACCGACGACCGAGTCCCGAAGGCGTTTCCTGAGCCTGCTCGGAGTGGCGAGCGCCGCTGGTATTGCGCTGCCCTTATTGCCCCGAAAGCAGGGTCCGAAGGAGCTGAGTCTTAAAGAGGCCGATTTCTATCGTCCACACGATTTGGCCGGTTGAGGGGGAGCAATACCATGGGGGGGAGGGGACGCCTTGCGCGCACGCTTGGCGCGCTGATCGTAGCCTGTCTGTCGGTGCATCAGGCCGTTGCGGATGAGCGGGTGCGGGAGGCTGCTTTAGCCGGCGCCTGGTATCCCGGTGACGCGCAGCAGCTCGCGGAGTATGTGGACGGGCTGTTCGACGCGGTTGAGGTGTCGCCGCCGGAGGCACCGGTCCGTGCCCTGATCGCTCCGCACGCCGGTTACCTGTATAGCGGGAAAACGGCGGCAGAGGCATTCGCCCGTGTGAAGGGAAGCACCTATGCGCGGGTGATCGTCCTCGCGCCCTCCCATCGTAGCGGCTTTCGCGGCCTTTCCATCGCCGATGTCGAGGCCTACGAGACACCCCTGGGCCGGATTCCCCTGGATGCGACGGCGGTAAACGAGCTGCGCAAGTCGGATCTCGTCACTGCGGACCCCATCGCCCACGCCCGTGAGCACGCCATCGAGATCGAGCTGCCCTTGCTGCAGCGCGCACTGGCCCCCGGCTGGCAGCTGGTCCCGGTGCTGGTAGGCGAGCTGGAAGCAGAGGAGTATCCGGCCGTTGCGGATCTCCTGCGGCCACTGGCCGACGAGTCCACCCTTGTCGTGGTCTCCAGCGACTTCACGCACTACGGCCCGAGGTTCGATTTTACGCCCTTTCCCCTGGACGAAGGGACGCCGGACAAGATTCGCGGGCTCGACAATCAGATCATCGAACGCATCCTTGCAGCCGACGGACCCGGGTTACTTGACGTTCAGGCGCAGACGGGGATTACTGTCTGCGGTTACCGACCTCTTGCCCTGCTGCTGCACCTGCTGCCGGCGGATGCTCGCATTGAGCAGATCGCCTACGCGATCAGCGGCGAGCTGACGGGTGACTGGGGGAGCTCCGTGAGCTACGTGGGCATGGTGGTTACGAGTCCGGGGTCGTTGGACGCCATTGGGGGCGCCGTGGAGCCGGAACAGGGTGCCACCGACCCGCCTATCGACGAGGTGGACCTGAGGCTGCTGCACGGGCTCGCGGTGCTTGGCGTGGAGTACGCCGTGCTTGGACCCTCAGAGGAGCGAACGAGCGACATCCGCCGAGCGGTCGAAGCACTTCCACACCACTTGAGGGCCCAGGCCGGCGCCTTCGTCACCCTCTGGCGGGAAGGGCACCTGCGTGGATGTATGGGATATCTTGAGCCTCGTCAGGCGCTGTATCGGGCGGTGCTGGAGAACGGATTCAGTGCCGCGTACAAAGACATGCGTTTTCGACCCGTTGAACCGGCGGAGCTCGCGGACTTGCAGATCGAGGTGAGCGCGCTTTCTCCGCCTCGTGCCATCGAGTCTTACGAGGAGCTCAGGGTCGAAGAGCAGGGCGTCATTCTGCGTATGGGCATTCGCGAGGCGCTATATCTGCCGGAGGTTGCCCGAAGGGAGGGCTGGACGCGGGAAGAGACGCTGTCGCACCTGGCCCGTAAGGCCGGGCTTCCGGCGGACGCCTGGCGGGACGGGGCCTCCTTGGAGGTATTCTCCAGCACCAAGTACTCCGCGCCCTATCCGGCGACGTCGGTGCGATTGGAAGGGGCCGCGGCAGCAGCGCCGGATCGGCGAACCTCCATCACCCTCGAGTAGAGCTCGCTCCAAGCCCCTGTCGTGCTTGGCGTGGGCGGGGTTCGAGCAGAGTGTGGTGCCGCGTGTGGGGCCTGCAGCAGCCTTGGGCATTCCTTGAAGGAGAGCGTCGCGTCAGGCGACACCCTCTGAACAGGTGGGGGGAAATGGATACGGGTATCGCATCGAAAGAGAACCTCCTGTGGTCCGGTGCACCGGACTACCGTCTGGTGGCCTGGTTGTTTCTTCGCCTGCTCGCTCTCATCTACCTCGCGGCCTTCGCCTCTCTGGCGGTGCAGATCACGGGACTGGCCGGCGCCCAGGGGATCTTCCCGATCTCAGAGCAGTTAGGCAGCATGGCCGAGCAGCACGGCCTACTGCGCTTTCTCGCCTACCCGTCCCTGTTCTGGATCGCATCGGGCGATTGGGCACTGCTGGCCGCGGCCTATGCGGGCTGTGCCCTGTCGCTGGTGCTCTTGGCCGGCTGGTGGGAGAGGGCGGTGTTGATCCTGCTCTACCTGCTCTACCTCTCCCTCTACCATGCGGGGCAGTATTTCACCAACTTCCAGTGGGACTATCTGCTCTTGGAGGCGGGATTTCTCGCGATCTTTCTGCCGGGCGGCTCCAGGCTCGTGGTGTGGCTTTTCCGCTGGCTCCTGTTCCGCCTGCGCTTCCTCTCCGGTCTTTCCAAGCTCATCAGTGGCGACCCGAGTTGGAGCGGGCTCACTGCGCTCAACGTCTACTTCGAGACTCAGCCTTTGCCGCACGTGGGCGCCTGGTATGCGCACCATCTGCCCGAATGGGTTCTGCGCTTCGGCACCGGGGCGACCCTGGTGGTGGAGATCCTGGTCCCCTTCCTGATGTTCTTTCCCAGGCGCTGGCGCTTCCTCGCAGCCTGGACGACGATCCTGTGGCAGGTGATGATCATGTTCACAAGCAACCACAACTTCTTCAATCTGCTCACCATCGTCCTGTGTCTGTTCCTGTTCGACGACCGGGCAGTGGCGCGGGTCCTGCCCAAAGCTTGGAGGGATCGGGGCGAGACCGGCCGACTGCTCCCGAGGCGTCCGGCCAAGGGCGTCGCCTTGGCCGTTGCAGTGGCGGCTGCGGTCATCGTTCCGGCGAGTCTCGTGTCTGCGGTGGAGATGATCCGGGGAGGCAAGGAGATACCTCTGCTTAGCGCCTCAATCGACTGGTTGAACCAGTACCGTATCGCCAACCGCTACCACGTCTTTCCCAAGATCGAGACCGAGCGCATCGAGGTGCAGATCGAGGGCTCGTTGGACGGCGAGGATTGGCGGCCCTATGCATTTCGGTTTCGACCGGAGGATCCCGCTGAGGCGCCGGCATTTGTGGTCCCGCACCAGCCCCGGCTGGACTGGATGATCTGGTTCGTACCCATGAGCCCGGCCTTCATGGATTTGTTCGAGCGGTTTCTTCAGCGCTTGCTGGAGGGCTCGCCGCCAGTGGCGGGTTTGCTAGCAGACACGCCGTTCGGCGATCGGCCGCCGCGCATGTTGCGGGTCAGCGTTTACCGCTACCGTTTCACCTCCCCGGTGGAGAGGGCGCAGACAGGCGATTGGTGGCAGCGGGAATACCTGGGGCCCTTCTTTCCACTGCCGTTCCTTGAGCGATAGAGTTAAGCATAGGCGATTAGCGCTATTGCTCAGCTGACCTGTTCGAGGCCAACCGGGTCTGTAGGTCGGGTTAGGCGCGCTCGGAATGGCCTGACGTTTTCCTACAATGCCTCGCGCGCGCCGTAACCCGACGCGTTCCACAGACGTCGGGTTACGCTTCGCTAACCCGACCTACGGGTCAGCTGAGCTTCGACACTAACGCACATGGCGGTGCGCCACCAGCGGAGGATGAAAGTGAGGTATCGCAGAGCCGCAGCTCCGCCCCTCACCCGGCCCTCTCCCCCCGGGGAGAGGGAGATAAGGAGCGCCTTCGGCGCGTACTTTCACGGTAGTCACCGAAGAAGATGTTGATTCGTTCGGCGTTCGGAAATTGCTAGATATAGAGGCGACGCAGCTCCTGGTGGATGTCGCTCAGCTCCCAGATACGCTCGAACCCCTCACCCAGGCGCCGGACGTGGAGCGGGGCGTTAAAGTTCGCCGTGCCCTCGTAGACGGCCGATAACCGGCGCTGAACGTAGCCCCGGTCATCGGCGAGCAGATAGGCCTTGGTCCGGTCCTGAAACTCCTTTGGGATGCGGCGGATGTGGATACGGGACGTGAGACCCCGAGCCAGCTCGATCAGGCGGTGGCCGTTGTACACCGCCGGCGCCGCGTCAGCCAGCAGAATGCGCACCGGGACATGGACGTCTTGCAGCGCGAGGTTACGGATGGCGTCCAGAACCTCGATGCGGTCGTAGAGGGGTGCGTCCAGATCCTGGCTGAAAATACGAAGCTTGCGCTTGGCCTGCCGGGTCATGCGGGCAACCGCGTCGCCCAGGGAGGCTTGATCCGAGAGGGTGACTGCACCGGTTGTTTCCCCGAGAACGGGTTCCCATCGACTCGGCGCCGGGCTCATGTACGGTCGCCGAGGATCATCTTGCGGTGCGGAATGCCGGCCTCCTCGAACTCCTCGCCCACGGGGACGAACCCCATTCGGCGGTAGAAGGGCAGGGCCGAGGTCTGGGCATTGAGGAATGGCTGGGGAACGGCACGCTGTTGCGCGATCTCCAGTATCCCGCGCAGCAGGGCGCGGCCGACGCCGCGGTTGCGCCAGTCGGGTAGGACGGCCATGCGCCCGATTTGCCCGGTGTCCAGCAGCCGGGCCGTGCCGATCGGCCGGGACACGGCGTCGACGGCGAGAAGGTGCACGGCGCGAGCGTCCTCTCGATCCCACTCCAGGCTTTCGGGTACCCCCTGCTCCTCGACGAAGACGCGGATCCTCACACCGCTCAGGGCGTCGCGGTCGCGGTCCCAGCTCGCGAGGCGCACGAAAAAGCCGGACTCGTCAGGACGCGAGCTCATAATGGCCGTCATTGTAGAGCCGGCACAACAGGTCGAGGCAGTCCGGCCTGTCGAGCCATTGCGCGAGGTCGGCGAAGTGCAGATGGCGCTCCCGCGTCAGCAGCGACAAAAAGCCGGTCTGGTCGGATCTGAGTGGGTAGGCCTCGCCATTGGCGAACAGGAGATCCTGGCCGTCCTCTCCGCGGCAGAAGGCCATGCGGCTGAAGCCGTGGCGCTCAAGAACCCCGCGGCGCTCGAGCTCGGCGCGGAAGGCAACCGGATCTAGAGGGGCGTCGGTGGGGAAGACCTGCAGATGCTCCTTCGGCTCGGTGACGAAGCGGCCGAACCAGTCCCTAAACAGCTGGCCGGAGGCGCCGCGAAGACTGTCCTCCAGGACCTGCAGCACAGAATCGAACACCTCCGCTCGGATCTCCCCGCTGTCGTCTACAGGTGTGAGGTCGCGGTCGCGGAAGCGACCGGCGGGCAGGCGCTGCTCACCGGCGAAGTCGCACCAGGAGGATGCCAGCTCTCGCCAGGTCGCGGCGCGAAATCCCACTGACCAGGTCATACAGGGTCCCTCGGCTACGCCCCAGTGTGGGACACCCGGCGGCAGGTAGAGGACGTCCCCCGGCTCCAGGAGGTATTCCTCCGTCGGGTCGAATCGCTGCAGGATGCGCAGGTCCAGGTCGGGAATGAACGCCTGATCCGATGCCGGCTCGGAAGCGATGAGCCAGCGCCGCCGTCCCCAGGTCTGAACCAGAAACACGTCGTACTCGTCCACATGGGGACCCACGGATCCCCCGTCCGCGGCATAGCTGACCATGATGTCGTCCACGCGCCAGTCCGGAATAAACCGGAATGCCGAGAGCAGGGCCGCCACCTCGGGGACGAGCTTGTCCACGTCCTGGACCAGGAGTGTCCAATGGGTCTCGGGAAAGGCGGCAAAGTCCTCCTCTTCGAACGGACCGTGACGCACCTCCCAGGGGTAAGCGCCGTCACGCTCTAGCACGAGCCGCGATTCGACCTCCGGGTCGCACGCGAGTCCCGCCAGCTCCTCGGGGCTAAGAGGGCCTTCGAAGGCCGACAACGCCTGACGTAACAGCAGGGGGTTGCGCTGCCAGTACGCATTCAAAAAGTGGTCCGCGTCGAGGCCGCGCGGAAAACGCAGGGTGGTGGACAAGCTCGATGGTCCTAAAACCTAGAAACGGCAGTTGACCGCTTCACGCGACGATTAAGTGGCTGATGGTGGGGGGAATCGTGGTGCTGTTGGGCCTCACCTTTTTGGTGAGGACGCTACGTCACCCAGTGCACGCACCGGATGGCACCTGGCTGCGTTACAACTCTTTGCAATAGCTGGCTATTGCGCCTCGTTGTGCCTTGCCAGGCGTCCCCCCGCACGCACCCTGGCCGGCCTCCAACTACCGTTTCTAGGTTAACGGGTACGATCTCAGGATTCTAGCGCGCGGCCAGCCCTGGCGGTATCCGCCCGCCGTGAGCGACTCGGTCGTCCGCCGGCGAGCAGGCAGGAGGTGAAGATCAGCAGCGAGCCCGCGACCGTCCACCAGAGCAGTTGCTCGTTCCAGAGCAGCCAGCCATAGGCGGCACCGAAGATCACGGCGAAGTATCCGAAGGCCCCCATGCGGGCGGCAGGGGCCAGGGAAAGACCCTTGGTCAGACAGAGTTGGCCGATCGTGGCAAAGAGGGCGATGGCGAGCAGCCAACCCAGGGCAGAGATCGAGGGTGTCTGCCAGGACCAAATCAGGGGGACGCTGGAGACCAGGGTGGCAGTCAGGGCGAAGTAGAAGACGATGCGCAAAGGAGGCTCAGTGGCTGAAAGCCGGCGTACCGTGACCTTGGCCACGGCTGCGAACAGTCCGCCGAGCAGGGCGACCAAGGCAACCGGGGACAATCCCTGGAGACCCGGGCGCAGGATAAGCAGCACACCTGCGAAGCCGACGGCGATGGCCAGCCAGATGCGGCTCGTGAGCTGCTCGCGGAGCCAGAGCAGAGCGACCAACGGAATGAACAGGGGAGCGGTGAGCTTCAACAGCATGGCGTCCGCGAACGGCATGTGGGCGATGGCGTAGAAAAAGCAGTACATGGCACTGACTCCGGCGATCCCGCGCAACAGGTGCAGGCGAGGGATCGCCGTCTTGAAACCGCCGACTCCATCGCGCAACAGCCAGGGAGCGAGGAGGCAGAGACCGAAAAGGTTCCGGAAAAAAACGATGGATTCGTTGGAGAGCTCACCCGCGACGAAACGGATGCCCACGCCCATGGAGGCGAACATGAGCTCACCCGTAACGATGAACGTGGCGCCGAGCCAAAGATCCTGTCTGCGCATCCGGTCTTTCTACGCGCTTACTTGTTGCGAGGACAACACAGTATTAAAGTCGTCACGGTGTTGTATACTGAAAAAGCAGTAGGCATTTCAAAGCGTTGAAGTTTTCGGCGACGGAATTCGTTGCAGAATTGTCTGAAAAGGAAAAAAGGTTGCACTTTTGCCTGTATTTTAAGCTACAATAACCGGTGACGGACGATACGTCTCAACACGGCTTCATGCTGCAGATTCGGCGGGCGCCTGATTGGGCGCGCTTGATTCGGAGAAAAAGGCGTTGAATGTCGATGTTGTTTTTCGTCTACAATTTGTTTCACTTTGTGCCGATACGCTGATTCACAACCGCCTTCTTTCAACCCGACAGAGGAAAGATACAATGTTCAAACATCTGAAGACCCTTCGCGCTCTCGGGCGCGCTGCACCGGTTGCGCTGACCTTCGCTCTGATGGCCTCGTCCGCGCATGCGATTGAGGAAGAGAGCTACTGGTATGCTTTAGGCGACCCGAGCGTACCTGACGGACAGCTCTGGACCACCAGCTACGGCGAGTGCTGGCAGAGCGCCTACCCGGATGGTCCCACCAACCTTCCGCCCTGCGTGAGCGTACCGGAGGAGTTCACCTTGCGACTGAACTTCGAGTTCGACAAGTACCGCATGGAGAACGTCGTCAACCGGGACGAGGTGGCTCGCCTCGACGAGTACATCGCCGATGTCAAGGCCACTCCCGCGGACGAGTACCTGACCGTCGTGGGGCATACCGATGCGAAGGGCTCTTATGAGTACAACGAGGCGCTCGGTATGCGCCGCGCCGACACGGTTCGGGACTACATGATCCAAGAAGGCCTGTCCGCCGACCGCATCGCTCCCGCCGAGAGCCGCGGCAAGACGGACATGCTTCCCGAGTATGACCAGTTCGCCCTGGAGCAGCGCCGCTCGGTGATCCATTCGACCACGGATCAGTAATCGTCCTAGGGCATAGAAAGTCCGCACCGCGCGGGCTCCGGAGCGCCGACCACGCATCGCGTGGTCGGCGTTGTTTATTTAGCAAAGTTTGCGCCAACCTTAGATTGGCCTTGGGCGGCCCACCTTGATGCCGCTATGTGCCGAAGGGCGCGGTGCCTCCAGTTTCTAATCTGAAAAGGAAACAAGACCATGTTCAAAGCAAACAAGAGCGTTCGCGCCCTGGGCCTCGTTGCCCCGATGGCGCTGACGATTGCCCTGGCTGCTCCTGCGGCAAACGCCGAGATGATGGAGCAGTTCTGGTCCACTGCCGATGAGACAGGCTGGGTGACCGGTTACGGCGAGTGCTGGCAGAGCGATGGGGGCCCTACCGATGTGCCGCCCTGTGCGAAAGAGATCATCGAGAGCTACACGATCGACCTGGACAACGACGAGTTCGATTTTGACAAGGCCGCGTTGAAGCCCGAGATGGAGGTTGCGCTGGACGACCTTGCGCGTCGGGTGAAAGAAAGCAAGGGCGAGGAGCAGCTGACGATTGTCGGGCACACCGATGGGGTTGGTTCCCAGGATTACAATCTCGGGCTCGGCCAGCGCCGCGCCGACTCGACCATGGACTACCTGGTCACCGCCGGCGGCCTAAATCCTGCCCGCATCGGGACCGAGAGCCGTGGTAAGCACGATCCAGTGGCGACCAACGAGACCGACGAAGGCCGCGCCAAGAACCGGCGTGTCGAGGTTCGGGCCGAGGTCTATACTGGGGAAGGCTGATCCCGAGCGCTTCGGCGATCGAAGAAAGGCCGGCCGCGGATCACCGCGGCCGGCCTTTTTTTGTGGGCATGTACGAAGGCAACCACAAAGGGGAACGAGGTCAGACCGCCTTCGCTTGCGCCGCGGCGTTTCCCAGATAGGTGGCGGGGCCGAGTGTCTTCAGCCGGTTTTTTTCATCCGTGGGGATGTCAAGGGAGTCGATGAAGCGCTGCAACTCCGCCTGG